>NZ_JBEAKW010000001.1:0-434424 GCF_040065795.1 Klebsiella sp. JB_Kp004 | reverse complement strand
ACACACTTTCCAGGCGTGCTCCTTCAGCCACTCGGACACCTCACCATATTGTCTTTCCCGTTGTTGTCGGGAACGGGCGCTAATGTAGGGAAATACGTATCGCCCGTCAATCAACTTTTTGCAAAATCAGCGCGTTTAGACAAACTTCGAACAACTTGCTCCTTAAACGTGCGAAATCCGTTTTTTTTGTCGCCACTCCCTTTTCACTTTGCGACAAGGGGAAATTTGCTATGCTGGCAAACCAATAGAAAACAATGAGTAAAATAAGACGCCAGCATTAACCTGCCCCGGGCGTTTGCTATCAGGAGCCCCTATGGAGATTATTTTTTACCATCCGACCTTTGATACCCAATACTGGATCCGAGAGCTGGAAAAGCAGTTACCCGGCGCGCGAGTGCGCGAATGGAAAGCGGGCGATAACCAGCCGGCGGACTATGCCCTGGTCTGGCATCCACCGGTAGAGATGCTGCAGGGCAGGGCGCTGAAGGCCGTGTTCGCCCTTGGGGCGGGGGTGGATTCGATCCTCAGTAAGCTGCGCGATCATCCGGATATGTTGCCCCTGTCGATCCCGCTGTTTCGCCTTGAAGATACCGGCATGGGACGGCAGATGCAGGAGTATGCGGTGAGCCAGGTTCTGCACTGGTTCCGCCGGTTCGATGACTATCAGGCGCAGAAGCTGGCGTCCCGCTGGCAGCCGTTGCCTGAGTATCGTGTCGACGATTTCACCGTCGGGATTATGGGCGCCGGCGTGCTGGGGGCGAAGGTGGCGGAAAGCCTGCACTCCTGGGGATTTCCGCTTCGCGTCTGGAGCCGTAGCCGCAAAGCCTGGCCGCAGGTGCAGAGCTTTGCCGGCCAGGCCGAGCTGGGCACATTCCTGCAGGGGACCCGCGTACTGATCAACCTGCTGCCGAACACCGCTGAAACCGTCGGCATTATTAACCAGACGCTGCTGGCGCAGCTGCCGGATGAGAGCTATGTCCTTAACCTTGCCCGCGGCGTGCATGTCGTTGAAGAAGATCTGCTGGCGGCGCTGAACAGCGGTAAGCTCAAAGGGGCAATGCTCGATGTCTTCAGTCGCGAACCGTTGCCCCAGGAGAGCCCGCTTTGGGCGCACCCGCGGGTGGCCATGACTCCCCACGTGGCGGCAGTCACCCGCCCGATGGAGGCCATTGCCTACATCGCCGGGACCATTAGCCGGCTGGAGCGAGGGGAACCGGTTAGCGGTCAGGTCGATCGTCAGCGCGGTTATTAAGGTAAGCAAACCCCGCTGCGGCGGGGTTTTTGCTAATCAAGCGCCCGGATTCCTGCTATTCTTGCGGCAAACAGAAGAGGAGAATGTGATGTATCCCGTTGACCTGCACATGCATACCGTCGCCAGCACCCACGCCTACAGCACCCTGCACGATTATATTGCGGAAGCAAAGCGTAAAGGGATCAAACTCTTCGCCATTACCGATCACGGCCCGGACATGGCGGATGCTCCGCACTACTGGCATTTCGTTAATATGCGCATCTGGCCCCGTCTGGTGGACGGTGTGGGGATCCTGCGCGGTATTGAATCGAATATTAAAAATATCGAAGGCGAGATCGACTGTTCCGGGCCGATGTTGACGTCGCTCGATCTGATCATCGCCGGATTCCACGAGCCGGTGTTTCCGCCGCAGGATAGCGCCACCCATACGCAGGCGATGATTGCCGCGATGGCCAGCGGTAAAGTGCATATGATTAGCCATCCGGGTAATCCGAAATTCCCGGTGGATATCCCGGCCATTGCCGAAGCGGCGGCCCGTTACCAGGTGGCGCTGGAGATCAATAACTCCTCTTTCGTTTCATCGCGCGTGGGCAGTGAAGATAACTGCCGGGCCATCGCCGCCGCGGTGCGCGACGCCGGAGGGTGGGTGGCGCTGGGCTCGGACTCTCACACTGCGTTTACCCTCGGAGAGTTTACCGAATGCCGCAAGATCCTCGATGCTGTCGATTTTCCGGAGGAGAGGATCCTCAACGTTTCTCCGCGTCGCCTGCTCGACTTCCTCGAGTCGCGTGGTATGCCGGCGATCCCGGAATTTGCTGACCTTTAATTTGTATAACTGGAATAACTGAATGAACGAGTTTTCAATCCTCTGCCGCGTGCTGGGTTCGCTGTATTACCGTCAACCGCAGGACCCGCTGCTGGTGCCGCTGTTTACCCTGATCCGCGAGGGCAAACTGGCCGCCAGCTGGCCGCTGGAACAGGACGAGCTGCTGGCGCGTCTGCAGAAAAGCTGTGAAATGCAGTCCCTGGCGACGGACTATAATGCGCTGTTCGTCGGTGAAGCCTGCAGCGTCCCGCCGTACCGTAGCGCGTGGGTGGAGGGTTCCTCGGAAGCGGAGGTCCGGGCTTTTCTGAGCGAGCATGGCATCCCGACGGGAGAAGGTCCGGCGGATCATCTCGGATCGCTGCTGCTGGCCGCCTCCTGGCTGGAGGATCATGCCACAGAAGAGCAGAGCGAGACGCTGGAGCGCCTGTTTGCCGACTATATCCTGCCGTGGTGCGGGACAATGCTGGGGAAAGTCGAAGCGCATGCGCACACAGCGTTCTGGCGCACGATGGCGCCGTTGACCCGCGACGCCATCGCCGCGATGTGGGACGAGCTTCAGGAAGAAGATGAGCAATAAAAAGTGATTTAAGTCACTATTTTAATGTAACTGAAATTAGGTTCATTCATATAGTGTGTTTTAGATCGCATTCTTCCGGCGCGTATCTGCTAGGATACGCGCCATGAACATACTCTTCGCAATCGCATTAACGACGGGCATTCTCTCCGGGATTTGGGGATGGGTGGCGGTCGCCCTCGGCCTGCTGAGCTGGGCCGGTTTCCTCGGCTGTACCGCTTATTTCGCCTGCCCGCAGGGCGGTCTGAAAGGTCTGGCCATCTCCTCCTGTACGGTCATGAGCGGCGTGGTCTGGGCGTTGGTGATTATCCACGGTAGCGCGCTGGCCCCGCAGCTGCAGATCCTCAGCTATATGATGACCGGCGTCGTGGCCTTTCTGATGTGCATCCAGGCGCGACAGACGCTGCTGTCGTTTGTCCCCGGCACCTTTATCGGCGCCTGCGCGACCTTCGCGGCAGACGGCGACTGGCGTCTGGTTATCCCTTCTCTGGCGCTGGGCCTGGTCTTTGGCTATGCCATGAAAAATAGTGGCCTGTGGCTGGCGGCCCGTGCGGATAAGCATAAATCGTTCGCCAATGACAACGCCTGAGCGGCGGGACGATAATAGCAACAGGACCCTCAGGGTCCTGTTTTTTTTACCTTCTTGTCGCCGGCGCGGCGGGATAATCTTGCTCCCGGGGGCGGGTATGCCCTAGTATCGGCAGAAAGCCGTATCTACGCGCTATGCCGACAGGAGGAGAAATGGCTGTTCAACCTGAAGTAATTCTCGGCGATATTACGACGCTTGATGTCGATGTGATTGTGAATGCGGCAAACCCCTCGCTGCTGGGCGGCGGCGGGGTGGATGGCGCGATCCACCGGGCGGCCGGTCCCGCGCTGCTGGCGGCCTGCAAGCAAGTGTTGCAGCAGCAGGGCGAATGTCCCCCTGGTCATGCGGTGATCACGATGGCGGGCGATCTTCCCGCCAGCGCGGTGATCCACACCGTGGGCCCGGTCTGGCACGGCGGCGACCGCATGGAGGCGCAAACCCTGGCCGATGCCTACAAAAACAGCCTGCAGCTGGCGGCGGCAAACAATTATCGCTCCATTGCGTTTCCGGCGATCAGCACCGGCGTGTATGGCTATCCGAAAGAGGAAGCGGCGGCGATCGCCGTGCGCACTGTGACCGCGTTTCTCACCCGCTATAACCCGCTTGAACGGGTCCTGTTCGTCTGTTTCGACGAGGAAACGGCGGCTATCTATCGTCGCCTGCTGGCGGCATACCCCTGATTCCGCAGAATAGGCTATGATAACCGCCGGTATTGACAGGAATGATGGATTGCAGGAGGGAGCAGGTGTCGGAAGGAAAAGTACAGCAGAAGCAGCAGGCGCGCCGCGCGGAGATCGTTGCCGCTGCGCAAAGATGTTTTGCGGCAAAGGGATTGCATGGCGCCTCTGTCGCTGATATCGCCCGCGAGGCGGGCCTGAGCGTCGGTCAGCTGTATCGCATTTTTGCCAGCAAGGAAGCGATCATCGAAGCGATTGTCAGCGAAATCGTCAACGCCAGGGTCGGGGAGATGATCGATGAGAACCACAATCTGGCGCGCAAAGCGGCGGTGCTGGCCGGCAGGATCCCGACTTCGGCAGCCACCAAAAGCGACAATTATCTGTTGATGGAAATTAACGCCGAAGCCTCGCGTAACCCACGCTTGCGCGAGATCCTGGTGCAGGCCGATCGGAGGTTGAAAGAGGAGGGCGGCCGTTTGTCGCAGCGCTATCATCCCGGTCTCGGCGATGCGCGACGCAATGCTGCTTCAGAGCTCATCGCCGTTCTGACGGAGGGGGCAGCCTACCGTTGTGAGCTGAGCGCCTCCACTCCGGTCGATAAAGCGGATTTAGAAGCCCTGTATAATATGATCTTCGACCGGCTGTTTGATGAGCAAGCGTAGCGCGGCACGCCTGGCGTGCCGCAAAGGCTAAAGGTTAGCTGGCCGAGGCCGGGGTTTTTGCCGGTTTGCTCATGGGTTTACCGGAGAACAGGAAACGCAGCAGCGGAATACGCAGATGAATTTCATACAGGATCAGGGCAATCCCCACCACAAAAACCAACCCGCCAATAAAGCCTAAGGTATTCGACTTAATGGCCGGGGTGATCCACGCCCCGTACAGCAGCGTCAGCGGATGGTGCACCAGGTAAATAAACAGCGAAGCATTGACGAAGTAGGTCACCCGCGCCGACTGAAAATTCAGCAGGCGATGGCCGAGCGAGAAGATCACATTTACCATCCACAGCCCCAGCACCATGGTGATCACCGATTCCGTTTCATACATCCAACCGTCGCCAGATCCATACTGCTGGTTCAGGCGGTAAGCGATGAATCCCAGCAGTGACGCCACGCAACACCATGGCGACGGGGTGGTGAACATCGCCTTTAAGCGCGGGTTAATAAAGGTCTGCGCCCCCAGCACAAAGAAGGGCAGATAGAACAGCGTCTGCATGACCACAAAGTTAAACAGACCATTGCTCAGCAGGGGAGGGTAGATCACGAACAATGACCGACGGATCAGCGCGTAAAGCACCCCCAGCGCGAGGAAAATCATCGTCAGCTGGCCCATAGTGACAGTGTCACCGAATGCGTGAGCGCCAGGAGCCGGGCGGCGCGTCAGCCATTTAAACAGCACCACCCCAAGCGAGGTCAGCACCACCAGGACCAGCAAAAACCAGAGGTGGGAAATGAGCTCCCACGCCAGGGTGTTGAATTTGTCGTACCCCGAAAGGGTGTGCCAGTTTTCCGCCTTGCCGTTGACGTACTGCAGCATAATAAACTGCGGCAGCGTCAGCAGCGGGATGGCGGTCAGCATCGGAATACCGACCCGTTCGACGCGCACTTTCCACCACTTTTTCAGCGGGTAGCGCAGGAACAGCATGTAGGAGAAATAGCCGGAGATCACGAAGAAGACCTGCATGCGGAAGGCATGAATGAAATCATTAAACAGCGTCAGCCACCACGAGGGCTCTGCGCTGTTGACATGCCAGCTATGGCTGGAATAAATCAGCGAAATGTGAAAAGGGATCCCCAGCAGCATCAGCCAGGCGCGGATGCTGTCGAAAAAATATTCACGCTGTACCGGAGTATTATTCATACGATTCACGACAATCTCAGATAATTCGTCTTATCACTCAAGATGATAACGCTTACATTATCAGCAACCCTACATGAACTCGGGGTACCTGTCTCCAGGATAAGCACGCAAAGTGCAAACGGGACTGCGAACTGTTTATTCCCTGCGCCGCTACGCTGAACAAAGCAGGGATTATGTTGTCGGATTGCCTGAGTTTCCATTAAAATAGATCGGATCGATTTAAGCACACAAAGGGGGAAGTGCTTACTTATATGAAACATAAACCACAGATGATGAAAATGCGTTGGTTAAGCGCAGCCGTAATGTTGTCCCTGTGTACTTCATCTGCATGGGCATTTAGCATTGATGACGTTGCAAAAGAGGCCAAAACGTTAGCCGGGAAAGGCTATGAAGCGCCAAAGAGTAACCTGCCCTCCGCTTTCCGCGACATGAAATACGCGGACTACCAGCAAATTCAGTTTAATCACGATAAAGCTTACTGGAATAACCAGAAAACCCCATTCAAGCTTGAATTTTACCATCAGGGTATGTACTTCGACACGCCGGTCACCATCAATGAAGTGACGGCCACCAGCGTGCGCAAAATTAAATATAGCCCGGACTATTTTAACTTTGGTAACGTTCAGCACGATAAAGACACGGTGAAAGACCTTGGTTTCGCCGGCTTCAAAGTACTGTATCCGATCAACAGCAAAGATAAGAACGATGAAATCGTCAGCATGCTCGGTGCCAGCTACTTCCGCGTGCTGGGTCAGGGTCAGGTATACGGTCTGTCCGCGCGCGGTCTGGCTATCGATACCGCGCTGCCTTCCGGCGAAGAGTTCCCGCGTTTTCGTGAGTTCTGGATCGAGCGTCCTAAAGCTACCGACAAGCGTCTGACTATCTATGCGCTGTTGGATTCGCCGCGGGCAACCGGCGCTTATCGCTTTGTGATCATGCCGGGACGCGATACCGTGGTGGATGTCCAGTCCAAAGTTTACCTGCGTGACAAAGTGGGCAAACTGGGCGTGGCGCCGCTCACCAGTATGTTCCTGTTTGGTTCCAACCAGCCTTCTCCGGCGCTGAACTATCGTCCGGCGCTGCACGACTCCAATGGTCTGTCGATCCTGGCGGGCAACGGCGAGTGGATCTGGCGTCCGCTGAACAACCCGAAACACCTGGCCGTTAGCAGCTATGCGATGGAAAACCCGCAAGGGTTCGGCCTGCTGCAGCGCGGCCGTCAGTTCTCACGCTTCGAGGACCTTGACGATCGTTATGACCTGCGCCCGAGCGCCTGGATCACCCCGAAAGGGGAGTGGGGCAAAGGGAAAATCGAACTGGTCGAAATCCCGACCAACGATGAAACCAACGATAACATCGTGACTTACTGGACGCCGGATCAGCTGCCGGAGCCGGGCAAGGAGATGAACTTCAAGTACACCATCACCTTCAGCCGCGATGAAGACAAGCTGCATGCGCCGGATAACGCGTACGTTATGCAGACCCGCCGCTCTACCGGCGATGTTAAGCAGTCGAACCTGATCCGCCAGCCGGACGGTACCATTGCTTTCATTGTCGACTTCACCGGCGCCGATATGAAAAAACTGCCGGCGGATACCCCGGTCGCCGCCCAGGCGAGCACCGGCGACAACGCTGAAATCGTTGAAAATACCGTGCGTTACAATCCGGTGACCAAAGGCTGGCGAATGATCCTGCGTTTGAAGGTGAAAGATCCGAAGAAAACGACGGAAATGCGCGCCGCACTGGTTAACGGCGATGACACGTTGAGCGAAACCTGGAGCTATCAGCTGCCTGCCAATGAATAAGATAACGAAGTACATTGACGCATTGCCGCTGTCGGACGCCGAGAAATCGGCGCTGCCGGACACCAGCCTGCAGGCCGTTCATCAGGCCCTGGATGACGAACATCAGACCTTCGCCCGCGAAGACGACTCCCCGCTGGGGTCGGTCAAGGCGCGGCTGGCGCACAGCTGGCCGGATTCGCTGTCTGGCGATCAGCTGGTGAAGGATGATGAAGGCCGCACCCAGCTGCATGCGATGCCGAAAGCCAAGCGCTCCTCGATGATCCCGGACCCGTGGCGTACCAACCCGGTTGGCCGCTTCTGGGACCGTCTGCGCGGACGCGATGTCACGCCGCGCTATCTCTCCCGCCTGACGCAAGAAGAGCGCGAGAGCGAGCAAAAATGGCGTACCGTCGGTACCATTCGTCGCTACATCCTGCTGCTGCTGACGCTGTCGCAGACCGTGGTGGCGACCTGGTACATGAAAACCATTCTGCCTTATCAGGGCTGGGCGCTGATCAACCCGGCCGATATGGTGGGGCAGAACCTGTGGGTTTCGTTCATGCAGCTGCTGCCGTACGTGTTGCAGAGCGGCATTCTGATCCTCTTCGCGGTGCTGTTCTGCTGGGTTTCCGCCGGCTTCTGGACCGCGTTAATGGGATTCCTGCAGCTGTTGATCGGTCGCGATAAGTACAGTATTTCCGCCTCGACGGTCGGTGACGAACCGTTGAACCCGGCGCACCGTACGGCGCTTATTATGCCGATCTGTAACGAAGACGTTGACCGCGTGTTCGCCGGGCTGCGGGCGACCTGGGAGTCGGTGAAAGCCACCGGCAACGCCGCTCATTTCGACGTCTATATCCTCAGCGACAGCTATAACCCCGATATCTGTGTCGCTGAGCAAAAGGCGTGGATGGAGCTGATTGCCGAAGTGCAGGGCGAAGGGCAGATCTTCTACCGTCGTCGTCGTCGTCGCGTGAAGCGTAAGAGCGGCAACATCGATGATTTCTGCCGCCGCTGGGGCAGCCAGTATAGCTACATGGTGGTGCTGGATGCTGACTCGGTGATGACCGGAGAGTGTCTGAGCAGTCTGGTGCGCCTGATGGAAGCGAACCCGAACGCCGGGATCATCCAGTCATCCCCGCGCGCCTCGGGCATGGACACGCTGTATGCGCGTTGCCAGCAGTTTGCCACCCGGGTGTATGGTCCGTTGTTTACGGCGGGTCTGCACTTCTGGCAGCTGGGAGAGTCCCACTACTGGGGACACAACGCCATCATTCGCGTGAAGCCGTTCATTGAGCACTGCGCGCTGGCGCCGCTGCCGGGCGAGGGCAACTTTGCCGGGTCGATTCTGTCGCACGACTTCGTTGAAGCCGCGCTGATGCGCCGCGCCGGCTGGGGCGTGTGGATTGCCTACGATCTGCCGGGCTCCTATGAAGAGCTGCCGCCGAACCTGCTGGACGAGCTGAAACGCGACCGCCGCTGGTGCCAGGGCAACCTGATGAACTTCCGCCTGTTCCTCGTGAGAGGGATGCACCCGGTGCACCGGGCGGTGTTCCTTACCGGCGTGATGTCCTACCTGTCGGCGCCGCTGTGGTTTATGTTCCTTGCCCTGTCGACAGCGCTGCAGGTGGTGCATGCCCTGACCGAGCCGCAGTACTTCCTGCAGCCGCGTCAGCTGTTCCCGGTGTGGCCGCAGTGGCGTCCTGAGCTGGCTATTGCGCTGTTCGCCTCGACCATGGTGCTGCTGTTCCTGCCGAAGCTGTTGAGTATCATCCTGGTGTGGTGTAAGGGGCCGAAGGAGTACGGTGGATTTATCCGCGTGACGCTTTCCCTGCTGCTGGAGGTCCTGTTCTCGGTCCTGCTGGCGCCGGTGCGCATGCTGTTCCACACCGTCTTCGTGGTCAGCGCCTTCCTCGGCTGGGAAGTGGTGTGGAATTCGCCGCAGCGTGATGATGACTCCACGCCGTGGGGTGAAGCCTTTATGCGTCACGGCTCGCAGCTGCTGCTGGGGCTGGTATGGGCGGTCGGAATGGCATGGCTGGATCTGCGCTTCCTGTTCTGGCTGGCGCCGATTGTCGTATCGCTGATCCTGTCGCCGTTCGTGTCGGCGATCTCCAGCCGGGCGACCGTGGGCCTGCGCACCAAGCGCTGGAAGCTGTTCCTGATCCCGGAAGAGTATTCGCCGCCGCAGGTGCTCAAAGATACCGATGCGTACCTGACGCTGAACCGTCAGCGTTCGCTGGACGATGGCTTTATGCACGCGGTGTTTAACCCGTCGTTTAATGCCCTCGCGACCGCGATGGCCACCGCGCGCCACCGTCAGGGTCATATCCTGGAGATCGCCCGCGAGCGCCATGTCGAGCAGGCGCTGAATGAAACGCCGGATAAGCTGAACCGCGATCGTCGACTGGTGCTGTTGAGCGACCCGGTAACCATGTCGCGTCTGCACTATCGCGTATGGGCCGCGCCGGAGAAATACTCCTCGTGGGTGAACGCCTATCAGCAGCTGGCGCTTAACCCGCTGGCGCTGAAAACGAAATAAGCCGTACGTTAAGGAAAATACCGGCAGCGATGCCGGTATTTTTTTATCTGAAACACGAGGTTGTGGATGCGAATACTACCTATCATTGCCATGGCGCTGCTGCTTAGCGGCTGCGGCAGCATTATTAGCCGGACGGTGCCCGGGCAGGGGCATGGCAATCAATATTACCCGGGCGTGCAGTGGGACGTTCGCGATTCAGGATGGCGCTATCTCACCATTCTGGACCTGCCGTTCTCGCTGGTCTTCGATACGCTGCTGCTGCCGCTGGACGCCAGCCACGGGCCCTATAACTGATTAACGCTCGTCCCACTCGTCGGCCGCCGTCTGTCCCTCTTCGGTGTCCAGCGAGGGCTCGAGCTGGAATTCACCTTCATCCCACTCATGAAGCGTATTTTCCTCCAGCCACTCCTGACGCAGCTCTATCTCATCATAATCCCCATCGAAGACGCTCTGCGCGGCTTCGCCGCTGAGCATCGGTAAGCATTCGCCTTGTTCCTCTTCGTCAGCAAAAAATTCGGCCTGCCAGGCGATATCGCCATCCTGCAGCACATACTTTTGAATATTGAGCTGCTCAACGTTAGCGCTCTCTTCATCGCTGTCAGGGTTGTTGGCGAGAAATTCTTCACGTGCTGCATCAATAGCTTCTTCGAGCGTAGCATAGAACATCGAATCCTTTGGCATAGCGAATCTCCTGAGAAGAATATGAATTGAACACGATTCAATCTATAGAAGGCGCCAGGCAAGGCGTCAAGGGGCTGAGCCCCTCTGGACGTTAATTTAGTGAATGGCGGTCGGGCTGCGAGGCGTCCGCGGCTGGCCGGCGCAGGCTGAGGGTCGAATAGATCGCGTTAAACAACACCACTCCTGCGGTAACAAGGAAGACGGCGCGAAAGCCGTAGTTGGCGGAAACCGAGGCGCCGATCAGGGGGCCGGTGACGTTGCCAATATCACGAAATGACTGGTTATAGCTGAAGATCCGCCCGGAGATCTGGCTGGTGGAGTTATACACCAGCAGGGTTTGCACCGCCGGCAGCAGCGCGCCGTCCGCGGCGCCGAGCAGGAATCGCAGGATACCTAACTGCAGCGGGGTCTGGACGAACGACATCGGGATCAGCAACAGCACCGAGATAATCAGCGCCACGATGAGGATTTTTTCCGGTCCGATACGATCCCCCAGTTTGCCCAGACGAGGGGCGCTCATCAGGGCGGCAATGCCCGGCACCGAGGCGATCATCCCGCTGATAAAGGCGATATTGCTGACGTTACCCGCCAGATCGCGCACGTAAAGCGTCAGGATCGGCGCAATGGAGCCGGTGGCGACCTGGATGATCAGCGAGGTGACAAACAGGCTGAGCACCAGTTTCGGATTCTGCAGCGAGGAGAACACCGCCTTCGCGCTGAGCATCTCTTTTTTGGCGATCGGGACAAAATTTTCACGGATTAAAAACAGGGTAAACAGGAAGCAGATAAACAGCACCGCCGCGGTCATAAAGAAGACAGTACGCAGGCCCCAGTGGTCGGCCAGGAAGCCACCCGCCAGCGGGCCGAGCAGGGCGCCGCTTACCGCGCCGGTTGACAGCGTGCCCAGCGCCCAGCCGCTTTTATGGCGCGGGATCTGGGTGGCAATCAGGGCGTTGGCATTGGGAATAAAGCCGCCCAGCAGGCCGAGCAGCGCGCGCAGTAGCAGAAACTGCCAGATATTCTGCGCCAGCCCCATCAACATCATGACGATGGCCATCCCGAGGGCTGAACGCAGCAGCATGATTTTACGTCCCTTGCGGTCAGCAAGTCCGCCCCAGAACGGCGAGGCGATGGCGGAGAAGAGAAAAGTGATGCTAAAGACCAGCCCGGACCACATGTTGAGGGCGCTATGCCCGGTGACGCCGAGTTGTTCGACGTAGAGCGGCAGAAAAGGCATGACCAGGCTGAAGGCGGCGCCGGTTAAAAAGCAGCCAAGCCAGGTGACGGTCAGGTTTCGTTTCCAGTTAATGGGGGTATCAGCAGACGACATAGGGTTCCACTGGCCTGCGCGGCAGGTCAAATTAAGAGAAAATATGAGCCTGCTAATTATGCGCCTGGGAAATAAATGCCGCAATGGAGGAGAGCTTTTAAAGCTAAAGCAGAGCGTAAAGCCTGAGCGCTGGGGATTCCCGGCCGGGAGGCGCGCGGCCGGGAAAGAGGTTCAGTAGCGGGAGGGCATCCCCTCGGGGCGGGTTTTAAAGCGGCGATGGAGCCACATATATTGTTCCGGGGCCATCATAATGCACTGCTCTACGATCTTATTCATCCACGCAGCGGTGGTTTCCGCGTCGTCCAGCGGCGGGGAGCACTCTGGCGGCAGGATAATCAGTTCATAACCTTTGCCGTCCGGTTTACGGCGTGGAACAAAGGGCACGATGCAGGCTTTGGACATTTTCGCCAGCATCCAGGTGCCGGAGGTGGTCGCCGCCTGGTCAACGGCAAACAGTGGGGCGAAGACGCTGGCGGTCGGGCCGTAATCATGATCTGGCGCGTACCACACCACGTCGCCTTTTTTCAGCGCGCGGATCATGCCTTTCAGATCCTTGCGGTCGATCATGTCCTTGTTGGAGCGCAGTCGGCCCCAGGTCTGCAGCCAGTCGATGACCGGGTTATCGTTGGGACGATAGACGCCAATCCCCGGCTCGTTCATACCGAACATCCGCGCGCCCATTTCCAGTGTCAGGAAATGAATGCCGATCAGCAGAATGCCGCGCTGCTGCGCCTGCACATCGCGAATATGCTCAAAGCCGATGGTGTCGGTCCAGCGGGCGATACGGCGAACCGGCCAGAACCAGGCCATACCGGTCTCCATCAACCCAATACCCACCGATTCAAAGTTCATCACCACCATCCGGTGACGTTCCTGCTCGCTTTTCTCGGGGAAGCAGAGCTCAAGGTTGCGATAGGCGATCTTCGCCCGGCGCTTCATAAATCGCATGGCCAGCCGGCCGATGGCGTTCCCGAGGCGGTAGATCAGCGGGTAGGGCAGTTGGACAACCAGCCACAGCAGGCCGATACCCAGCCACAGCAGCCAATAGCGCGGATGCAGCAGCGCCGGAGAAAATTTAGGCAAATGAGTCATTTCATACCCGTATCAGTGAGCAACATCTTATATTATCGCATTTTTTTACCGGCCAGCCAAAGGCGGCGACAGCCACATCGTTTTGTTAAGTGGGGGGCGACCGGTGAGAAAAATGTAGCGTAAAATGTAGGGATGTAAATTAATAAGCTTTGCTATATCATGCCCGCCGTTTATTTCCTCATTTCTATGTCGAGCAGGTACACCATGCCAGTGTTACACAACCGCATTTCAAATGAGACGTTAAAGGCGCAAATGCTGGCTGAAACCGAGCCGCGCACGACGATCTCATTCTATAAATATTTCACCATTGTCGATCCGCAAGCGACCCGCGATGCGCTGTGGGTTGCCTTAACCCAGTTGAAAGTCTTTGGCCGCATCTATCTGGCCCGGGAAGGGATCAACGCGCAAATCAGCGTGCCGGAAAGCAACGTTGAAGCTCTGCGTGAGTTTCTCAATGGTTTCGATCCGGCGCTGGCGGGGCTGCGTTTCAATATCGCTCTCGAGGACGACGGTAAATCGTTCTGGGTGCTACGTCTGAAAGTGCGCGACCGCATCGTTGCCGACGGCATCGACGATCCCTCTTTCGACGCCTCCAACGTCGGAGACTATCTCAAGGCGGCGGAGGTCAACGCGATGCTTGACGATCCGGATGCCGTGTTTATCGATATGCGCAACCACTATGAATATGAGGTGGGCCATTTCGAAAACGCGCTGGAGATCCCAGCGGATACCTTCCGCGACCAGTTGCCGAAAGCCGTTGAAATGATGCAGGACCATAAAGACAAGAAAATTGTCATGTATTGCACCGGTGGTATTCGCTGTGAAAAAGCCAGCGCCTGGATGAAGCATAACGGCTTCAATAAGGTCTGGCACATCGAGGGTGGCATCATCGAGTACGCCCGCCGCGCCCGTGAGCAGGGGCTGCCGGTGCGTTTCATTGGCAAAAATTTTGTCTTTGATGAACGGATGGGCGAGCGGATCTCCAATGACGTTATCGCGCACTGTCATCAGTGCGGCGCGCCGTGCGACACCCATACCAACTGCCTGAATGATGGCTGCCATCTGTTGTTTATCCAGTGCCCGAGCTGTGCCGAGAAGTTTGCCGGCTGCTGTAGCGAAGCCTGCATGGAAGAGCATAAGCTGCCGGAAGAGGAGCAGCGTCAGCTGCGCGCCGGGCGTGAAAACGGCAATAAAATCTTTAATAAATCCCGTGGCCGGCTGAACACCAAACTCGGGATCCTCGATCCTGAGCCGTCAGAAAAACCATAACCAGACAAGATCGATGATCGCCAGCAGCAGCCAGAGCGCAAGGTAGATCATAAAGTGCTCGCGGACGTTATTGACCAGCAAATTAAACAGGCGACGCATAACCGCTCTCAATCACTAACGGCCTCGACAGAGGCCGTTTTTTTTGCCCGACGGCAAAAGTGCCGCATTCCATTACGCGTTAAAGCGCGCCAGCGAGAAGGGCGCCAGGTTGAAGCTCGAAGCTTCGCCCTGAGCAAACTGACTGGCAATTTCCCCCAGCACCGGGGCAAACTTAAAGCCGTGCCCGCTCAGACCGGTGATGAGCAGCGTGTCTGGTCTGCCGGGTAACGTATCGATAATAAAGTCTTCATCAACGGTATTATCGTAGGTACAGGAGGCGCCGTGCAGGCAGCCGCCGATCCCGGGCAGGACGTTACGCAAAAACGGAAACGATTCGGAGCCATCGCTGGCGACAGCGCCAAACGCCACTCGCTGCTGCGGCATGGAGATCGGCTGACCGCCGTTATGCTTGCCAATCTTCAGCTCGTTATCTTCCGCCGGGAAACCGTAGTATTGATCGCCGTTGGGCAACTCGCCGGTGAAGGCCGGGAAGTGATTCTTGCTGCTGTAACGGCCATCGGCCTGGTACCAGGCGAACACCTTGCGTACCGGCTGGATGGGGAGGTCCGGAAGCAGGCGGGTGACCCAGGTCCCGGCGCTGACCAGCAGCTTTTTACCGTGATATTCACCGTCGATAGTATCGATGGTGACCCCATCTGCATGGTGATGAATAGCCGAGACCGGGCAGTTGAATAGCTGCGCGCAGCCCGCTTCCCGCGCCAGACGGATCCAGGTTTCCACGGCCAGTTCGCTGCGCAGTACGCCGGAAGCGGGTTCAAAAATCGCCCGATAGTCATCGGGGAGGCGTATCTCCGGCCAGCGCTGCATCACGGCCTGGGCATCCAGCTCTTCCACCTCAAGCTGGAACGCACGGGCGCTGGCGGCAACGTTGGCGAGGAAAGGGGAGCTGGCGGGGCCGAGGTTTATGACGCCGGTGCGTTCAAACACGGCTTCGCCACTGATCTCGGCCAGTTCATCCCACAGCTGCTGGGCGCGCAGCACCAGCGGAACATATTTTTCACCTTCACCATAGGCGTGACGGATAAGACGGCTGCTGCCGTGATGGCTGCCTTCCTGGTGAGGAGGCTGATGGGCATCGGTCATCAGAACATTGAGTCCGGCACGACGCGCATAATAGCCAGCGGCGGCGCCGACGGAGCCGCTGCCGATAATGATAAGATCGTATTGCATGGTGAGTTCCGGGTAATTGCCTTGTTAGCAGGGTAATTAACTCCCTGTGCTTATACAAGCCCGAAAATAATTCAGGCACCCGCAGGTGCCTGTTAAGCTTATTGTTAAGTCATTCCGAGGGCCGCGTTAATGTCTGCGGTACTCGTTTTCCTGGTATTCGCCAGATTCAATTTTTGCAATGCCTGCTTCCAGGATTGAAATAAACTGACGTGCGACGTCCGTCGTTAGCCATAGCGTCTGGCCTATCTCAGCATCATGACTGTTTTCTTGAGCGGGGTTCTGGTAGTGCAGGCGCAACATCAGTGCATCGTAGCTATCAACGGTGCTGATGTCCCATCCAACGAGGGGATGGGTCTGAATGACTTCATTATTTTTTTCCATCATAACCCCTTATTCATATGTTAAAAGACAACAATTCTCGAGGTTTAATGCATGTTTTTTGAAGCAAGTTAATTATATCAGGGATCAAGAATAAACTCGAGAAATTAAATGAAAGGCAGCATGATTTTCTTGTTTTGCCGCTTTTTTACTCAAGATAAGCGTGCAAAACGGCCATTTTAGTCGATATTAAGCAGAATAATCAGGAATATTCTGAACATGAGAAGAGGATAAAAAAGCCGGGGCGACCCGGCAAAGAAAAGCACAATGAGGGAGCAAACCAGAGTAACTGGATCCCGCCATGCTTCAGGAGAGATCGTGGACAAACCAGTCGTCCGCGCTTTCCCAGGTTTCTTGCAGGATTTCGCTTATCCGGTCTTTGTCTTCTTTCAGGCCGCCGAACACCGAGAGCTGATTGCCCGTGGCGTAGCGGACGCTCACCTGGCTGTCGATGGCCGGGAACTGTTCGGCGATACGGCGAGAGAGTTCGTTATTCAGCGCTTCCAGCGCGCCGTTGGGTAAGGCGGTCGTTTTGGCGATAGAGACTTCAATGCGCATAATTGCCCCCTGTGTTTGATACTGGTTATTTATACAGTATCTGGTGAGCATTGACAACAGGGGGCCGCGTTTTTTATCGCTTCATGGTCCAGCGGACGGTTTCACCTGCCAGGAACGGCACCAGGGTGTCATTGGGCAACGCAATACTGTCGACGACGGTCGTCTCTTCACGCACCAGTTCAACATAGCTTTCATTGACCGGCAGACCGTAAAAGCGCGGGCCGTTCAGCGAGCAGAAGGCCTCAAAGTGCTGCAGAGCGTTCATTTCTTCAAACACGGTGGCGTAGCTGCCGAGGGCGGTCGGGGCGTTGAAGCAGCCGGCGCAGCCGCAGCTGGCTTCCTTACGATGGCGGGCGTGCGGCGCGGAATCGGTGCCAAGGAAGACGCGGCTAAAGCCGCTGGCGACCAGTTCGCGCAGTGCCTGCTGATGAATATTGCGTTTGAGTACCGGCAGGCAGTACAAGTGAGGACGAATACCACCGACCAGCATATGGTTACGGTTGAACATCAGATGCTGCGGGGTGATAGTGGCCGCCAGCAGTTCATTGCCGTCACGCACATACTCGGCGGCATCTTTGGTGGTGATATGCTCAAAGACCACCTTCAGGCCGGGCAGGCGCTGGCGCAGCGGCTCCATCACGGTTTCAATAAAGCGCGCTTCGCGGTCGAAAATATCAATCTCGGCGTGGGTGACTTCGCCATGTACCAGCAGCGGCATCCCCAGTTTTTCCATCCGCTCCAGCACCGGCATAATGGCGTCGGTGCTGGTGACGCCGTGGCTGGAGTTGGTGGTGGCATTGGCCGGGTAAAGCTTGGCGGCGGTGAACACGCCTTCGTTAAAGCCGCGCTCCAGCTCCGCCGGGTCGAGGGAGTCTGTCAGATAGCAGGTCATCAGCGGGGTAAAATCGTGCCCGGCCGGGACGGCGTCCATAATGCGCTGGCGATAGGCGATAGCCGCCGCGACGGTGGTGACAGGCGGCACCAGATTCGGCATCACGATCGCCCGGCCATAAAACTCACTGGTATAAGGCACGACGGTTTTCAGCATATCGTCATCACGCAGATGGATATGCCAGTCGTCTGGGCGGCGGATTTTCAATACCTGGGATTGTGCTGTCATGGAAGGCTCCGGCTAATAGGTTCAGTCATCAGGGCTGTTTTTTGCCGGGCACTAAGGATAAGCGTAAACGTTTTCCTTTGCACTCATTTCCGTAAAAAATTGAGGGCGCCGCGGCGCCCTGGAGATTAATTGGTAAAGGGGATGACAATCTCGCCCGGCTTCACCTCTATGCCTTTGGCGTATTTCTTCGCCAGCGCTTCACCGGTGCTGGCGTCCTCACGCAGGACATAGGCAGGCTGCTGGCTGAAGTAACTGCGCAGCGACTGATTCAGATAGGGGAGCAGGGCCTGAATGACCGACTGCAGCTTCTCGGGCGCCACTTTGGCATCCACCACCTCCATTTCCTGCAGGAAGATGGCGCCTTTCTCTCTGTCAAAGGTTGGCAGCGCTTTGAGCTTCAGATCGATCGTCGCTTTCTGCGTACCGAACAGGGAGTTCAGGTCGACGTTAGCGATCCCGGTCAGCGTGACTTTGCCCGGCTCCTCGCGCCCGATGGCGCTGGTGAGGTTCTGCAGTTCGATATGGGCGTCGGCAACGCCTTTCAGACCAATATCTTTGGCAAAATGGTTTCGCTTCTGCAGGGCCTGGTTAATCTCCTGCTCGCTTACCGTGTATTGGGTCAGCTGATTACAGCCGCTCAGCAGGCCGCTGACAATCAGCGCGGCGGCGATCAAAATCTTTTTCATGGGGGTCCTCTGGCTCATATCTTCATTCATCCTGACACAAAGCATCATGACCTGTCAGCACCCTCGATACCAGCAGAATAGGCTGAAAGCGGGAGAAACCGCCGCCGCGCGCATCAGGTCCGCGGCTCCAGCATGCCGGAGGCAGAGCGTTTCGGACTAAACTGCCACCACAGCGCCAGGAAGGTGATAACCCCGATGGCCCCGAGCATCAGCCACGGCAGCTCGGGCTGACCCGCGGCCTTACCGGCATCAAACAGCCAGCCGCCGCCCGCATATCCCAGCGCGCCGCCAAAGGCGAGCCCCAGGCGGCTGAAGCCCATATAGCTGCCGCGCGCCCGGGCGTCCGCCAGCGAGGCGCCCAGCGTCTCCCGGGCGGGTTCGGCAATGATGGATCCGATGTAAAACAGGCAGATCAGGGTAAACAGCTGTTGCAAACTGCTGGTCATGCCGATGGGGAGCATGGCCAGAGTCATCACCAGCAGACCGGCCATCAGCCGGTGCTCAAGGCGAAAACGTTTTTCGCTCCAGCGGGCAATGGGATAGAGCAGGGTCAGCGAAATGGTGGCTTCGATGGCGTACATCCACTTCACGGCGGCCGGCGAGCCGGCGATGTCATTCACCATGATCGGCAGCATCAGCATCACCTGCACCGCCAGCATGTAATAGCCCGTCAGCGTCAGGACATAGGTGACGAAGCGCTTGTCCCGCAGCACCCGGCCCAGCCCCTCGCGGATCGGTGTTTTCACCGTCGAGAGCTTCCATGCCGGCAGATACCAGGCGTTAAATGCCGCGCAGGCGATAAACAGCGCGGCGCCGGCGCTGCACACCAGGCGGAAATCATACTGCAGCAGCCAGCTGCCCAGCAGCGCGCCAATCACCGCGCCGGCGCTATCCTGCATCATCAGGATGGAGAAAAAGCGGCCACGCTGATGCGGGCGCACCAGCTTAACCACCAGCGCCGCCCGCGGCGGATCGAACAGCGTGCCGCCGAGCCCGGAAAGTATGCACGAGAACCACAGCACCCACGGCTCATGGGCGACGGCCATCGCCGCGAAGCCGCCGGCGCGCATCAGCATACCGGTGACGATCATCGGTTTGGCGCCGAAGCGGTCGGCGATAGCGCCGCCAAAGATACCTAATCCCTGCTGCACCAACTGGCGCAGGCCGAGTGCGATGCCGACCATCAGCGCCGCCCAACCCATCTGATCGACAAAGCGGATGGAAATCAGCGGGAAGACGACAAAAAAGCCCAACACGACCAGCATGTTATCGACTAATAGGAAATATTTACCCAGGCTCCTTGCCTGCGAGACGCGGGACATTTCCCCTCCAGGGAAAAATAGAGATAAGCGTGGATATTCTGCGGGCAATCTGCTGCTTTTCCCAGCGCCCTTGCGACAATATTTTTTTATCAAAATGCAAGTTCGATTGAGGCTATTCATCGAAAAGAGGAGATGGCGCAGAAAATGGTATGTTGCTGTTTTCACACCGTCGCGCAGGACAGGTATAGTGAAGGCAGCAAGAATGAAGTCAGGGGGACTGAAAAGGAAATGTTTGGCTATCGCAGTAACGTGCCGAAGGTGCGTTTGACGACGGACCGGCTGGTGGTGCGCCTGGTTCACGATCGTGACGCCTGGCGTCTGGCCGATTATTACGCCGAGAATAAGGCGTTCTTAAAACCCTGGGAGCCGGTTCGTGACGACAGCCACTGCTATCCTTCCGGATGGCAGGCGCGTCTGTCGATGATCGCCGAGTTTCATAAACAGGGGTCTGCTTTTTATTTCGCGCTGCTCGATCCGGAGGAAAAGGAGATCGTCGGCGTGGCGAACTTTTCCAACGTGGTGCGTGGATCATTCCATGCCTGCTATCTCGGCTACTCTATTGGCGAGAAGTGGCAGGGGCAGGGGCTGATGTTTGAAGCGCTGACGTCAGCGATTCGCTATATGCAGCGTACGCAGCATATTCATCGCATTATGGCCAACTATATGCCGCATAATCAGCGCAGCGGCGCGCTGCTGGCGCGGTTGGGGTTTGAAAAAGAGGGTTACGCCAAAGATTACCTGCTGATCGACGGGCAGTGGCGTGACCATGTATTGACGGCGCTAACGACGCCGGACTGGTCAGCGGGACGTTAAGGAGAGAGGATGAAATATCAGTTAACCGCGCATGAAGCGCGCGTCATTGGCTGTCTGCTGGAAAAGCAGGTCACCACGCCCGAGCAGTATCCGCTGTCGGTGAACGCCGTCGTGACCGCCTGCAATCAGAAAACCAACCGCGAGCCGGTGATGTCGCTGAGCGAAGGCGAGGTCCAGACGCTGCTGGATACCCTGGTGAAACGCCACTATCTGCGCACGGTCAGCGGATTCGGCAATCGGGTAACCAAGTATGAGCAGCGCTTTTGCAACTCCGAATTTGGCGATCTGAAGCTCAGCGCCGGCGAGGTGGCGGTGGTGACGACGCTGCTGCTGCGCGGCGCCCAGACGCCGGGTGAATTACGCAGCCGGGCGCAGCGGATGCATGAGTTCAGCGATATGGCGGAAGTGGAAAGCGTGCTGGAAGGGCTGGCGACCCGCGAAGATGGTCCCTTTGTCGCCCGTCTGCCCCGGGAGCCGGGAAAACGGGAAAGCCGCTATATGCATCTGTTTTGCGACGAGATGGACACGCTGATCACGACGGTGGAAGCACTCGCGCCGCTGGAAGAGGATGACGATCTGCGAGCCAGGGTTGAAGCGCTGGAAGGCGAGGTGGCGGAGCTGAAAGCGCGCCTCGATTCGCTGTTACACCATCTGGGGGACTAAAACGTGGGGACAAGATTGCGCATCGGAGTGGTTGGCTTAGGCGGCATTGCGCAGAAAGCGTGGCTGCCGGTGCTGGGGGCGGCGGAAAGCTGGACGCTGCAGGCGGCCTGGTCGCCGGGAAAAGAGAAGGCGCTGCGGGTCTGCGAAACCTGGCGGATCCCCTACGCTGAATCACTGGATGCTCTGGCGGCGCAGTGCGATGCGGTTTTTGTCCATACGTCGACGGCTTCACATTATGAAGTGGTGAATCATTTGCTGAATGCCGGGGTTCATGTTTGCGTGGACAAACCGCTGGCGGACAAGCTGAGTGAGGCGGAGATGCTGGTCGAGCTGGCGGCGCGGCGGCGTCTGACGCTGATGGTCGGTTTCAATCGCCGCTTCGCACCGCTCTATCGGGAGCTGAAGGGACGGCTGGGCGAGGCGGCCTCGCTGCGGATGGATAAGCACCGCAGCGATAGCGTGGGCAACGATCTGCGCTTTACCCTGCTTGATGACTATCTGCACGTGGTGGATACCGCGCTATGGCTGGCCGACGGTCAGGCGCGTCTGCGCGGTGGCGCGCTACAGATCACTCCGCAGGGCGAGATGCTCTATGCCGAACACCAGTTCAGTTCGCCCCGGCTGCAGGTCACCACCAGCATGCACCGCCGCGCAGGCAGCCAGCGCGAGTGGGTGCAGGCGGTGACGGATGGCGGGCTATATGCCGTCAGCGAGATGCGCGAATGGCAGGAAGAGTGCGGTCACGGCGTGGTCCAGCGCCCGGTCGCCGGCTGGCAAACCACCCTGGAGCAGCGCGGCTTTGTCGGCTGCGCGCGCCATTTTATCGAATGCGTGCAAAATCAGACCGTTCCTGAAACTGCAGGCGAACAGGCGCTGCTGGCTCAGCGGGTGGTCGACAAACTCTGGCGCGACGCCATTAGCGAATAATCCGTTGTAACAACTGACAGTAGTAATTCATGTTGAACCCGGTAGACTATCGCCACTTTCCAGCGCCCGCATTTGCGGGCGTTTTACTCCAGGGTTTGGAATAACAGCGTAATGAACCTTTTAAAATCACTGGCGGCCGTCAGTTCGATGACCATGTTTTCGCGCGTGCTGGGCTTTGCCCGCGATGCGATTGTGGCGCGCATTTTTGGCGCCGGGATGGCGACCGACGCCTTTTTCGTCGCCTTCAAACTGCCTAATCTGCTGCGGCGTATTTTTGCCGAAGGCGCCTTCTCGCAGGCGTTTGTGCCGATCCTTGCCGAATATAAAAGCAAGCAGGGCGAAGATGCCACCCGGGTGTTTGTCTCGTATGTCTCCGGATTGCTGACCCTGGCCCTGGCGATCGTCACCGTTATCGGGATGCTGGCGGCGCCGTGGGTGATCACCATCACCGCCCCCGGGTTTGCTGATACCGCCGATAAATTTGCGCTGACCACCCAATTGCTGCGCATTACCTTCCCCTATATTTTGCTGATCTCCCTGGCCTCGCTGGTGGGGGCGATCCTCAATACCTGGAACCGCTTCTCGGTGCCGGCCTTTGCGCCGACGTTCCTTAACGTCAGCATGATTGGCTTTGCGCTGTTTGCCGCGCCGTACTTCCATCCGCCGGTGCTGGCGCTGGCCTGGGCTGTCACGGTCGGCGGCGTGCTGCAGCTGGCCTACCAGCTGCCGCACCTGAAGAAGATTGGCATGCTGGTCCTGCCGCGCATCAATCTGAAAGATGCCGGCGCGATGCGGGTGGTGAAGCAGATGGGCCCGGCGATCCTCGGCGTGTCGGTAAGCCAGATCTCCCTTATCATCAATACCATCTTCGCTTCGTTTCTCGTGTCGGGATCGGTGTCGTGGATGTACTATGCTGACCGCCTGATGGAGTTTCCGTCCGGTGTTCTGGGGGTGGCGCTCGGCACTATCCTGCTGCCCTCGCTGTCAAAAAGCTTCGCCAGCGGTAATCATGACGAGTATTGCCGGCTGATGGACTGGGGGCTGCGTCTCTGCTTCCTGCTGGCGCTGCCGAGCGCGGTGGCGCTGGGGATCCTCGCTAAACCGCTGACCGTGGCCCTGTTCCAGTACGGCAAATTTAGCGCCTTTGATGCGGCGATGACCCAGCGCGCGCTGGTGGCTTATTCCGTGGGGCTCATGGGGCTTATCGTGGTGAAGGTGCTGGCGCCGGGTTTCTATTCCCGTCAGGACATCAAGACCCCGGTCAAGATTGCCATTGTCACCCTGATTATGACCCAGGTGATGAACCTGGCGTTTATCGGCCCGCTGAAGCATGCGGGTCTGTCGCTGTCCATCGGTCTGGCGGCCTGCCTGAACGCTGCGCTGCTTTACTGGCAGTTGCGTAAACAGAAAATTTTCACCCCTCAACCGGGCTGGCTGGCCTTCCTGCTGCGTCTGATTGCTGCGGTGCTGGTCATGGCCGCGGCGCTGCTGGGCGTCATGCATCTCATGCCGGAGTGGTCGCTGGGGACGATGCCGTTCCGTCTGATGCGTCTGCTGGTGGTGGTGATCGCCGGAGTGGTGGCCTATTTCGCCACACTGCTGCTGCTGGGCTTCCGCGTGAAAGAGTTTGCCCGTCGTACAGCGTAATCGCTTGAATGGGAATTGATGAACCCGCTTCGCCTCAGGCGAAGCGGGTTTTTTTTATGATGCGCGGCGTTCGGCTGCAACGATACGGGCATTCTCCAGCAAGCGGATCGCCAGGGCGATCGCCCCGCTGACCACCGCCAGGGTAACCACCCCGTTCCAGCCGGCCAGTACGTAAAGCTTGCTGCCCAGCACCGACCCCAGCGACATCCCAATGAAGACCACGGTAAACAGCAGAGCGTTCAGGCGGCCGCGGGCCTGTGGCTCGAGGCCATACACCAGGTTCTGATGCGCCACCAGGCTTGACTGCAGGCCAAGGTCGAAGCCAATCGCCGACAGGGCAATCAGCGCCAGCTGGCCATGCAGTGGCAGCAGCGGCAGTATAAACATCAGGGCGAAGGAGACGGTGACCAGCGCCGCCCCCATTTGCGTCACTTTACCGGCGCCAAATTTATCGGCCAGTCCGCCGGCCAGCGGCGCAGCCAGCGCCCCGGCGGCCCCGGCGATACCAAAGCCGCCCGCTACCGCGCTGCCCATGTGATAATGTTCGGAGAGCATCACCGCCAGCGTCGACCAGAAGGCGCTGAAGGCGACAGAGAGCGCCCCCTGAGCCAGCGCAGCGCGGCGTAGCGCCGGGTAACGCTGCCACAGATGCGCCATCGAGGCCATCAGCTGCGGATAGCTCAGCGTCGAGTGAATGGCGAAGCGCGGCAGCACCCGCCACATCACCAGGCCAATCAGCGCCACGCTGACCGCCGCCGCCTGATACATCACCCGCCAGCCGAACACTGCGCCCACCACGCCGCTGACCGTCCGGGAAAGCAGGATCCCCAGCAGCAGCCCGGTCATCACCGTGCCCACCATTTTTCCCTGCTTGCCCGCCGGGGCGAGGATCGCCGCCGCCGGGACGATATCCTGCGCCATGGTCGCCGCCATACCGATCAGCAGACTAACCACCAGCAGTGAGCTGAGCTGGCCGGTGAGGCTGCACAGCAGCAGCAGGAGCGCCAGCAGCGCGCTTTTCACCAGGATCAGCCGGCGGCGATCGTGGCGGTCGCCGAGCGGAAGCAGGAACAGAATGCCGAGCGCATAACCCGCCTGCGTCAGCGTAGGGACCAGACCCATACCTTCTACCGTCAGGTGGAGATTGGCGCCCATCAACGGCAGCAGCGGCTGCGCGTAGTAGATAGAGGCGACGCTAAAGCCAGCGCCGAGCGCGAGAATGAAGATAATCCAGCCTGCGTCGCGGGCGGAAAGAGAAGTCGGTGTCATGATCAGTGCCTCGTGTATGCGATGGGGCTATTTTTCCCTGAACGCGGCTGGCGCGGTAGCCGGGCTGGTGGTAAAACGGTTATACGTAGCACGTATAGGCAAAAGAAGAATGAAAAGACAGGAGCGTATAGACCGCATTGAGCTGATGCGCACTTATATCCGCATTGTGGAGACCGGGTCGCTCTCCGCCGCGGCGGGACAGATGGATACCACTCAGGCGACCGTCAGCCGCCGCCTGCAGTCCCTTGAAGGGCTGCTGGGGGTCAAGCTGATCCTGCGTACCACCCACGCGATGAAGCTCACTGACGATGGCGAACGCTGCTACCGTCACGCTCGCCAGCTGGTGGATGCCTGGCTGGCGCTGGAAGATGACCTGCGTATTGCCGACGATCGGCCGGTAGGGGTGCTGCGGGTGAGGGCACCGCACGCTTTTGGCCAGCAGCAGCTGTTGGGGCCGCTGGTCGCCTTTCTCCAGCGTCATCCGCAGCTGTCGGTGGAGTGGATGCTGAATGATAATACTGTCGACTTTCTCAGCGATAATATCGACTGCGCCATCCGCGTGGGGGCGGAGGTGGATCCGGCCACGGTCTCCGTGCTGCTGGCGGAAGTGCCGCGCTGCGTGGTGGCCTCTCCTGAACTGCTGGCGAAGTACCCGCCGTTAACCTCGCTGGAGGCGTTATCCGGCCTGCCGTGGATCGCCATTAACACCTTTTATCAGCATGAGGTACGGCTCCGACATCAGGTAAGCGGGCAGATCGTCTCCACGGCGATTACCCCCTGTCTGAGCACCGACAGCCTGTACGTCGCGCGCAATACCGCGCTGGCGGGTCTGGGGGTGGCGATGGTGTCCAGCTGGACGGTGGCGGAAGATCTTGCCGCCGGAAGGTTGACAGAGCTGTTCCCGCAGTGGCGTCCCGCCTCGCTGCCGGTCCATCTGGTCTATCCCTGGGCGCGCTATTATCCGACGCGGCTGCGTAAGTTCCTTGACCTGATGCGGGAGATCATGCCGGACCTCGCCGGCATGCAGCCTCCGCAAAGCGCATAAAAAAACCGGCCAGGAGGCCGGTTTTTTTATTTAACACGCTTACTCGACGGGCTGTGGGCGGGTCGGTTCAGCGGTGGCTTTATGGGTCGCACTATGACCGCCGGCGGCGCCTTTACCTTCAAAGGCGAATGGCGGCCGCACCCAGGTGCTGTGGCGTGGTGCTTCCGGGACATAGTCCGGCGCTGGCGCACGGGTCATTGGCGCGGTGGCATGGCGATGACTCACCACCACTACCGGCTTGCTCACCGGGGGCTCGGCCTTGACCGGCTCGACAGGCGCTGCTTCGACAACCGGTGCTTCAACCGCGGTTTCCGCCGCCGGGGCGATGGTTTCCACTGGCGCTTCAACGACAGGCGCCGTTTCCACCACTTCAGGTTCTACCACCACCGGCTCGGCGTCGATCGTCACTGGCGCGATAGCCTGAGGCGCTTCGACAGCCGGCGCTTCGGTGACCAGCTCCTGCGGCGCAGGCTCGAGGGCTGCTGGCGCGACAACTTCCGCAGCATCAACGACCACCGGCTCGGCGGCCGCGACCGGCTCGACGACCACAGGCTCAGCGGTAACCGGCTCCATAGTAGCCGGCTCAATGGTGACCGGCGCAGCGGTAACGGTTTCAACGACGGCAACCGGGGCCGCGACGGCCGCGACGGTTTCCACGACGTTGTCGTCCTGAACCTGAACCTCTTCCGGCTGCTGGTCCTGCGGACGAACTACCGGGTAGCGGATCCAGACTTTACCGGAAGCCATCTCCGGCGATGCGCAGGCCACGGTCAGCGGCATTGGCGACTGGGTCGGATAGCGTTCGTCACGATAGCGACGACGACGCTGTCCGCTGACGCGCAGGTGACGCGGGGAACGACGCGAGCGACGCGGCATACCGTTCGCTTCACGGGATTCGCCATTTTCGTCCTGGTCCGCTACGCTCTCCACGACTGCTGGCAGCTCGGCTTTCACCGGCTCGCTGCGCGGAGCGATAACTTCCGCCACTACGGCTTCTGGCACGATCTCGGCAACCTGCTCAACGACAGCGGACTCGACGCGCACTTTCTGTGCCAGCTGGCGCGGTTTACGACGCGGCAGGGTCTGCACACGCTCTTCCTGCTCCGTCTCCTGCACTACCGGCTCTTCGCGTGTCTGCGCTTTGGCTTCCTGCTGCGCCTGACGTTTGTCGTCATTGCGGCGGCGGGTGCGTTCGCGGCGCGGCTGCTGCTCGTCACGAGATTTCGCTTTTTCCGCGTCGTCACCTGAGGTCTGGCGAACATCACGGGCTTCCACATTCTGCGACGGCTTCTCGCGACGGTTGCGACGGTTCTCTTCACGCGATTCGCGCGGTTCACGGCCTTCGTTATTCTCGGCACGCGCGTCGCGGTTATCACGGTTGTCGCGATTATCACGATTGTCGCGATTGTCACGACGGTCGTTGCGATCGCGGCGGTTGTTGGCGCGCGGTTTACGGCGCTCCTGCTGACGCTCCGGTTTTTCTTCCGCTTTCTTCTCGACCTGAACTTCAGCCGGTTTGGCCTCTTCGGCGCCAGAGAAGATATTCTTCAGCGCGCTGAAGAAGCGCGAGAGCAGGCCAGGCTGCGCCGGTGCGGCGGCCGCGACCGGGGTCGCTGCGGCGACAGGCGCGGCGGCTGGCTCTTCGAGCATCGGGGCCGGCGGCGCGTCAGGCATGACAAAAGCGGCGAGGGCCGGTTGTTCCGGACGTTTCCGTTCTGCCGGCTCATCGTCGCCCGGCAGCGCCATCTCTTCTTCATGCAGCTTCGGCAGCAGGTAGCTCAGCGTTGAGGTCTCTTCACCTTTGCGCACGCGCAGGACGGAGTAGTGCGGCGTCTGCATTTCGTCGTTTGGCACGATGATCACGCGCACATCGCCCTGGCGGGATTCGATAGCGCTCACCGCGGCACGTTTTTCGTTCAGCAGATAGGAGGCGATCGGTACCGGAACGATGGCATGAACTTCTTTGGTGTTCTCTTTCAGCGCTTCTTCTTCAATCAGACGCAGAATAGAGAGCGACAGCGATTCGTTATCACGCACGGTGCCGGTGCCGGAGCAGCGCGGGCAGACGTGGTGGCTGGATTCGCCCAGCGACGGACTCAGGCGCTGGCGGGACATCTCCAGAAGGCCGAAGCGCGAGATATGGCTGATCTGAATGCGCGCCCGGTCCTGACGGACGGCTTCGCGCAGACGGTTCTCCACGGCGCGCTGGTGGCGAACCGGAGTCATATCGATAAAGTCGATAACGATCAGGCCGCCGAGGTCGCGCAGACGCAGCTGGCGGGCAATCTCGTCAGCCGCTTCGAGGTTGGTGTTGAACGCCGTCTCTTCGATATCGCCGCCGCGGGTAGCGCGGGCGGAGTTGATATCGATAGCGGTCAGCGCTTCAGTGCTGTCGATGACGATA
Organism: Klebsiella sp. JB_Kp004; assembly: GCF_040065795.1. Lineage (NCBI taxonomy): Bacteria > Pseudomonadati > Pseudomonadota > Gammaproteobacteria > Enterobacterales > Enterobacteriaceae > Klebsiella > Klebsiella sp. JB_Kp004. The sequence goes on along the minus strand of NZ_JBEAKW010000001.1, from coordinate 405,829 downwards.
GAGCCACCGGACGGCAGACGGACTTCACGCTGGAAGGCGGATTCAATCTGGGATTCGATCTGGTAGTGGCTGAACAGCGGGATTTCACCGGTGTACAGTTTGATTTTGCTGCTGAAATCCGGACGACCCAGCGCGGCGATATGCTGGCGCGCCAGCTCAAGCACTTTCGGGTTATCGATCAGGATTTCGCCGATATCCTGGCGCAGGTAGTCACGGAAGGCGCGGACAATGACGTTGCTTTCCTGGTGGATCAGGAACGGCGCCGGACGGCTTTCCGCGGCTTTCTGAATCGCTTCCCAGTGTTTCAGACGGAAGCTCAGGTCCCACTGCAGGGCTTCGGCGGATTTGCCGACGCCAGCGGTGCGAACGATAAGGCCCATGCCGTCCGGAAGCTCCAGGCTCGCCAGCGCTTCTTTCAGTTCGGTACGGTCGTCGCCCTCGATACGGCGGGAAATTCCCCCCGCGCGCGGGTTGTTCGGCATCAGTACCAGATAGCTGCCCGCCAGGCTGATAAAGGTGGTGAGCGCAGCGCCTTTGTTGCCGCGTTCTTCTTTATCAATCTGCACGATAACTTCCTGACCTTCACGCAGTACGTCTTTGATATTAGGACGACCATGCGCATTGTAGTTGGCGGGGAAGTATTCGCGGGCGATTTCTTTGAGGGGGAGGAAACCATGACGCTCGGCGCCGTAATCAACAAACGCGGCTTCAAGGCTGGGTTCAATGCGGGTGATTTTGCCTTTGTAGATGTTCGCTTTTTTCTGTTCGTGCCCGGGGCTTTCGATATCCAGGTCGTACAGGCGCTGCCCATCAACAAGGGCGACGCGCAACTCTTCCTGCTGAGTTGCGTTGATTAACATTCTTTTCATCGTAACTTACTCATTATTCTTACATTGACGACTAAGCTGCGGGCAGAGTAATGCCTTTCCGGGGGAAAACCGATGGCCTCGTGTCTGGTTCACGTCGCCAACCTCACGGTTGTCGCGCGCTTAAGAGGCGCAGAGTGTCGGTCGCCTGTGTTTCAAACGGAAACACAGCGCAATTATTCAGGGGAACAGCCTGGGATGTATCACCAGAGAATATTCCATTTATACTCGTCGTCTTTCGCGTTGCAGGCATGATGGCTTAACCTGCTCACCTCGATCGGCTGATCCAGATGAGCTCCCGGGAGTCCCGGAGTTGACGCCTTCCTGCGACTTGAAATCCATAGAGCCTGTACCGGTAAGGACTGCAACCCGCAGCCCGCTAACTGTCTGAAAGATCACAACGTCTTACGCCATTGCTGCGTGGGCGATCGGTCAGACAAAATTGGTCATTCCGCTAATGTCTTGTTCTAACAAGATGCAATACGGAAAACGGTCTCATTATTCCATTGCTAACCTTGTTATAGCAAGTTGACTTTCACCTTTTATCACCCGGTTACTCACAGTTTTATCACCTGCCCATACAGATTGTTCTAATAACAAACAATATGGCGGTCAGGCAAACCGTGAAAACAGGATAATGATAAATATAAGCATATAAAAATGAGTGGCGCTAATGCGTCCGGCTATTTAGAATCGCGCACCATGAAAACTGAGACCCCAACCGTAAAAATGGTTGCCATTGCTGCTGATGAAGCGGGGCAACGTATCGACAACTTTTTGCGTACGCAATTGAAAGGCGTACCGAAGAGCATGATTTATCGTATCCTGCGTAAAGGCGAGGTGCGGGTGAATAAAAAACGCGTGAAGCCGGAGTATAAGCTGGAAGCGGGCGATGAAGTCCGTATCCCGCCGGTGCGCGTGGCGGAGCGTGAAGAAGAGGCGGTATCGCCGCATCTACAGAAAGTCGCGGCGCTCTCTGAGGTGATCCTCTATGAAGACGATCATATTCTGGTCCTCAATAAGCCTTCCGGCACTGCGGTACATGGCGGCAGCGGCCTGAGCTTCGGGGTGATTGAAGGGTTGCGCGCCCTGCGCCCGGAGGCGCGCTTCCTTGAGCTGGTGCATCGACTCGACCGCGATACTTCAGGCGTGCTGCTGGTGGCGAAAAAGCGCTCGGCGCTGCGTTCGCTGCACGAGCAGCTGCGCGATAAAGGCATGCAGAAAGACTATCTGGCGCTGGTGCGCGGCCAGTGGCAGTCGCATACCAAAGTAGTGCAGGCCCCGCTATTGAAGAACATTCTGCAGAGCGGGGAGCGAATTGTCCGCGTGAGTCAGGAAGGCAAGCCGTCAGAGACGCGCTTTAAAGTGGAAGAGCGTTATGAATTCGCCACGCTGGTGCGCTGCAGTCCGGTCACCGGGCGCACCCATCAGATTCGCGTTCATACCCAGTATGCTGGCCATCCTATCGCCTTTGACGACCGCTATGGCGACCGCGAATTTGATAAGCAACTCTCAGGTACCGGCTTAAACCGCCTGTTCCTCCACGCTGCTGCGCTGAAGTTTACCCACCCGGGGAGCGGGGAGGTGATGCGCGTTGAGGCGCCGCTGGATAACCAGCTGAAGCACTGTTTACAGGTGCTACGGAAGAGCAAATAAGCGCAACGGCGGAATCAGTTCCGCCGTTTTATTGGCCTTAGCCTAACAGCGGGTTGTCGTTTTCGCGGCGCAGCATCTGACACAGCGCGATTAAGGGTAACCCGACCAGCGTATTCGGATCGCGACCTTCCAGCCGTTCGAACAGCGTAATGCCTAACCCCTCGCTCTTGAAACTCCCGGCGCACTGCAGCGGGTTCTCTTTGCGCACATAGCCTTCGATCTCTTTATCGCTGAGATGGCGGAAGTGGACGTCAAAGGGCTCGCATTCGGTTTGCAGATGACCGCTGGCGGAGTTATACAGCGCCAGGCCGGTATAAAAGGTGACGATTGACCCGCTGGCCTTTCTCAACTGCCTGCGGGCATTTTCCTCGGTGTGCGGTTTACCGGTGATCTCACCGTCCAGTACGCAAACCTGATCGGAGCCTATAATAAGGTGATTGGGGTAGCGCGAGGCCAGGCTCTGCGCTTTGGCCTGCGCCAGCCGGGTGACAAGCTGACGCGCGGATTCTTCAGGACGGGGCGTTTCGTCGACGTCAGGCGCCGCGCATTCAAACGGTAATCCCAGTTTTTCCAGCAGCATGCGCCGCCAGGGAGAGGTTGACGCCAGGATAAGTTCAGACATATTTTTTCATCCACATATAGCGCTTCGCAGAGCATCATCTTAAACTATGCGCCGCAATGTGTGCGAATAAATGGCAAAAGGCAACCTGAGGCTGCCTTTTTCTTTGACTCTATGACATTACAAAGTTAATATGCGCGCCCTATGCAAAAGGTAAAATTACCCCTGACTCTTGATCCGGTACGCACGGCTCAAAAACGCCTTGATTACGAAGGCATCTATGCCCGCGATCAGGTTGAACGTGTAGCCGATTCTGTAGTCAGCGTGGACAGCGATGTGGAATGCAGCATGTCGTTCGCTATCGATAACCAGCGTCTCGCCGTCATTACAGGCGATGCGAAGGTAACGGTAACCCTCGAATGCCAGCGTTGCGGGAAACCGTTCTCCCATCACGTCCACACCACGTATTGTTTTAGCCCCGTCAGAAATGACGAACAGGCCGAAGCACTACCGGAAGCGTATGAGCCGATTGAGGTTAACGAATTCGGTGAAATCGACCTGCAGGCAATGGTCGAGGATGAAATTATCCTCTCCCTGCCCGTAGTTCCGGTGCATGATTCTGAACACTGTGAAGTGTCCGACGCGGACATGGTCTTTGGCGAACTGCCTGAAGAGGCACAAAAACCAAACCCATTTGCCGTATTAGCCAGCTTAAAGCGTAAGTAATTGAGGAGTAAGGTCCATGGCCGTACAACAGAATAAACCAACCCGTTCCAAACGTGGCATGCGTCGTTCCCATGACGCGCTGACCGCAGTCACCAGCCTGTCTGTAGACAAAACTTCTGGTGAGAAACACCTGCGTCACCACATCACTGCCGACGGTTTCTACCGCGGTCGCAAGGTTATCGCTAAGTAATCACGCGATACTCGCAGGATTTCCCGTTGCAGGCCATGGCGGGCGTGTGCGTACCTGGACACTCGGTTAACCCGGTAACCAGAAGCGTCAATGCCCGGATTGTTGCGTCTGCAGCGTGAAAATTCGCGGGTGCCAGCGTGATGAAGCTTAGTGAGGACTCCCCGGGCAACTGGGGAATCACCGAACCGGGCAGCGACGATACCTTGACACGTCTAACCCTGGCGTTAGATGTCATGGGGGGCGATTTCGGCCCATCCGTGACAGTGCCTGCAGCACTGCAGGCACTGAACTCTAATTCGCAACTCACACTTCTTTTAGTCGGCGATCCCGACGCCATCACGCCATTACTCGCCAAAGCTGACTTCGAACAACGTTCGCGTCTGCAGATTATTCCTGCGCAGTCAGTTATTGCCAGTGATGCGCGACCCGCACAGGCTATCCGCAGCAGTCGCGGAAGCTCAATGCGCGTGGCGCTGGAGCTTGTGAAAGAAGGGCGGGCGGAAGCCTGCGTTAGCGCCGGCAACACCGGCGCGCTGATGGGCCTGGCGAAACTGCTGCTCAAGCCGATCGAAGGTATTGAGCGGCCGGCGCTGGTGACGGTTTTGCCGCACCAGCAGAAAGGCAAAACCGTGGTGCTGGATCTCGGCGCCAACGTCGACTGCGACAGCACGATGCTGGTGCAGTTCGCGGTGATGGGCGCGGTACTGGCGGAAGAGGTGGTCGGCATTGCCAATCCACGCGTCGCCTTGCTTAACATCGGCGAAGAAGAGATGAAAGGCCTCAGCAGCATCCGCGATGCTGCCGCAGTGCTCAAAACGCTGCCTTCCCTCAACTACATCGGCTATCTTGAAGCCAATGAACTGTTGACCGGAAAAACCGATGTGCTGGTTTGTGACGGATTCACGGGCAACGTCACATTAAAAACCATGGAAGGTGTTGTCAGAATGTTCCTTTCACTGCTGAAATCTCAGGGAGAGGGCAAAAAACGGTCGTGGTGGCTGCTGTTACTAAAACGTTGGTTACAAAAAAGCCTGGCGAGGCGATTCAGTCACCTCAACCCCGACCAGTATAATGGCGCCTGTCTGTTAGGATTGCGCGGTTCCGTGATCAAGAGTCATGGTGCTGCCAATCAGCGCGCCTTTAGCGTCGCGATAGAGCAGGCAGTGCAGGCGGTGCAGCGGCAAATTCCTCAACGGATCGCCGCGCGCCTGGAATCTTTATACCCAGCTGGTTTCGAGCTGCCGGAAAGCGACAGTGACGTGAACGCCCGACAGCAAAGCGGGACGAATGGACACCACTGACGCCGCGGCGGTTGAACGAGGCGGGTATATTACCCAAGAGTGACTGAGCGTACATGTATACGAAGATTATTGGTACCGGCAGCTATCTGCCCGAGCAAGTGCGTACAAACGCCGACCTGGAAAAAATGGTAGAGACCTCTGACGAGTGGATTGTCACCCGCACAGGTATCCGTGAGCGTCGTATTGCCGCAGCGCATGAAACAGTTGCTACGATGGGCTTTGAAGCCGCAAAGCAGGCGCTGGCGATGGCGGGGGTGTCCGCGGAGCAAATTGGTCTGATCATCGTTGCGACCACCTCCGGCACGCACGCGTTTCCGAGTTCGGCTTGCCAGATTCAGTCTATGCTGGGCGTCAAAGGCTGCCCGGCGTTTGACGTCGCGGCCGCCTGCGCCGGTTTCACCTATGCGCTGAGCGTCGCCGATCAGTATGTGAAAAACGGCGCGGTGGATTATGCGCTGGTCGTTGGCGCTGATGTGCTGGCGCGCACCTGCGATCCGGCCGATCGCGGGACGATTATTATTTTCGGCGATGGCGCCGGCGCGGTGGTGCTGGGCGCCTCCGAAGAGCCTGGCATTATCTCGACGCATCTGCATGCTGACGGTAGCTATGGCGAACTGCTGACCCTGCCGAACGCCGATCGCGTCGATCCGGAAAATCCGATCTATCTGACGATGGCCGGTAATGAAGTCTTCAAAGTGGCGGTCACCGAGTTAGCGCATATCGTTGATGAGACGCTGGCCGCGAACAATCTTGAACGTTCAGCGCTGGACTGGCTGGTGCCGCATCAGGCAAACCTGCGGATCATCAGCGCGACGGCGAAGAAACTGGGCATGTCGATGGATAACGTCGTAGTGACCCTCGACCGCCATGGCAACACCTCCGCGGCGTCAGTCCCTTGCGCGCTGGATGAGGCCGTCCGCGATGGCCGCATTCAACGTGGGCAGCTGATTTTGCTGGAAGCCTTTGGTGGCGGTTTCACCTGGGGTTCCGCGCTGGTTCGTTTTTAGTATAAGGATTTAAACATGACGCAATTTGCTTTTGTGTTCCCGGGACAGGGCTCTCAGGCCGTAGGCATGCTGGCCGATATGGCGGCGACCTGGCCAGTCATTGAAGAGACCTTCGGTGAAGCTTCCGCAGCGTTGGGTTACGATCTGTGGGCGCTGACGCAACAGGGCCCGGCAGAAGAACTGAATAAGACCTGGCAGACCCAGCCGGCGCTGCTGACCGCCTCCGTGGCGCTGTACCGCGTCTGGCAGCAGCAGGGCGGCAAAGCGCCGGCGCTGTTGGCAGGCCACAGCCTTGGCGAATACTCCGCGCTGGTTTGCGCGGGCGTTATCGCTTTCGCTGATGCCGTTCGCCTGGTTGAACTGCGCGGCAAATTCATGCAGGAAGCCGTACCGGAAGGTACCGGCGCCATGTCAGCGATTATCGGTCTGGACGACGCGGCTATTGCCAAAGCCTGTGAAGACTCGGCCGAAGGGCAGGTTGTCTCTCCGGTGAACTACAATTCCCCGGGACAGGTGGTTATCGCCGGTCACAAAGAGGCCGTCGAACGCGCAGGCGCCGCCTGTAAAGCCGCGGGCGCTAAACGCGCGCTGCCGCTGCCGGTGAGCGTGCCCTCCCACTGTGCGCTGATGAAGCCCGCTGCGGAAAAACTGGCGCTTGAGCTGCAGAACATCACCTTCAACGCGCCGACGATTCCGGTGGTAAATAACGTCGACGTGAAGTGCGAAACCGCGCCGGACGCCATTCGCGACGCGCTGGTACGCCAGCTGTATAGCCCGGTTCAGTGGACCAAAACCGTTGAGTTTATGGCTGCTCAGGGCGTCACGCATCTGTATGAGGTTGGCCCGGGTAAAGTCCTCACCGGCCTGACCAAACGTATTGTTGACACCCTGACCGCTTCCGCGCTTAACGAGCCGGCGGCGATGTCTGCGGCGCTTGAGCAATAAAAGAGGAAAACCATGAGTTTTGAAGGAAAAATCGCGCTGGTTACCGGTGCAAGCCGCGGTATTGGCCGCGCCATCGCTGAAACGCTCGTCGCCCGCGGCGCGAAAGTTATCGGTACTGCGACCAGCGAAAGCGGCGCGCAGGCGATCAGCGACTATTTAGGCGCCAACGGTAAAGGTCTGATGTTGAATGTGACCGACCCGGCATCTATTGAATCTGTTCTGGAAAATGTGCGCGCAGAGTTTGGCGAAGTGGATATCCTGGTGAATAATGCCGGGATCACTCGCGACAACCTGTTAATGCGCATGAAAGACGACGAGTGGAACGATATTATCGAAACCAACCTGTCATCGGTTTTCCGTCTGTCAAAAGCGGTAATGCGCGCTATGATGAAAAAGCGTCATGGACGTATTATCACTATCGGTTCTGTGGTTGGTACCATGGGAAATGCGGGTCAGGCCAACTACGCTGCGGCGAAAGCGGGTCTGATCGGCTTCAGTAAATCACTGGCGCGTGAAGTTGCGTCACGCGGTATTACTGTAAACGTTGTTGCTCCGGGCTTTATTGAAACGGACATGACGCGTGCGCTGACCGATGAGCAGCGTGCGGGTACGCTGGCGGCAGTTCCTGCGGGGCGCCTTGGCACCCCAAATGAAATCGCCAGCGCGGTGGCATTTTTAGCCTCTGACGAAGCAAGTTACATCACTGGTGAAACCCTGCACGTCAACGGCGGAATGTACATGGTCTGACCGAGATTTGTGCAAAACGTTCAGGAACCGCGCACTTCGCACGGTTCTGTGTGCGGTTTTGTGCGAAAAGATTTGCGTTCTTAGGGCAAACGGCCTCAAAATAGCGCAAAATCGTGGTAAGACCTGCCGGGATTTAGTTGCAAATTTTTCAACATTTTATACACTACGAAAACCATCGCGAAAGCGAGTTTTGATAGGAAATTTAAGAGTATGAGCACTATCGAAGAACGCGTTAAGAAAATTATCGGCGAGCAGCTGGGCGTTAAGCAGGAAGAAGTTACCAACAATGCTTCCTTCGTTGAAGACCTGGGCGCTGATTCTCTTGACACCGTTGAGCTGGTAATGGCTCTGGAAGAAGAGTTTGATACTGAGATTCCGGACGAAGAAGCTGAGAAAATCACCACCGTTCAGGCTGCCATTGATTACATCAACGGCCACCAGGCGTAAGTGAACATCTCCAGGCGGTCATTCGACCGCCTGAGTTTTATCTTTTTTTGTCCCACAAGAATCTATTTTCCCTCCCTGGAGGACAAACGTGTCTAAGCGTCGTGTAGTTGTGACCGGACTGGGCATGTTGTCTCCTGTCGGCAATACCGTAGAGTCTACCTGGAAAGCTCTCCTTGCCGGTCAGAGTGGCATCAGCCTGATCGACCATTTCGATACTAGCGCCTATGCAACGAAATTTGCTGGCTTAGTAAAGGATTTTAACTGTGATGACATCATCTCGCGCAAAGAGCAGCGCAAGATGGATGCCTTCATTCAATATGGAATTGTCGCTGGCGTTCAGGCCATGCAGGATTCTGGCCTTGAAGTGACGGAAGAGAATGCTACCCGTATTGGCGCCGCAATCGGCTCCGGTATTGGCGGTCTCGGCTTGATCGAAGAAAACCACAGTTCGCTGGTCAACGGCGGACCGCGTAAGATCAGCCCATTCTTCGTTCCCTCCACAATTGTTAACATGGTGGCCGGGCATCTGACTATCATGTTTGGTCTGCGTGGACCAAGTATCTCCATCGCGACCGCCTGTACTTCAGGCGTGCACAACATCGGTCAGGCTGCGCGCATCATCGCCTATGGCGATGCCGATGCGATGGTGGCAGGCGGTGCGGAAAAAGCCAGTACCCCGCTTGGCGTGGGCGGCTTTGGCGCAGCGCGGGCGCTCTCCACGCGCAATGACAACCCGCAGGCGGCAAGCCGTCCGTGGGATAAAGATCGCGACGGCTTCGTGCTGGGCGACGGCGCGGGCATGGTGGTGCTGGAAGAGTACGAGCATGCGAAAAAACGCGGCGCGAAAATCTACGCCGAGATCGTCGGCTTCGGCATGAGCAGCGATGCTTACCACATGACGTCACCGCCGGAAGATGGCGCGGGCGCCGCGCTGGCGATGGTGAATGCCATTCGCGATGCGGGCATCGAACCGGGCCAGATCGGCTACGTCAATGCCCACGGCACCTCGACGCCGGCTGGCGATAAAGCGGAAGCGCAGGCGGTTAAGTCTGTCTTCGGCGATGCGGCGAGCCGCGTAATGGTGAGCTCCACCAAATCCATGACCGGGCATCTGCTGGGCGCGGCAGGGGCGGTAGAGTCGATTTACTCTATCCTGGCGCTGCGCGATCAGGCGGTTCCGCCGACGATCAACCTCGACAACCCGGATGAGGGCTGCGACCTCGACTTCGTTCCGCACGAAGCGCGTCAGGTTTCCGGTATGGAGTACACCCTGTGCAACTCCTTCGGCTTCGGCGGCACTAATGGTTCGCTGATCTTCAAAAAAGTGTGACAGGGCTTGCCCCGGTACTGCTTTAACAAAAGGCCCGTTCGTCGGGCCTTTTTTATTCGGCTTTCTCCGCTTGTCCTCTGCTCCGTGTCCTGAGACACTCACCGACCTGTGAAAAGGAGTCCTTTATGTTCTTGATAAATGGCGTTGAACAGGACACGCTTTCGGCGAACGATCGCGCCGTCCAGTTTGGCGACGGTTGTTTTACCACCGCCCGTATACAGCACGGGCAGGTTGCGTTACTGGACGCCCATCTGCAGCGTTTGCAGACGACCTGCGAAAAATTACGCATCCCATTTGACGACTGGCTGACGTTGAGCGACGAGATGCAGCGTCTGGCTCGGCCGCACGCCCAGGGTGTGCTTAAGGTGGTCCTCACCCGCGGCGTCGGGGGGAGGGGATACAGCACGGCGGGCTGCGCGTCGCCCACCCGCATTCTGAGCGTCTCTTCGCTTCCGGCGCACTACGCGCGCTGGCGGGAGGAGGGCATTACCCTGACCCGGAGCCCGGTGACCCTGGGGCGCAACCCCTGGCTGGCCGGTCTGAAGCATCTTAATCGTCTGGAGCAGGTGCTGATCCGCTCTCATCTTGAACAGACGGACGCCGATGAGGCGCTGGTCCTTGACAGTGACGGGTGGCTTACGGAATGCTGTGCCGCGAATTTATTCTGGCGTCAGGGACGGGATGTCTTTACTCCGCGACTCGATTATGCCGGGGTCAACGGCATAATGCGGCAGCGCTGTATCGCGCAGCTGGCACCATCGACGTTTCGCGTTGTCGAAGTGACAGCGCGTCCCGAGACGTTGCGGGAGGCCGATGAAGTGCTGATCTGCAATGCGCTTATGCCGCTGGTGCCGGTTCGTCGCTGGGAGGAGACCGTCTGGTCCTCTCGCGAGCTTTACCATTTTTTAGCCCCTTTGTGTGAGCTGTCTGGTTAGTATGAAGAAAATGTTACGTTTTATCCTGTTGCTGGTCGTGCTGTTGGGCATCGCCGCGGCGGCAGGAATGTGGAAGGTACGCCAGCTGGCGGACAGCAAGCTGCTGATTAAAGAAGAGACCATCTTTACCCTCGAAGCCGGCACCGGCCGGCTGGCGCTGGGGCAGGATCTCTATCGCGAGAAGGTGATCAATCGTCCGCGCGTGTTCCAGTGGCTGCTGCGGATGGAGCCTGAGCTGTCTCACTTTAAGGCCGGGACCTATCGCTTCACGCCGCAAATGACGGTGCGCGAAATGCTGCAGCTGCTGGCCAGCGGCAAAGAGGCGCAGTTTCCGCTGCGCTTTGTCGAAGGCATGCGCGTCAGCGACTACCTTCGTCAGCTGCGCGATGCCCCCTACGTGAAGCACACGCTTGAAGACGATAGCTACGCGACGGTGGCTAAGGCTTTAGGTCTTGACCACGCCGACTGGGTGGAAGGTTGGTTCTGGCCGGATACCTGGATGTACACCGCCAATACCAGCGACATCGCCATCCTCAAGCGCGCGCATCAGAAAATGGTCACCGAAGTGGCGAAGGTCTGGGAAGGACGGATGGATAATCTGCCCTATGACGATCAGAATCAGCTGTTGACCATGGCCTCGATTATTGAGAAAGAGACCGCGGTGGCGGAAGAGCGCGATCGCGTCGCGTCGGTGTTTATCAACCGCCTGCGCATCGGCATGCGTTTACAGACTGATCCAACGGTGATCTACGGGATGGGCGAAGGGTATAATGGTAAGTTAACGCGTAAGGATCTGGAGACGCCGACCGCGTACAATACCTATACCATCAGCGGCCTGCCGCCAGGCCCTATTGCGGTGCCGGGCGAAGCGTCGCTGAAGGCGGCCGCCCATCCGGCGAAAACGCCATACCTCTATTTTGTCGCCGACGGGAAAGGGGGCCATACGTTTACCACAAACCTGGTCAGCCATAACCGCGCGGTGCAGGACTATCTGAAAGTACTTAAGGAAAAAAATGCGCAGTAACTATATCGTCATCGAGGGGCTGGAGGGCGCCGGGAAGACCACCGCACGTCAACTGGTGGTGGAGACGCTGCAGTCGGCAGGTATTCACGATATGGTGTTTACCCGTGAGCCGGGGGGCACAATCCTTGCCGAAAAACTGCGTAGCCTGGTGCTGGATATCCAGTCCACGGGCGATGAAGTGATTAACGATAAAGCGGAAGTGCTGATGTTTTACGCGGCGCGCGTCCAGCTGGTGGAGACCGTGATTAAGCCTGCTCTGGCTCGCGGCCAGTGGGTGATCGGCGATCGTCACGATCTCTCCACTCAGGCCTATCAGGGCGGCGGCAGGGGGATTGACCGCACGATGCTGGCGACGCTGCGTGATGCCGTTCTCGGCGATTTTCGACCTAATTTGACGCTGTACCTCGACGTCACGCCGGAAGTGGGGCTGCGGCGCGCCCGCGCCCGCGGCGAACTGGATCGCATTGAGCAGGAGTCCATGAACTTCTTCAATCGTACCCGTGCGCGCTACCTTGAGCTGGCCGCGGCGGATCCTTCTATCCGCACGGTGGACGCGACGCAGCCGCTGGATGCCGTCGCGCGCGATATTCGCGCCACGATCGTCCAGTGGATGGCGGAGCAACCGGCATGAAATGGTATCCGTGGCTGCGCCCCTCGTTCGAGCAACTGGTCGGTAGCTATCAGGCCGGACGAGGCCACCACGCCTTACTGTTACAATCCCTGAGCGGGATGGGCGGCGAGGCGTTGATTTATGCGCTGTGCCGCTTCCTGATGTGCCGCCAGCCCGAAGGGCATAAAAGCTGCGGTCACTGCCACAGCTGCCAGCTGATGCAGGCCGGTACGCACCCCGATTACTACCCGCTGAGCCCCGAGAAAGGCAAAAGCGCGCTGGGTATTGACGCGGTGCGCGATGTCAACGACAAGCTCTATGAGCGCGCGCGCCTCGGTGGGGCGAAGGTGGTATGGATTAGCGATGCCGCCTTGCTGACCGATGCCGCCGCCAACGCGTTGCTGAAAACGCTGGAGGAGCCGCCGGAAAATACCTGGTTCTTCCTCGCCTGCGAGGAGCCGGCGCGTCTGCTGACCACTCTGCGCAGTCGCTGCCGCCTGCACCACCTGTCGCCGCCGACGGAATCTTATGCCCTGGCCTGGCTGGAGCGTGAGGTGAACCTGCCGCAGGAGGCGCTGCTGACCGCGTTACGTCTGTGCGCCAGCGCGCCGGCCGCCGCGCTTGAGCTGCTTAAGGAGCCGCAGTGGACGGCGCGACAGCAGCTGTATCAGGCGCTGGCGACCACGCTGGCGAGCGGTGACTGGCTGGCGCTGCTGCCAATACTCAATCATGAACAGGCGGCGGTTCGCCTGCACTGGCTGGCATCGCTGCTGGTCGATGCGCAAAAACGACAGCAGGGAATTGCCCTGGTGAGTAATCCGGATGTCTGGCCGCTGCTGGAGCAGTTGGCGCATAGTCTGCCCGCCTCCCGGCTGCAGGCGATTGCCCATGACGTCTGTACCTGCCGCGAGCAATTGCTGAACGTCGTCGGCGTCAACCGCGAACTGCTGCTCACCGAGCGCCTGCTGCGCTGGGAACATTACCTGCAACCCGGGACGGTTTTACCCGTCTCCCACCTCTGAGTGAGACATTATGTTTTTAGTCGACTCCCACTGCCATCTTGATGGTCTGGATTATCAAACTCTGCACAAAAACGTCGATGACGTGCTGGCAAAAGCGGCCGCGCGCGATGTGAAATTTTGCCTGGCGGTCGCCACGACGCTGCCTGGCTACCGCAGTATGCGCGAGCTGGTAGGAAGGCGTGACAATGTCGTTTTCTCCTGTGGCGTGCACCCGTTAAACCAGGACGAGCCCTACGAGGTGGAGACGCTGCGCACGCTGGCGGCGGAAGAGGGCGTCGTCGCGATGGGAGAGACCGGGCTGGATTATTTTTATACCCCGGAAACCAAAGCCCAGCAGCAAACCTCATTCCGTGACCATATCCGCATCGGCCGGGAGCTGAATAAGCCAGTGATCGTGCATACCCGTGACGCTCGCGCCGATACCCTGGCCATTTTACGTGAAGAAAAGGTGACGGATTGCGGAGGCGTACTACACTGTTTCACTGAGGACAGGGAGACGGCGGGTAAGCTGCTCGACATGGGGTTCTATATCTCGTTTTCCGGTATCGTCACTTTCCGTAACGCCGAGCAACTGCGCGATGCGGCGCGCTATGTTCCGCTGGATCGTCTGCTGGTGGAGACCGATTCACCGTACCTGGCGCCGGTACCCCATCGCGGCAAAGAGAACCAGCCGGCGATGGTTCGTGACGTTGCTGAATACATGGCGGTACTGAAGGGTGTGTCGCTGGAGCAACTGGCTCAGCAGACCACCGACAATTTTGCCACGCTGTTCCACATTGACCCCGCCCGCTTGCAACCTGCTTGATCTGCTTATTATTTTAAGGCTCGTAATTAATAGCCAAAGCGAGTAAAGTTCACCGCCACAAAAGTGGCGGTGAAGGTTTTTTGGCAACATCTGGATACAACTTATGTAAGCTGATGTAAATTTTTACCGGAAGGCTGATTGAAACGTGATAGCCGTCAAACAATCATCCCGTTAATTATTTTACTCTGTGTAATAAATAAAGGGCGCTTAGATGTCCTGTCCACGGCGCGGTTCTCCCCCCGGGCCAATGCGTGAAAACGTAAAAAAGTACCAAATACTCAGGAGCACTCTCAATTATGTTTAAGAATGCATTTGCTAACCTGCAGAAGGTCGGTAAATCGCTGATGCTGCCGGTATCCGTACTGCCTATCGCAGGTATCCTGCTGGGCGTCGGTTCCGCAAACTTCAGCTGGCTGCCAGCCGTGGTCTCCCACGTTATGGCAGAAGCAGGCGGTTCTGTTTTCGCCAACATGCCGCTGATCTTCGCTATCGGTGTGGCCCTCGGCTTCACCAATAACGACGGTGTATCCGCACTGGCTGCAGTCGTAGCTTACGGCATCATGGTGAAAACCATGGCGGTGGTTGCGCCGCTGGTGCTGCATTTACCTGCTGACGAGATTGCGGCAAAACACCTGGCTGATACCGGCGTGCTTGGCGGTATTATCTCCGGTGCTATCGCCGCGTACATGTTCAACCGCTTCTATCGCATCAAGCTGCCAGAATATCTCGGCTTCTTTGCGGGCAAGCGCTTTGTACCGATTATCTCTGGTCTGGCCGCTATCTTCACCGGCGTGATCCTCTCCTTCATTTGGCCGCCGATCGGTTCCGCGATCCAGACCTTCTCCCAATGGGCTGCTTATCAGAACCCGGTGGTGGCGTTTGGTATCTACGGTTTCATCGAGCGTTGCCTGGTGCCGTTTGGTCTGCACCACATCTGGAACGTTCCTTTCCAGATGCAGATCGGCGAATACACCAACGCGGCGGGTCAGGTTTTCCACGGCGATATCCCGCGCTACATGGCAGGCGACCCGACTGCGGGCAAACTGTCTGGCGGCTTCCTGTTCAAAATGTACGGTCTGCCGGCAGCGGCTATCGCGATTTGGCACTCTGCTAAACCGGAAAACCGCGCCAAAGTGGGCGGTATCATGATCTCCGCCGCGCTGACCTCGTTCCTGACCGGTATCACCGAGCCGATCGAGTTCTCGTTCATGTTCGTGGCGCCGATCCTGTACGTTATCCATGCCATCCTGGCGGGTCTGGCGTTCCCGATCTGTATCCTGCTGGGTATGCGTGACGGTACCTCGTTCTCTCATGGCCTGATCGACTTTATCGTGCTGTCCGGTAACAGCAGCAAGCTGTGGCTGTTCCCGATCGTCGGTATCTGCTATGCGATCGTGTACTACGTCATTTTCCGCGTGCTGATTAAAGCCCTGGATCTGAAAACCCCGGGTCGTGAAGATACCACCGAAGAGAGCAAAGCTGGCGCAACCAGCGAGATGGCTCCGGCTCTGGTCGCCGCTTTCGGCGGTAAAGAGAACATCACCAACCTCGACGCATGTATTACTCGTCTGCGTGTTAGCGTGGCGGATGTAGCGAAAGTTGACCAGGCTGGCCTGAAAAAACTGGGCGCCGCTGGCGTGGTAGTGGCAGGTTCTGGCGTACAGGCCATCTTCGGTACCAAGTCCGATAACCTGAAAACTGAAATGGATGAGTACATCCGTAACAGTTAAGACGTAGTATCGGGGAGACTAAGGCAGCCAACTGGCTGCCTTTTTTACGTGACCAGATCGGCCTTCCAGAGGCGATAACCCCGCAAACTGTCCGCCAAATGCTTATTCCCTCAGCAGCTAAGTCCATAGTTGAATAAGAAAAAGAGCTTTCAGGTTGAAAGAGAGGGAGGATGTCGCTCATACTCTTACCGGAACCTGTGCGTCCGCGTTTATCTGCAGAAGCAGGCCAGCGTACGGGATAAAACTAATAAGGAATCAGTCATGGCAGAAGAAACGATTTTCAGCAAAATCATTCGCCGGGAGATCCCGTCGGATATGGTTTATCAGGATGAGCTTGTGACCGCTTTTCGCGACATCTCCCCGCAGGCGCCCACCCACATTCTGATTGTCCCGAACGTTCTGATTCCTACCGTAAATGACGTTACCACTGAACATGAACTGGCCCTGGGCCGGATGATGACCGTCGCGGCGAAGATTGCCCGCGATGAAGGCCTCGCCGACGATGGCTACCGGTTGATCGTCAACTGCAACCGTCACGGCGGCCAGGAAGTTTACCATATCCATATGCATCTGCTGGGCGGTCGTCCGCTGGGTCCGATGCTGGCGCACAAAGGCTAACGTCATGCTCAGGACCCTTTTGGGCGTGTGTCTGGCGGCGGGGCTGCTGGCCGGTTGTAGTTCACATCCGGAGATCCCGGTTTCTGACCAGCAGGCGCTGGTGATGGAGTCGAGCGTGCTGGCCGCCGGGATCAGCGCCAGCGAGCCTGTCGTCGTGGCGACGGAGATCCAGGCCACCGCCTCCTCTACGCTGTATAACGAGCGCCAACAGCCGGTCACTGTGCATTATCGTTTTTTCTGGTATGACGCCCGAGGGCTGGAGATGCACCCTCTGGAGGCGCCGCGCACCATCGTGGTTCCGGCTCGCTCCTCGGTGACGTTGTATGGCAGCGCCAATATCCTGGGGGCGCATAAGGCCCGCCTTTATCTTTATCTGTAAGGGGTAATTATAATGATGAAAATGTGTCGCTATGCGTTAATCACAGCACTGGCGATATTCCTCGCAGGCTGTGCGGGGCTGCGTGAGCAGCCCGCGCCGGTAGAAGAGGCCAAACCGCAGCCGCAGCAGCCTGCGCAGCCGCAGCCCACGGTGCCGACGGTACCGGCGGTGCCATCCGTCCCGTCGCAGCCAGGACCGATTGAGCATCAGGATCAGCAGTCGGGTCAGCCGGCGCCGCGCGTGCGTCATTATGACTGGAACGGCGCGGTGCAGCCGATGGTGGGACAGATGCTGCAGGCGGGCGGGGTCAATGCCGGCAGTATTCTGCTGGTTGACAGCGTGAACAACCGCACCAACGGTTCGCTGAATGCCGGAGAAGCTACCACCGCGTTACGCAACGCGCTGGCGGGCAACGGCAAATTTACCCTTGTTTCACCGCAGCAGCTGGCGGTCGCCAAGCAGCAGCTGGGCCTGTCGCCGCAGGACAGCCTCGGCAGCCGCAGCAAAGCCATGGGCATCGCCCGCAACGTGGGCGCGCAGTATGTGCTTTACTCCAATGCCACCGGCAACGTCAACGCGCCTGAGCTGAAGATGCAGTTGATGCTGGTGCAAACCGGCGAGATTATCTGGTCAGGTAAAGGTGCTGTTCAGCAACAATAAGCTAACGCGCGACGAGCTCTTGTCGCGCTTCTTTCCCCACTATCATCCTGTCGCCTCGCTGAGCCAGACCGGCCTCAGCGGCGGCAGTGTGATTATCAGCGACGGCGACCGGCGACGAGTGCTGCGTCAGCCGCACGACCCGTCTGCCGCTGCCTGTTATTTTCGCCGTCAGTATCGCGCGCTGCGCCGGCTGCCTGCCAGGCTGGCGCCCAACCCCCTGTTTTACTCGCCCTGCTGGATGGTGGTGGAGTATTGCGCGGGTGAGGTGAAAAGCGAGTTACCTGACTGCCCGCAGCTGTCTGCCTTATTGTATGATTTGCATCAGCAACCGCGGTTCGGCTGGCGTGTTAGTCTCGGGCCGCTGCTGGCGCAGTACTGGCAGAGGAGCGATCCGGCCCGGCGCACGCCGCGCTGGTTACGCTGGCATCAGCGGCTGTGCCGCCGGGGCGAGCCTCGTCCTCTGCGCCTGGCGCCGCTGCATATGGACGTCCATGCCGGCAATATTATCCACAGCGACGCCGGTCTGAAGCTGATCGACTGGGAATATGCCGGCGATGGCGATATCGCGCTGGAGCTGGCCGCCGTATGGATCGCCCCGGGCGAGCGCCGCCAGCTGGTGATGGCGTATGCCCGGCGGGCGGCCATCGACCCGCAGCAGCTATGGCGGCAGGTGGCGCGCTGGCGTCCGTGGGTACTGCTGCTGATGGCGGGCTGGTATGAAATGCGCTGGCGGCAGAGCGGGGATCGGCAATTTATCACGCTGGCAGATGAAACATGGTGTCAGTTAGACAACGAACGCAAAGGATAAGAGAGGTCAGTGTGGGCCCAGTGATGTTGGATGTTGAAGGGTATGAACTGGATGCGGAAGAGCGAGAGATTCTGGCGCATCCGCTGGTGGGAGGGTTGATCCTCTTCACCCGAAATTATCACGATCCGGCGCAGCTGCGGGAGCTGGTGCGCCAGATCCGCGAAGCCTCCCGTAACCATCTGGTGGTGGCGGTCGATCAGGAAGGGGGACGCGTTCAGCGTTTTCGCGAAGGCTTTACCCGTTTACCGGCGGCCCAGTCTTTCGCCGCGCTGCTGGGGATGGAAGAGGGGGGCAAACTGGCCGCCGAGGCCGGCTGGCTGATGGCCAGCGAAATGATCGCCATGGACATCGATATTAGCTTTGCGCCAGTGCTGGACGTCGGCCATATCAGCGCCGCGATCGGCGAACGTTCTTATCATGAAGATCCGCAGAAAGCGCTGACGATGGCGCGTCACTTCATTGACGGCATGCACGCCGCGGGGATGAAAACCACCGGCAAACACTTCCCGGGACACGGGGCGGTGACTGCCGATTCGCATAAAGAAACCCCATTCGATCCGCGTCCGGCATCGGTCATCCGCGACCACGATATGGCGGTATTCAAAAGCCTTATCGCTGAGCAGCGTCTGGATGCCATTATGCCGGCGCATGTAATTTATCCGGAGCTCGATCCGCGCCCGGCCAGCGGTTCAGCGTACTGGCTGAAGACGGTGCTGCGCGGCGAGCTGGGCTTCGACGGGGTGATTTTCTCCGACGATTTGTCGATGGAAGGGGCGGCGATCATGGGCAGCTATGCCGAACGCGGCCAGGCATCGCTCGACGCCGGTTGCGATATGATACTGGTCTGCAATAATCGTAAGGGCGCGGTCAGTGTGCTGGATAACCTGTCGCCGATCAAAGCAGAGCGTGTTACGAAATTGTATCATAAAGGTTCCTTTTCCCGTCAGGAGTTAAGGGATTCAGCCCGTTGGAAAACGGTGAGTGCCCAGCTGGAGCAGCTTCATGCGCGCTGGCAAGAGGCGAAGTCCGCGTAACGCTCTGCGGGGCGTTGTTGTCTGGTGAGGATGCGATGATTATCTATTTACACGGTTTTGACTCGAACAGCCCCGGTAACCACGAGAAAGTGATGCAGTTGCAGTTTATTGACCCTGACGTGCGGTTGATAAGCTACAGCACGCGCCACCCCAAGCACGACATGCAGCATTTGCTGAAAGAGGTCGATAAAATGCTGCAGCTTACCGCCGATGACCGGCCGCTGATCTGCGGCGTTGGACTCGGCGGTTACTGGGCTGAGCGGATTGGTTTCCTGTGCGATATTCGTCAGGCGGTGTTCAATCCGAACCTGTTTCCGCATGAGAATATGGAAGGCAAAATCGACCGACCGGAAGAGTATGCTGACATCGCCACCAAGTGCGTGACCAACTTTCGCGAGAAGAACCGCGATCGCTGCCTGGTGGTGCTTTCCCGGCAGGACGAAGCGCTGGACAGCCAGCGTTCCGCCGACCTTCTGCACCACTATTATGAAATTATCTGGGATGAAGAGCAGACCCATAAGTTTAAAAACATCTCGCCGCACCTGCAGCGGCTGAAAGCGTTTAAAACCCTCGGTTAAGCCTTTTCCCCTGTCTCCAAACCCGCGCCGGGTTCACCGCGCGGGTTTTTTCATGTCTACACTTATTGGTTTCGCTGAAAAAATACGCGACAAAACTTGATGCACATCAATTTTGGTATGACCAATGCACCGTTCATGGTATTCTCGACAGTGCTGAATGGTTTCATTGACGTAACTTGTTGTTAAATAAAGGCTATTTTAATAACTTTTATTTAACAATTGGTTAATAATTTTAGGGGTACACATGACTACGCCATTGAAAAAAATCGTAATTGTGGGTGGCGGCGCAGGCGGACTGGAACTGGCAACTCAGCTGGGGAAAAAGTTAGGGCGCCATAAGAAAGCGAAAATCACCCTGGTGGACCGTAACCACAGCCATCTGTGGAAGCCGCTGCTGCACGAAGTGGCCACCGGTTCTCTGGATGAAGGCGTTGATGCGCTGAGCTATCTGGCCCATGCCCGCAACCACGGCTTCCAGTTCCAGCTGGGGTCGGTGGTCGATATCAATCGCGAAGGGAAGACCATCACCCTCGGCGAACTGCGCAATGAAAAAGGCGAGCTGCTGGTGGCTGAGCGTAAACTGCCGTACGACACGCTGGTGATGGCGCTGGGCAGTACCTCGAATGACTTCAACACCCCTGGGGTGAAAGAGAACTGCATTTTCCTCGACAACCCGCATCAGGCGCGTCGTTTCCATCAGGAGATGCTCAACCTGTTCCTTAAGTACTCCGCGAACCTTGGCGCTAACGGTAAAGTGAACATTGCCATCGTCGGCGGCGGCGCCACCGGCGTGGAACTCTCCGCTGAGTTGCATAATGCCGTGAAACAGCTGCACAGCTACGGTTACAAAGGGCTGACCAACGAAGCGCTGAACGTCACGCTGGTCGAAGCGGGCGAACGCATTCTGCCTGCGCTGCCGCCGCGCATTTCCGGCGCGGCGCACAATGAGCTGACCAAGCTGGGCGTACGGGTGCTGACGCAGACCATGGTCACCAGCGCCGATGCGGGCGGCCTGCACACCAAAGATGGCGAATATATTGAAGCGGATCTGATGGTCTGGGCGGCCGGGATCAAAGCGCCAGATTTCATGAAAGAGATCGGCGGCCTGGAAACCAACCGTATCAATCAGCTGGTGGTTGAGCCGACGCTGCAGACCACCCGCGACGCGGATATTTTCGCCATCGGCGACTGCGCCTCCTGCGCCCGTCCGGAAGGCGGGTTTGTGCCACCGCGTGCTCAGGCGGCGCACCAGATGGCCACCTGCGCGCTGAATAACATCCTCGCGCAGATGAAAGGCAAACCGCTGAAGGCGTATACCTATAAAGACCATGGCTCGCTGGTGTCGCTGTCCAATTATTCCACCGTCGGCAGCCTGATGGGCAACCTGATGCGCGGCTCGATGATGGTGGAAGGGCGCATTGCGCGCTTCGTGTACATCTCCCTGTACCGTATGCACCAGATCGCCCTGCACGGCTATTTCAAAACCGGCCTGATGATGCTGGTTGGCCGCATCAACCGCATCATTCGCCCGCGTCTCAAGCTGCACTAATCGCTACCCCGACCCGGAGCTCGCCCTGGCGGCGCCTCCGGGCTCTTCTGCTGAACCGGCGGGGATCCCGCTCGGAATCCTCTGAATCCCTTTGATTTGCAGCGAATTCTCGCACTTTTCATCCGCTATCTGATTTGCGCCTTGCCGGGTCCGGTTGCAAAATTGTATCAACAGCAACAAAGGAGGATCTCCCGTGAATAAATCTATGTTGGCGGGTATAGGGATAGGCGTGGCTGCCGCGCTGGGCGTTGCAGCTGTCGCTGGTCTCAACGTGTTAGATCGCGGCCCGCAGTATGCGCAAGTGGTCTCCAGTACACCGATTAAAGAAACCGTGAAAACGCCGCGCCAGGAATGCCGTAATGTCACCGTGACCCATCGTCGTCCGGTACAGGATGAAAACCGCATCGCCGGTTCCGTGCTGGGCGCGGTGGCGGGCGGGGTGATTGGCCACCAGTTCGGCGGCGGTCACGGACGCAGCGTGGCGACGGTGGTGGGCGCACTGGGCGGCGGCTATGCCGGTAACCAGATCCAGGGCGCGATGCAGGATAACGACACCTACACCACCACGCAGCAGCGCTGCAAAACGGTGTATGACAAATCCGACAAAATGCTGGGCTACGATGTGACCTATAAGATAGGCGATCAGCAGGGGAAAATCCGTATGGATCACGATCCTGGCAGCCAGATCCCGCTGGACAACAACGGCCAGCTGGTCCTGAATAACAAAATCTAAAAACAGATTTGTGTAATGATTAGCCCCTCAATCGCTCAGGCTGAGGGGCTTTTTTTGTCAGAAAGTTAACGCGTAATTCAGACCGAAGGTACGGCCACGGCCTTTGTATTCATACAGCGACGAGCTGCCGTAGGTTGGGCTGTAGAGCAGCGGCGCGCGCTGGCCCCAGATGGTGACATAATCTTCGTTAAGCAGGTTTTCGATACTGAAGGTCAGTTTCCCCACCGGCAGCGCGTAACTGCCGATAAAATCGACGGTATTATAGCCTTCCAGCTTGTTGCCGGCGGCGTCGCTGAGGTCAAACACCTGCTGGCTCTGCACGCGCAGGCTCCACGGATCCGGCGCCCAGCCTACCCAGGCGGTGGCTTTGGACGGCGAGGCGAGGGTGACGTCCCATTTTTGCCAGCGGCCATCGGTCTGCACCTGTGATTTCAGCACGTTGAAGTTGCCGCCGACGCTCCAGTCGCTGTCCGGAATAAAGTAATCGACCGCTCCCTCAACGCCGTAAATACGCCGCTTGTCGGACTGAACATCGATGGTCATGTCGGTACGGTTGACCACGATGGTCTTATCCGAAGTCGAGTAATACGCCGCCAGCTGGGTGCGCAGGTTATCGCCGGTGTAGCGCCAGCCCAGCTCATACGAGTTAACTTTGATCCCCTGCAGCGGCGAGTCATCGACGTTGACGCTGGAGAGCAGCGGCAGATGACCATTGACCGCGGCGCCGTATTTCCCGATGCCATAGTATTTACCCGGATCCGGCAGCTCAACGCCCTGCGAGAAGTTAAACCAGGTCTGTTGACGCTCGGTCAGATGGGCGACGATCCCGGCGTTAAACAGGAAGTTGTCATAATCGGTTTTGCCGCCTTTGATGGCGTCGGCGGAGCGCGCTTTGCCGTTGGCGATATCCTGTTGCTGGGCGTAGCCGACAAAGTCGTCAACCCGGTTTTCGGTCCACTGGTAGCGAACCCCGCCGCTGATGGTAAAGATATCGTTCAGATCGTAGCTTGACTGCAGGAACGGCGCGACGTTGGAGATGCTGTATCCCGGGTAGCGGCCGGTGGTGTAGATCGATTCGTTGTGCAGCCCGCCGGAAGCCAGCGATTGTTGCAGATCGAAGAACATCTGATTGGCATTGAAGGTCTCATGATCGGCGTCGAGACCCCAGGTAAGATCCCAGCCCGCCAGCGGCTGACTGTTCAGGGTCAGCTTTGCCCCATACTGATCGGTATCCTGCTGCGACGAGGAGAAACTGCTGACCTGGCCTTTGCTGAGCGTCGGGAACGGATAGAAGGTGAGGGATTCATCGCGATAGTACACCTGGCTCACCAGATTCTGACCGAAGAAGTCGGCATCGGAGTACTGGAGGCTGATCAGATGGCGCTCGGTGCCGGGGATACGATCGGAATTGAGCCCATCGGTGGTGTACGCTTTGCCGCCGCTGGTCACCGCGGACATATTCTTTCCGAGCCACAGGCCATAGTCATCATCGCCCTGGCTTTTATAATACTGGGTGACCAGCTGCAGCTGGCGGTTGTCGTCGATCTCGATCGTCCCCGTTCCCATGACGTCCAGACGGTCGGAGTGCTGGAGCCCCGTTTGGGTGTTATCGAGGAGCAGCGCATCGTTGTTGCCGTCGTACCAGCCGCCGAAACGCTGATAGGCTACCGATAAACGCCCGGACGCGTGGTCTGTCCCGCCGCTGACGGCCGCCGCGACGCGCTCATCATGATCGTTGCTGTTGGCAAACCCGCTCTTGCTGCCCACCTCAAGATCGACCTGCCGATCCTGCTGCCCTTTTTTGGTGACGATGTTGATAAGTCCGCCGGTACTGCCGCCGCCGTACAGTGAGGTCGCCCCGGAGATCACTTCGATATGTTCGATGTTGAACGGATCGATGGCGTCGAGCTGGCGACTGTCGGTGCGTGAGGAGTTGAGCCGGACGCCGTCAATCAGCACGACGATGGCGCGCCCGCGCATGTTCATCCCGTAATTGGTGCGCCCCTGGCTGCTGACATCGATGCCCGGGATCAGCTGAGCCAGCACGTCTTTGAACTCTTTCCCGCCCTGGACCTGCTGCTCAATCTCCTGGCCCTCAATGACCCAGGTGGTTTGGGCCATCTCGGCCACGGTACGGTGGGTGCGGTTCGCGCTAACGATGATGCTGTCTTCATCAGACTGAGCCGCCAGCGCAGGCAGCGCGCTGGCCAGCAGCAGAGGGTGGAGCACCCAGAGGCGCTTTTTCATATCCATTCCTTTTAAGAGCAAGTTGCTTTGTCGTTGTTATGGGCCGGCGTCGGCCGGTATTCGTTACAATGCGAAACATCTGGAAAAACTCAAAAAAGGATTTTGCACATAATGAATATCGCAATCAATATCATTTGCGTTTATCTTGCGTGAGAAAAGGTAATAAAAATCAATCTATTTTGTGGGGGTAAAGCGAAACGGCGGGCGGTTCCGGCGGCAGAATACCGCCGGAAGCGGGGCGCATCAGGACTCGAGGACCAGCGGCCAGAGACGGAGAGTGGTGTCAGTGATTTGCATCAGTTTGTCGAAATCGGCGCCTTCCCGTGCGCTGATGGACATCCCCTGCAGGACACAGTTGAGAAACTGCGCGAGCTGCGCCACGTCGCGGCCCGCGGGCAGTTCGCCCTGCGCTTGCCGCTGCTGCAGAAACTGGGTTAGCGCCTGCTCCTGCATCGCATGGCGGGATTTGATGGTGTTGGCGATATCCGTCGAGGAGGCGGCCAGCGCGGCGGAGGTATTGATGATAAAGCAGCCGGCCGGCGTCTCTTTGCTGGTAAAGCAGGTGGCGACCGCGGTGAAGTAGTCGCGCAACGCCCGATCGACGGTTTTTCCCTCAGCAAACAGCACGGCTTCGTGCTTCGCGGCAAAGCGCGAAATGTAACGATCCAATACTGCGCGGAACAGTCCTTCTTTATTCACAAATTCCGCATACAGGGTGGGGGCTTTTGCTCCTGTCGCCTCGACCAGATCGGCGAGCGAGGTCGCCTCATAGCCGTGCTGCCAGAAGAGTGTCATGGCTTTGTCCAGCGCCGCATCCCTGTCGAACACCTTCGGTCGGCCACGGCTTTTTTTGGCGCAACTTTGAACGTCAGTTGTCATGATGCCGTTGTACCTATGTTGGTTTGATGAATGGCCATTATAAAAATAAACGATCGCCGGGGCCAGCGCTGTTGGTTCAAAAATAAATAATTCATATGCGTATGAAAATTAAGCATTTTATAAATAGTTAAACGATCGTTATAAAAATGCGTTGACGTGTGACTTAGATCACATTATTATTTACCTATCGATCGTTAAGTTAATGCTTACGACCCTACTATAAAATTCATCTGCATAGGTATAATAATCATGAAAACCGTTAATACTCTGGCTATTGCCGCCGTGCTTAGCTCCCTCTCTTTCGCCAGCTTTGCCGCTGTTGAGGTGCAGTCCACCCCAGCCGGCCAGCATAAAGTGGGCACCATCTCTGCGTCCGCAGGGACTAACCTGGGATCGCTGGAAGACCAGCTGGCGCAGAAAGCGGATGAAATGGGCGCCACTTCATACCGTATTACTTCGGTAACTGGTCCGAATACTCTTCACGGTACCGCGGTTATCTACAAGTAAACCCGATGCGTCGCTGCCCGGCCCCCTTCACCGGTCAGCGATGAGTAAGACCCTGTTGTACCCCTGTTTGACCCTTGCCAACAAAAAACCCGCCGTCAGGCGGGTTTTTTGTTTTCTGCAGCGTGAGGTTACAGCGACTGCGGACCAGGGTCGGCATGACGGGTAACGTCAATGGGCATGCCCGAGCGGTAATTCATCGCGCGCTCCATTACCGTGCCGTCGGTCTGCGGCGCCTGTTTGAACGCCTTCATGGCCGCGTTAAGCGTAATAGGCAGGGTCTGCGGGTCGTCATCGATATGCTCAGACAGCGGCTGGTGGATTTCGACCAGACGGCGGCCGTCCGGCTCCACCGACGCCTTAATCGGCGTGTTGATAATATTCACCTTCGTGCCCGGCGAGATCGCGTTGTACAGCGCCTTGATATCGTTGTCGCGCAGACGAATACAGCCGGAGCTGACGCGCATGCCGATGCCGAAATCGGCATTGGTGCCGTGCAGGAGATAGACTCCGCCATAGGCGGCAAGGCGGATAGCGTAATGGCCCATCGGGTTGTCAGGACCGGCAGGCACCACCGCCGGCAGCTCAATCCCCATCGCTTTGTAGCGCGCGCGAATGTTAGCGGTTGGCGTCCAGGTCGGATTAGCCCGCTTGTCGGATACGGTGGTGACCATCGTCGGTGTGATGGTGGTTCCGCCCAGTTGGCCGATGCCGATCGGGTAGACGGTCACTTCATTCTTGCCCGGCGGGTAATAGTAGAGGCGCAGTTCGGCAAGGTTGATCACCAGCCCTTCGCGCGGCGCATCGGGCAGCAGCGTCTGCAGGGGGATAGTCAGCACGCTGCCGGCGCGCGGAACATAGGGGTCTACCCCGGGATTGGCCTGCAGCAGGGCCAGAAAGCCGACATTGTACTTTTTGGCAATCGCCTCCAGCGAACCGCCGTTATCCTGCACCACATGGAACTGATTCTGCCCCACCAGCCGGCTGCCCGGCGGGGGAAGGGGCCAGGTGTTAGCGCGCGCAGGCAGCGCCAGCGCGGCAACCAGCGCGACCAGCGCCAGCGCCAGGGGGAAACGGTTTCTCATTACCATAACTCCAAAATATATAACTGGTTATTTTTATATGAAAAAGGAGATGAGATTATGGCGTGAGTCTGTGTGGGGAAATCCAGGCGGATTGCAAAATGTTTGTAAAGATTGCCAGATATGTGAAAAGGGAGATACGGCGTACCGGCCGTATCTCCCCCGCGATCAGGCGACGGCGTTCTCTTCCAGCTGGCGCATGAACTGGCGAACCCAATCCATCCGCGTCTTACGCTCCTCGAGATCCTGCATGAACTTCAGGCGCGTCGGCCCGTCCAGGCGGAAGTGCTGCGGCTGCTTCTGCAGCAGGCCGATCAACCACACCGGATTGACGTTGTTTTTCTCGTTAAATTCGATCACGCCGCCTTTTTCATTGCTCTCCAGCTTACGGATCCCCAGCTTCTGCGCTTGCTGACGCAGACGGGCGATATCCAGCAGATTGCGGGCGGCGTCGGGCAGCCGGCCAAAACGATCGATCAGCTCGACTTTGATCTCCTCCAGATCCTGTTCGTTTTTGGCGCTGGCAATGCGCTTATAGAACGACAGACGGGTATTGACGTCGGGGATGAAATCATCAGGCAGCAGGGAAGGCATGCGCAGTTCGACTTCCGTCTGCTGGTTGGTGAGATCTTCCAGCGACGGCTCGCGCCCGGCTTTCAGGGCATCTACCGCATTCTCCAGCAGCTCCATATACAGGGAGAAGCCGATGGTCTCCATCTGACCGCTCTGATCTTCGCCCAGCAGCTCCCCGGCGCCGCGGATCTCCAGATCGTGGGTCGCCAGCGCAAAGCCGGCGCCAAGATCTTCCAGCGAGGCAATGGCTTCGAGGCGCTTTTGCGCATCGGTGGTCATCGCCTTCGGGTGCGGCGTCAGCAGCCAGGCATAGGCCTGGTGATGGGAGCGGCCAACGCGGCCGCGCAGCTGGTGCAGCTGGGCGAGGCCAAAGTGGTCGGCGCGTTCGATAATGATGGTGTTGGCGGTGGGAATGTCGATCCCGGTTTCGATGATGGTGGTGCACACCAGCACATTGAAGCGCTGGTGATGGAAGTCATTCATCACCCGCTCCAGCTCGCGCTCCCGCATCTGACCGTGGCCGATGGCGATCCGCGCCTCAGGCACCAGCTCCGCCAGCTTGTCGGCGGCTTTCTGGATGTTCTCGACGTCATTAAACAGGTAGTAAACCTGACCGCCGCGCAGCGTTTCACGCAGGATCGCCTCGCGCACGACCAGCGCATCGTATTCGCGAACGAAGGTCTTTACCGCCAGGCGGCGCGCCGGCGGCGTGGCGATGATCGACAGATCCCGCATCCCGCTCATCGCCATGTTCAGCGTTCGCGGGATCGGCGTGGCGGTGAGGGTCAGGATATCGACATCGGCGCGCATCGCTTTGATGCGCTCTTTATGCCGCACGCCAAACCGGTGCTCTTCGTCGACGATCAGCAGCCCCAGATCGCGCAGCTTCACCTCGCTCTGCAGCAGCTTATGGGTGCCGATCAAGATATCGATTTTGCCTTCCGCGGCCTGCTCGAGGATCTGCGCCTGCTCTTTAGCGCTGCGGAAGCGGGAGAGCATTTCGATGCGTACCGGCCAGTTGGCGAAACGATCGCGGAAGTTGTCATAGTGCTGCTGAGCCAGCAGGGTGGTCGGCACCAGTACCGCCACCTGTTTGTGGTTCTCCACGGCGAGGAAGGCGGCGCGCATGGCCACTTCGGTCTTGCCGAAGCCCACATCGCCACACACCAGGCGGTCCATGGCCAGCGGCTGGCACATATCGCTGAGGACGGCGTTGATCGCCTGCGCCTGATCCGGCGTGGTTTCAAACGGGAAACCGTCGCAGAACAGCTGATACTGTTCGCGGTCGTGTTTAAAGGCAAACCCGGCTTTCGCCGCGCGCTGGGCGTAGATATCCAGCAGTTCGGCCGCGACGTCGCGTACCTTCTCGGCCGCTTTTTGCCGCGCCCGGGTCCAGGCATCGCCGCCCAGCTTGTGCAGGGGCGCGTTCTCTTCCGCTCCGCCGGCGTAGCGACTGATAAGATGCAGGGAGGAGACCGGAACGTATAATTTGGCATCGTTGGCGTAGGTCAGCATCAGGTATTCGCCGGTGATGCCGCCCGCCTCCAGGGTGGTCATCCCCGCATAGCGGCCCACGCCGTGTTCCAGGTGAACGACCGGCTGGCCAATATGCAGTTCGGCAAGGTTGCGAATGAGCGTGTCAGGGTTAATGGTGCGACGGGAATCCTGACGACGGCGCGCTACGCGCTCACCGAGCAGGTCGCTCTCGCAAATCAGTGCCAGGCCACGCTGGCTGTCGATAAACCCGTGCTCGGCGGCGCCAATCATCAGATAGCGCCCGTTGCCGGTGGCTTCCTCCAGGCGCAGCAGGTGTTTCGGCGCAATTTTGATCCGCGCCAGCATTTCGCTCAGCGCTTCACGGCGACCCTCGCTTTCAACGGAGAAGATCACCGGGCCGGCAAACGCTTCGAGGAAGCGGCGCAGATTATCCAGCGGCGCTTTGTTTTGCGCCTGGACGGCGAGGTCCGGCAGCGTCTGGTAGCCCAGGTTGGTATTCGCTGCTTTTTCGGCCAGGCGCTCGGTTTTCAGCTGAACGCGCGGCCACTTTTTCAGTTCGCTGAACAGCTCATCGCTGCGCAGCCACAGTAGTTCCGGCGGCAGGAGCGGGCGCATCGGATCGACGCCGCGGTTTTCAAAGCGGGCGCGGGCTTCATTCTGGAAACGCTCCGCGCTGGCCTCGAGATCGCCGGTGTTGACGATCAGCGTGCTGGCCGGGAAATAGCTAAATAACGGCGGCAGCGGCTCGCTGAAGAACAGCGGCTGCCAGTATTCGATACCGGCAGGCAGCGTCCCTTTACTGACCTGCTGATAGATATGCTCGGCGTCGCGCTTCACCTCAAAGCGGTCGCGCCACTGACTGCGGAACAGCTCGATGGCGGTCTGGTCGGTGGGGAATTCGTGCGCCGGCAGCAGGTTAATGGCCGCCACTTCCTCCAGCGTGCGCTGGCTGTCGACGTCGAACAGGCGCAGGCTGTCGATTTCATCGTCAAAGAAATCGAGGCGGTAGGGCTGGTCGCTGCCCATCGGGAACAGGTCGAGCAGCGCGCCGCGGGTGGCGTATTCGCCATGCTCCATCACCTGATCGACATGGCGGTAGCCGGCCCCCTCGAGCTGATCGCGCAGCGCATCGCGCGACAGGCGCTGACCCTTTTTCATCACCAGCGCGTGGCCGTGAAGGAAGCTGTGCGGACAGACGCGCTGCATCAGCGTGCTGACCGGGACGATCAGCACGCCGCGCTGCATAGTGGGTAACTGGTAAAGGGTGGCAAGACGGGAGGAGATGATGTCCTGATGCGGCGAGAAGCTGTCGTAAGGGAGCGTTTCCCAGTCCGCCAGCCCCATCACCAGGCTGTCGGTGAACTGCCTGATCTCGTCGTTCAGACGCAGCGCGTTTTGCATGTCAGGCGCCACCAGCACCACCGGGCCCTTGTGGCGTTCGGCCATCTCCGCCACCAGGGTGGCGCAGGCTGCGCCGGTCAACTCGCCAAGCTGGCGCTGGTCACCGGCTTTCACCGGCAATGAGTATCGATATTGTTCAGGCATAGACGGTTTCATGGTCTCTTAGGGATTCGCTCTGCCGATATGGAGGGCAACTCGCTGATATTCAATAGTGAGATTATCCGCGATTGGTCTGGATTCGCCAACCCGAATTGCCATCGCGTGTTGAGTGAAGAAAGGTCAGCGCTGTCGATAAGCGTAAAGATTAATAAGTAAGTACATATCTATCCGTTTGTATTTGCTTGATTTTTAGGATTATTGCTAATAAAGTCGTCAGGTATCAGTCATTTACGCTGCCCCTAATCGCTTATATACTCGGGAATCGGCTATCAGCAACCAGATGGATGACATGTACCAACCTGCCGCACTCTTTATCGGCCTGCGCTATATGCGCGGGCGCGCAGCCGACCGCTTCGGTCGTTTCGTCTCCTGGCTTTCCACCATCGGTATTACCCTCGGCGTCATGGCGCTGGTGACGGTCCTGTCGGTGATGAACGGCTTTGAACGCGAACTGCAAAACAACATCCTGGGGCTGATGCCCCAGGCCATTCTTAGCGCCAAACAGGGTTCGGTGAATCCCCAACAGCTGCCGGAGCGCGAGGCGAAACTCCAGGGCGTCACCCGCGTGGCGCCGATCACCACCGGCGACGTGGTGCTGCAGAGCGCGCGCAGCGTGGCGGTCGGCGTGATGCTGGGCATCGACCCGGCGCAGAACGATCCCCTGACACCGTACCTGGTGAACGTCAAACAGAGCGATCTGCAGGCGGGCAAATATAACGTGATTCTCGGCGAGCAGCTGGCGGGCCAGCTGGGGGTGAATCGCGGCGATAAAATTCGCGTGATGGTCCCCTCCGCCAGCCAGTTTACGCCGATGGGACGCGTGCCGAGCCAACGTCTGTTTACAGTCATCGGCACCTTCGCCGCCAACAGCGAAGTCGATGGTTATCAGATGCTGACCAACATCGACGATGCTTCCCGTTTGATGCGCTACCCGCTGGGGAATATCACCGGCTGGCGCCTGTGGCTGGATAAACCGCTGCAAGTGGATACCCTCAGCCAGCAGACGCTGCCGTCGGGTACCCAGTGGCAGGACTGGCGCGAGCGCAAGGGCGAACTGTTCCAGGCAGTGCGTATGGAGAAAAATATGATGGGCCTGCTGCTCAGCCTGATCGTCGCCGTCGCGGCCTTCAATATTATTACCTCGCTGGGGATGATGGTGATGGAGAAGCAGGGCGAAGTGGCGATCCTGCAGACCCAGGGGCTGACGCCGCGACAGATTATGGCCGTCTTTATGGTGCAGGGCGCCAGCGCCGGGATCGTCGGCGCGCTGCTGGGAGCCGTGCTTGGCGCGCTGCTGGCCAGCCAGTTGAATAATTTAATGCCGATCATCGGCGCCTTCCTTGACGGCGCGGCGCTGCCGGTGGCGATTGAGCCGCTGCAGGTCGTCGTGATCGCCCTGGTGGCGATGGCGCTGGCATTGTTGTCTACGTTGTACCCTTCCTGGCGCGCTGCCGCCACTCAACCCGCTGAGGCTTTACGTTATGAATAAGATCCTGCTGCAATGCGACAACCTGTGCAAACGCTATCAGGAAGGCAATGTGCAAACCGATGTCCTGCACAATGTCAGCTTCAGCATTGATGAAGGCGAGATGATGGCCATCGTCGGCACCTCCGGCTCCGGCAAAAGTACCCTGCTGCATCTGCTGGGCGGCCTCGATACGCCCACCTCTGGCGACGTGATTTTCTCCGGCCAGCCGATGAGCAAGCTCTCTACCGCCGCGCGCGCCGACCTGCGCAACCGCGAGCTGGGCTTTATCTATCAGTTCCACCATCTGCTGCCGGACTTTAGCGCGCTGGAAAACGTGGCGATGCCGCTGCTGATTGGCAAAAAGAAGCCGGCGGACATTGAACGTCAGGCGAAAGCGATGCTGCATGCGGTCGGGCTTGAACACCGCAGCCATCACCGTCCGTCGGAGCTCTCCGGCGGCGAACGCCAGCGGGTGGCGATTGCCCGCGCGCTGGTGAACAAACCGCGGCTGGTATTGGCGGATGAGCCGACCGGTAACCTCGACGCCCGCAACGCGGACAGCATCTTCCAGCTGCTGGGCGAACTGAACCTCGCGCAGCGCACCGCGTTTCTGGTGGTGACCCACGACCTGCAGCTGGCGAAGCGGATGAGCCGCCAGCTGGAGATGCGCGATGGCCGCCTGACCGCCGACCTGACCCTGATGGGGGCCGAGTAATGGCCTCTCCGTTATCGTTATTAATTGCATTGCGTTTCAGCCGCGGCCGGCGGCGCGGCGGCATGGTGTCGCTGATCTCGGTGATCTCCACCATCGGCATTGCGCTGGGGGTGGCGGTGCTGATCGTCGGTCTCAGCGCGATGAACGGCTTTGAGCGCGAGCTGAACCACCGCGTGCTGGCGGTGGTGCCGCACGGTGAAATTGAACCCGTGAACCAGCCGTGGAATAACTGGCAGGAGGCGCTGGCGAAGGTGCAGAAGGTGAAGGGGATTGTCGCGGCGGCGCCCTATATTAACTTCACCGGCCTGGTGGAGAGCGGCAGCAATATGCGCGCCATCCAGGTGAAAGGGGTCGACCCGCAGCAGGAAACCCGGCTCAGCGCGCTGCCCACCTTTGTGCAGAATAACGCGTGGGCCGGCTTCAAGGCCGGCGAACAGCAGGTGATTCTGGGTAAAGGCGTCGCCGATGCCCTGCACGTGAAGCAGGGGGACTGGGTGTCGATCATGATCCCTAACGCCGACGCCGACCATCAACTGCTGCAGCCGAAACGCGTCAGGCTGCATGTGACCGGTATTTTACAGCTGAGCGGCCAGCTCGATCATAGTTTTGCCATGATCCCGATGCAGGATGCGCAGCAGTACCTGGAGATGGGCGGCAGCGTGACCGGCATCGCCATCAAGGTCACCGACGTTTTCCATGCTAACAAGCTGGTGCGCGACGCCGGCGAGGTGACCAACAGCTACGTCTACATCAAGAGCTGGATTGGCACCTACGGCTATATGTATCGCGATATCCAGATGATCCGCGCCATTATGTACCTGGCGATGGTGCTGGTGATCGGCGTGGCCTGCTTCAACATCGTCTCGACGCTGGTGATGGCGGTCAAAGACAAAAGCGGCGATATTGCGGTGCTGCGCACGCTTGGCGCAAAAGACGGCTTAATTCGCGCGATTTTCGTGTGGTATGGTTTATTAGCCGGATCGGTAGGCAGCCTGTTCGGGGTGGTGATCGGCGTGATCTGCGCGTTGAATCTGACGTCAATCATCAATGGCATCGAATACCTGATTGGGCATAAATTCCTCTCCGGCGACATCTATTTTATTGACTTCCTGCCGTCTGAACTGCACTGGCTGGACGTCTTTTATGTGCTGGTGACAGCACTGTTGCTGAGTTTGCTGGCCAGCTGGTATCCCGCCCGCCGCGCCAGCCGTATCGACCCGGCGAGGGTGCTGAGTGGCCAGTAATTTATCGTCATCGTCGGCCTGGCTGACGACACAAGAGGAATTGCTGAAATGTACTATGGATTTGACATTGGCGGCAGCAAGATAGCGCTGGGCGTATTTAATCAGGAGCGGCGGCTGCAGTGGGAAAAACGCGTCGCCACGCCGAAAAGCAGTTATGAGGATTTCCTCCAGGCGGTGGAGGCGCTGGTCCGCGAGGCCGATGCGCGCTTCGACCGGCAGGGGACGGTTGGGATCGGTATCCCGGGGATGCCGGAGACGGCGGACGGCACGCTGTATGCCGCTAACGTGCCTGCCGCCAGCGGCCGGCCGCTGCGCGCCGACCTCAGCGCGCGGCTGGGGCGCGATGTGCGCCTCGATAATGACGCCAATTGCTTCGCGCTGTCGGAAGCGTGGGACGATGAGTTTACGCAATACCCGCTGGTGATGGGGCTGATCCTCGGCACCGGCGTGGGCGGCGGCCTGGTGTTGAACGGTAAATCGATTACCGGACATAGCTATATCACCGGCGAGTTTGGTCATATTCGTCTGCCGGTGGATGCCCTGGAGGTGGTCGGGCGTGATTTTCCGCTGCTTCGCTGCGGCTGCGGCCAGCTGGGCTGCATTGAAAATTATCTCTCCGGCCGCGGTTTCGCCTGGCTGTATGAACATTTTTATCAGCAACCGCTTACCTCGCCGGAGATTGTGGCGCAGTGGCAGCAGCACGATCCCCGCGCCCAGGCGCACGTCGAGCGCTATCTCGATCTGCTGGCGGTGTGTCTGGGAAATATACTGACCATTGTCGACCCGGATTTGCTGGTGCTCGGCGGTGGATTATCTAACTTTACGGCCATTAGCGAAGGGCTGGCGCAGCGATTGCCGCGCCATCTTCTGCCGGTCGCCAGGGTACCGCGCATTGAGCGCGCGCGCCACGGCGATGCCGGGGGAATGCGCGGTGCGGCCTTCCTTCATCT
The DNA here is from genome assembly GCF_040065795.1 of Klebsiella sp. JB_Kp004. Taxonomy (NCBI): domain Bacteria; kingdom Pseudomonadati; phylum Pseudomonadota; class Gammaproteobacteria; order Enterobacterales; family Enterobacteriaceae; genus Klebsiella; species Klebsiella sp. JB_Kp004. The sequence continues at coordinate 370,851 of NZ_JBEAKW010000001.1, read as the reverse complement.
GAGCCATTAACCACAGAGGTAGCTATGCAGTCGCGCCGTTTACATCGATTGAGCCGTTTTCGTCGCAATAAACGTCAGTTGCGTGACCGTCTGCGTCAGCGGATTTTCTTTAGGGAGGACAGGATGAAGCCTGAAGCGATGGCCAAACCGAGAGTGGTGGTGTTAACCGGCGCGGGCATATCGGCGGAGTCGGGGATCAAAACTTTCCGCGCGGCCGATGGCCTGTGGGAAGAGCATCGGGTGGAAGATGTGGCGACGCCGGAAGGCTTCGCCCGCGACCCGGCGCTGGTGCAGGCGTTCTACAACGCCCGCCGTCGTCAGCTGCAGAGTCCGGAGATCGCGCCGAACGCGGCGCATCTGGCGCTGGCGCGTCTGGAGGATCTGCTGGGCGACCATTTTCTGCTGGTCACCCAGAATATCGATAATCTGCATGAACGCGCCGGCAACCGCCGGGTGATCCATATGCACGGCGAGCTGCTGAAGGTGCGCTGTTCGTGGAGCGGCCAGGTGCTGGAGTGGACCGGGGACGTCACCGCAGAGGACAAATGCCACTGCTGCCAGTTCCCGGCGGCGCTGCGTCCGCACGTGGTCTGGTTTGGCGAAATGCCGCTGGGGATGGACGAGATCTACAGCGCGCTGGCCGAAGCGGATATCTTTATCGCCATCGGCACCTCCGGCCACGTCTATCCGGCGGCCGGCTTTGTGCACGAGGCGCGACTGCACGGCGCCCATACCGTTGAACTGAACCTCGAGCCCAGCCAGGTGGGCAGCGAGTTTGCCGAAAAGCACTACGGGCTGGCAAGCGAAGTGGTACCCGCCTTTATCGATAAGCTGCTGCAGGAAAACGCGCTGTAAACTGAATCAGCCTGCCGGTGGCCAGGGCGACGCCAACCGCTTCCGGCAGCGCTGTTGACAAGGATGTCACGTCATGACAGGAGTCAGACCATGCATCATCCCCTGGTCATTGCATCGATCGCCTTGATCGCGTCCATTATCGTCGGCATCTGGAGCCAGCGTGCGCTACCTGAATACGCTGATAGCCGACCGATCCTCTTCCTGCTGTGCCTGTTGATCGGCACCGGCAGCGCGTAGTGCCTGCTGCTGGATGGCTTAGCCCTGCTGTTCACCGGTCAGGTCGCGACGGGCGGTGTGCGGGTATACGGCCCCATGCTGCTGCTGGTGGTGCTGTGGAAACCCCTCAACGGGATCTTCGGCATCATTGAAGATTTTGTGCAACGGCGAGCCGAAAAAGGGAAGGACAAAGGCCAGCGCGACGGAGGGCGACGCTGAGCCGCCGCCTGCGCCGTAGCTTATTTATAGCGCCTTTTGCATATTAATGACCGAACGGGCGTTCGAGGCGCTGGTAGCCAGCACATCTATAACCCCGGTGCGTAATGCCCCCAGGATCGCCGTCGCTTTCGTACTTTCGGAGGCGATAGCGATGACGCAGGGAATGGCCCGCAGCTGTTCGAGACTTAAGCCAATGACCCGGTCATTCATCACCGTATCGACGGGTTTGCCCTGAATATTGAAAAAGCTGTACCCCGCCAGATCGCCCACCACCCCCTGTTCCTGACGCGCGGTGGCAATTTCCTGCGGCGTAAACCAGCCGAGCTGGACCATAAAGCTGTTTTCATTCATATCGCCGAGGCCAATGATCGCCACGTCAGCTTTGCTGGCCTGTTCGAGCGTGGCCTTAATCAGGCGGTTTTGCATAAAGGCGGCGCGCAGCTCCGGGGTTTCCACATAGGCCGGGGCGTAAAGCGTTTCGCTGAAGCCGTTAAATTTGCGCGCCAGATTCCGGCTGATGTGGTCGGCGTCGATCAGCTGATTGTCGCGCTTGGTTCCGCCGATGCCGCAGATAAAGCGGCAGTGGCGCTCAGGAAACACACCGACGTGATTCGCCACCGCGGCCACATTGCGCCCCTGACCAACGGTGACGGTCATATCGTTTTTTAACACCCCAGCCAGGTAGTTACTGACCAGGGCCGCCACCTGCTGGCGCTGTTCATCTTCATCATGGTGATCCAGGGCAATCAGCGCGCGCTTAATGCCAAAGTGCGAAATAAACTGCTGCTCAATCTGGGAGCTGAAGACCGGATGGTATTTGACGCTGATCTCAACAATCCCTTCCTGGCGCGCTTTTTTCAGCAGGCGCCCGACTTTGATACGCGAAATGCCGAATCGTTTGGCGATCTCTTCCTGCGTTTGTTCCTGATCGTAATAAGCCACCGCAATTTCAGTGAGCAGGGCGTAATCTGAGTCTTGTTCAATCATGGCCTGGAATTTCCATCTCTGGTGTCCCTCTTATATTACTGCGCCTGCAAAATAAATTCCTGTGTAACGCGTTGAACAATGTCGCAATAGCCTTGTGCGTCCCAGGCCGCGCGGCCGATAAACAAGCCATTGATCTCCGGCTGGCGCAGCAGTTCCACCGCGTTTTGCAGTGTAACGCTGCCGCCATAGAGCAGTGGGATACGGATTCCTGTCTCATGACCAAACCGCTCGCAAAGCGCCTCACGCAACGCCTGATGAATGACGCCCGCCTCCTGCGGTGAGGCGGGCGTACCATGTTCGCCAATGGCCCACACCGGTTCATACGCAATCAGGATCTGCAGCGCTTGCTGGTGGCTCAGGCCATACAGGGCGATCTTCGTCTGCCGCACCACGCTTTCACGCGACACCTGCCAGCGTTTCTCCTCGGCGCTATCGCCAATACAGATCAGTGGGCGCAGGCCATGACCTAAGGCGCTATGTACTTTTCGATTAATCGCGGCATCGCTTTCATTAAAGGCGGCGCGTCGTTCTGAATGTCCCAGCTCAACAAGCGTGGCGCCGGTTTCTGCCAACATGGCCGCCGAGATTTCCCCGGTCCAGGCGCCCTGATCCGCTTCATGCATATTCTGCGCGCCGGTCAAAAGTGGTAACTGATGCATTTGCAGAAAATGGCTGACGGGTTGGATCGCGGTGAAGGGGGGAATGACGAAGGGCTGAATAGCAGGGTGACAGCCCTCTGGCATCCGCGCTGCCAGCGTTTCGCACCAGGCCATGGCCTGCGACAGCGGCTTATTCATTTTCCAGCTGGTTCCTAACCATATCGGGGTCATCTTTGCTTCTCCTGTTAATAAAATCAAACGCTTGCAAAATGTGGGTGTCATACCCTGTATTGAGGTTGAACTTTTTATCAGTACATGAACATATGTTAGATCACATTTTTCGATGAAAAAAATCTATGAATTTTTTTATGTGATCCTCATCACTAATGGCGGCTCATTCATCAGGTAATGTTTTGAGCATATGATTTGACTATGAACATATGAACAATCAACTGAGACAAGAGAGGCGCATGATGTCAGCAGAGAAAAAACCCGTTGTGGCGATTACCATCGGCGATCCGGCAGGGATCGGCCCAGAGATCACAGTGGCCACCATGATGGACAAAAGCGTGTATGACGAGTGCAAACCGTTCCTGATCGGCTCGGTACCGATTATCAGCCGGGCGATGAAAATCATGGGCTGCGATTTTGCTATCCATAAAATTGCTCATCCTCAGGAGGCCCGTTTCAGCTGGGGGACGCTGGATGTCCTAGAAACCGGCGACTACGACTGCGACAGCATCGAATGGGGCAAGGTGCAGAAGCTGGCGGGGCAAATGTCGCTGGACTATGTGATGAAGTCGATCGAACTGGGCAAAGCGGGGCTGATCGACGTGGTCTCTACTGCACCTATTCATAAGGAAGCCATCAAGCTGGCGGGATGTAAGCTCCCGGGCCATACCGAAATCTATCAGGTGGAAACCCAATCTGATTATGGCTTGACTATGTTCCACGTCCACAACCTGCGCGTCTTCTTCGTGAGCCGCCATATGGCGCTAAAAGCTGCCTGTGACTATGCCAATAAAGCGCGGGTGCTGGCCTGCGTTCAGCAGATCCATCATGAATTTACTGCCCTGAACATCAACAATCCGCGTATTGCCGTGGCCGCCCTGAACCCGCATGGTTCCGACAACGGTCTTTTTGGTCACGAAGAGGCAGACAATCTGATCCCGGCGGTGAAAGCGGCCCAGGAGATGGGGATCAACGCTATCGGGCCGGTACCGGCCGATTCCGTGTTCCATCTCGGCAAACAGGGGCGCTACGACGCCATTCTCTCGCTTTATCACGATCAGGGGCATATCGCCTGTAAAACCCTCGACTTTGAACGTTCAATCACCATTACCTTCGGCCTGCCGTTTATGCGCAGCTCCGTTGACCATGGGACGGCGTTTGATATCGCCGGTACCGGTAAGGCGGGTACTGTCAGTATGCTGGAGTCGACGCTGGTGGCGGCCCGTTACTGGAAAATGAAGCATCAATAATCGCTGAGGTTCATGCGAATCACGAGGACAGAGAAATGGAAAAACATCTGTTGATTAGCAAGGGCTGTAAGGGCTGGGGTGGGCCTCTGACTATCACGCTGGGTCAGGGAAAAAAGATTGCGTACATTACCGGGGGGATCCGTCCCCCGGTCGTGGACCGCCTGAGCGAACTGACCGGCTGGCCCTCCATTGATGTATTCAAAAATGGCGAACCGCCGGCAGAAGAGATTGGTTTAATGGTCATCGACTGCGGCGGCACGCTGCGCTGCGGACTCTATCCGAAGCGGGGAATTCCCACCATTAACCTGCATCCCACCGGCAAAAGCGGCCCGCTGGCGGAATTTATACACGAAGGGATCTACGTCTCCGGGGTGACGCCTGCCTGCATTGAGATGGTCTGGCCACAAGGGGAAGGCGGAAAGCTTGGGATCGTGGCTGACGATTTGACCGGGGCGACCACCGTCGGGGTGCTGCTGGCACGTAGCGGTTTAAAAACCGCCGCGTTTTTCGATACCGAATCCTTCTCCCGCAATGAGGTCGAGTATCCGGCGATGGTCGTCAGCAGCGACAGCCGCCCATTGCCGAAAGCGGAGGCCCAGCACAAAGTGAGCGCTGCGGTGAAACAGCTGCAGGCTCGCGGCGCGCACTACTTCACCAAGCGGATTGATACCACGCTGCGCGGCGGCATCGGATTTGAAATCGATGCCATGCTGGAACAACTGCCGCAGGAGACGGTGGCGGTTGTGGTGCCGGCGATGCCGCAGTCACGGCGTATTCTCGTCGGCGGTTATTCGGTGATTGATTCGGTAGCCCTGTCGCGGACCGATGTGGCTCGCGATGTACGTACCCCGGTCACCGAGTCGTGGGTGCCGGGACTGTTGGCGGCGCAGACCCATCATCAGGTCGGGCATATCGCGCTGACGTCGGTGATGAAAGGCGAAGGGCAAATCCAGCAGGATTTGCAGGAGCAACAGCAACGCGGCGTGCGGGTGATAGTGGTCGATGCGATAACCGTCGACGATGTCGATGCCATCGCCGGGGCGGTAGTGGCCCTGAACTGGAACGTGCTGGCCGTCGATCCGGGGCCCTTTACCGAACGGCTGGCGGTTCGTCGCGGCCTGATGCGCGAAGCGCGGAGCAGCGCGCCCGCGAGCCTGACAGCGGACGGCCAGCGCGGCTCGATTTTGATCGTTGCCGGCAGCGCAACGCCAGTAACCAAAAAACAGCTCCAGTATTTGATCGCCAGGGATGACCGGGTCTGCCATATCCCGGTTGATGCCGAGCTGTTGGTTGACAGGAAAAACGCCGCTGAGATTGAAGTCAATCGCGTGGTACAGCATGCCCGACAGTGCGTCCCGGCGCAGCACAACGCGCTCTTTGTTTTTGAATCCGCCTTGACCGGGCGGTTGCTAAACCTTCAGGAAGAGGAGCAGAGATTTGGTCTGGCCCACGGTGAGGCTGCGCAAAATATTAACCACGGATTGGGCAGTATTGTACGCGAGGTGCTTAACTGTGCGTCGGGTGAAATTAAAGGATTGTATATGACCGGCGGTGACACCATGGTCAATGTCCTAAAAGAGCTGGGCGCGACCGGAATAGAAATGATTGACTATGTCATCCCGCAAACCGATATGGTGCGGATTATTGGTGGTGATTATGCCGGCTTAATTTGTGTCGGAAAAGGAGGGTTAACCGGACCGGAAGATATTATTGGCATCATTGTTGACCGAATTTATCAAGAAGCACAGCAATAACCCAGTCATCTAATAAAAAATAAACGACGTAATGGTCGTCAGGGTAGTATTGCGTCGTTATCTCTGTTAAATCTTAATTTAAGAGTCACCCTATGAATATTAATATACTTGAGAAAATGAATAAGGTGCCCGGTGGGCTAATCATTATTCCACTGCTGGTGGCAATATTGATTAATACCTTTGCTCCCCAGGTGCTCAGTATTGGCGGCCCGACCACCGCTTTATTTAAAGTCGGTTCCAGCGCCATGATGGGCATATTTTTGCTCATTTGCGGAACCTCAATCAATATCCGTCAGGCCGGTTTGCCGCTCTATAAAGGCGCCGTGCTGCTGTTTCTCAAATGTCTGGCCGGGGCCCTGGCGGTATGGGCCGCGGGAACGTTGTTTGGCCCGAGCGGATTTCTCGGGATATCGACCCTGGCGCTGATTGCCTGCCTGACCAGCTCGAACAGCTCCCTCTATATCGCATTGTGCAGCAACTATGGCGATGCCAGTGATGCCGGGGCGATCTCCGTGTTCTGCATCAAGGATGGTCCGTTTGTCACCATGATGGTGCTGGGCGTCAGCGGCCTGGCCAATATTCCCTTCGCCGCGCTGCTGTCGATGCTTATCCCGCTGCTGATTGGCATGCTGTGGGGCAATCTGGACGAACGTTTTAAACAGTTATGCGCCGCGGCGCAGCCGCTGGTGATCATTATTATGTCGTTCGCCATCGGCGCCAACTCCAGCATCAATACGGTGTTTACCGCCGGCCTGTCCGGGATCCTGTTGGGGATTATCTCCGCGCTCACCGGGATTGTGTTCTACTTTATCTACAACCTGTTTTTGAAGAAGAAAAGCGCGCTGGGCGCCGCGCTGGGAACCACCGCCGCCAGCTCAGCGCTGACGCCGGCGATGGTTGCCCAGGCGGATCCTTCGCTGGCGATGTACGTGGATGCCGCCACCGCGCAGCTGGCGACGGCGAGCATTATCACCATGATCACCGCGCCGATACTGGTCGCCTGGTTTGATAAACGGCTGAAAAAGCGGGCGCCAGCCGCTGAACCTTTGAAAGACGCGAAAAGTGAAGAGAGCGTGACATTATCTTCCCCTGCCGCCAAAGGACACAAATAGTATGAGCGTGCCGTTGTATTCATTACGAATTACCGCCGTCGGGGAATATGTTGAGTGCTCTTTGCGGGAGCAGCGGCTTATTTTATTCTCCGATGCCGTTCCCGACGATATTGCGAGTTATTGCGCCGTACACCAGGCCAGCGAACTGACCGCCGAGTTAGCGCCCGGTCAGCGAATGAAATTAAATGATAAAAATTATCGGGTGACCGCGGTAGGCAGTGTGGCAACGGCAAATTTACGACAGCTTGGCCATATCACGCTAAATTTTGATGGCGCAGATATCGCTGAATTACCCGGGACGGTACACCTTTACGGCGAACCACCACAAATTATTCAGCCCGGCGACCAAATTTCGTTTTACCCGAATTGTCATTAAGACGTACTGTTAAATTAAGGAAATAACCATGAAAACAATCGCTATTGGTGCGGATGATGCCGCCTATGCTTTTCGCGATACTATCGTCGCTTATTTGAATGGGCTGGGAATAAACGTCGCGGATTACAGCAGCGATAAGCGCCAGGGGAGTACCGTTTATCCGGATGTTGCCCATGCGGTGGCGATGTCGATTAAACAGGGCGAACACGAGCGCGGCATTCTGATCTGCGGTACCGGCATTGGGATGAGTATTGTGGCCAATAAAGTCCCCGGGGTCCGTGCCGCCCAGTGTCACGATACCTTCTCCGCTGAGCGAGCGCGTAAAAGTAACAACGCGCAGATTATTACCCTCGGCGCGCGGGTGATTGGCACTGAGCTGGGCAAAAAAATTATTCAGGCGTGGCTTGAGTCCGAATATGAAGGCGGCGGCTCCGCGCCCAAAGTGGAACGTATTGATTATTACGAACACCAGCATGCCAGAGATTAATCTCCGCAGTCGTAAGATAAGGAACAGATGATGAGCCAGTTAGACGAACTGAAAAAATACACCACGGTTGTTGCTGATACCGGCGATATTGAATCGATTAAAAAGTTTGCACCCCAGGATGCGACCACCAACCCCTCGCTGGTGCTGAAGGCCGCGCAGCTGCCGCAGTATCAGCCGCTGATTGCCGATGCGATTGGCAAGGCACGCCGCCAGGGAGGCAGCGCAGAAACACAATTGATTAACGCCTGCGATCAGGTGGCAGTGGATATCGGCAGCGAGGTGCTGCGCCATGTGCCCGGGCGTATCTCCACCGAAGTGGATGCCCGCTTTGCCTGGGATCGCGGGATGTGCGTCGCGAAGGCGCGCAAGCTCATCCAGTTATATGAAAAAAATGGCATTGGTCCCGAGCGGATTCTAATTAAGCTCGCCGCCACCTGGGAGGGCATTCGCGCTGCCGAAGAGCTGGAGCAGAGCGGTATAAACTGCAACCTGACGCTGCTGTTCTCTTTCGCTCAGGCCCGGGCATGCGCCGAAGCGGGCGTCTTTCTCATCTCGCCCTTTGTGGGCCGCATCTACGACTGGTATCAGAAGCACCAGCCGCAGTCAGCCTATCAGGTGGACAGCGATCCGGGCGTGGTCTCTGTGCGCCAGATTTATCAGTATTACAAATCCCATGGCTATGACACGGTGGTAATGGGCGCCAGCTTCCGTCGAATTGAGCAGATCCAGGCGCTGGCGGGCTGCGATCGACTGACCATCTCTCCGGCACTGCTGGACGAGCTGGCGGCCAGCGAAGGGGCGTTGACCCGCCAGTTGACCCCCGGCTGCGTGACGGAAACCCGTCCCAGCCCGATGACGCAGGCGGAGTTCCTCTGGCAGCATCATCAGGATCCCATGGCAGTGGAAAAACTAGCGGAAGGGATCCGACTGTTTGCTGTCGATCAGGTGAAACTGGAACAACAGATTCAGCAGATGTTGTAATCCGCGGGGATAAAGACTGATGAAAACGACAAATACCACTCGCCGCCAATGCGCCAACGCGCTGCGTGCCCTGAGCATGGACGCAGTACAGAAAGCCAAATCCGGCCACCCGGGTGCCCCGATGGGTATGGCTGACATTGCCGAAGTGCTGTGGCGTGATTTCCTGAACCATAACCCGAACAATCCGGCCTGGGCTGACCGTGACCGTTTTGTGTTGTCAAATGGCCATGGTTCGATGCTGATTTACAGCCTGCTGCACCTCACTGGCTACGATCTGCCGATATCCGAGCTGAAAAACTTCCGCCAGCTGCACTCCAAAACGCCGGGTCACCCGGAAGTCGGCTACACTGCAGGCGTGGAAAACACCACCGGTCCGCTGGGCCAGGGTATCGCTAACGCGGTCGGGATGGCTATCGCCGAGAAAACCCTGGCGGCGCAGTTCAACCGTCCGGGACACGATATCGTCGACCACTACACCTACGCTTTCATGGGCGATGGCTGCATGATGGAAGGCATTTCTCACGAAGTGTGCTCTCTGGCCGGTACCCTGAAGCTGGGCAAACTGGTGGCCTTCTATGATGACAACGGCATCTCCATCGACGGCCACGTTGAAGGCTGGTTTACCGACGATACCGCCAAACGCTTTGAAGCCTACGGCTGGCACGTGGTGCGCGGCGTTGACGGTCACGACGCTGACGCCATCAAACGCGCAGTAGAAGAAGCGCGCGCGGTCACCGACAAACCGTCCCTGCTGATGTGCGAAACCATCATCGGCTTCGGTTCGCCGAACAAAGCCGGTACCCACGACTCCCACGGCGCGCCGCTGGGCGACGCCGAAATCGCCCTGACCCGCGAAGCGCTGGGCTGGAAACACGCGCCGTTTGACATCCCGTCTGACATCTATGCGCAGTGGGATGCCAAAGAAGCTGGCCAGGCGAAAGAAGCGGCATGGAATGAGAAGTTCGCTGCCTACGCCAAAGCCTTCCCGCAGGAAGCAGCCGAATTCACCCGTCGTATGAAAGGCGAGATGCCGTCTGACTTCGACGCCAAAGCCAACGAGTTCATCGCGAAGCTGCAGGCCAACCCGGCGAAAATCGCCAGCCGTAAAGCCTCTCAGAACGCCATCGAAGCTTTCGGTCCGCTGCTGCCGGAATTCCTTGGCGGTTCCGCTGACCTGGCGCCGTCCAACCTGACCCTGTGGTCTGGTTCTAAGCCGATCAACGAAGACACCGCGGGTAACTACATTCACTACGGCGTGCGTGAGTTCGGTATGACCGCTATCGCCAACGGTATCGCGCTGCACGGCGGCTTCCTGCCGTACACCTCCACCTTCCTGATGTTCGTGGAATACGCGCGTAATGCGGTACGTATGGCGGCGCTGATGAAGCAGCGTCAGGTGATGGTCTACACCCACGACTCCATCGGTCTGGGCGAAGATGGCCCGACTCACCAGCCGGTAGAGCAGGTGGCTTCCCTGCGCGTAACGCCGAACATGTCCACCTGGCGTCCGTGTGACCAGGTTGAATCCGCGATTGCGTGGAAATATGGCGTCGAGCGTCAGGACGGTCCGACCGCGCTGATCCTCTCCCGTCAGAACCTGGCGCAGCAGGAGCGTACCGCAGAGCAGCTGGCGAACGTGGCCCGCGGCGGTTATGTGCTGAAAGAGTGCACCGGCTCGCAGCCGGAGCTGATCTTCATCGCCACCGGTTCAGAAGTGGAACTGGCGGTTGCCGCGTGGGACAAACTGACCGCCGAAGGCGTGAAGGCGCGCGTGGTTTCCATGCCGTCCACCGACGCGTTCGACAAGCAGGATGCGGCTTATCGCGAATCCGTACTGCCGAAAGCCGTGACCGCGCGCGTTGCCGTGGAAGCGGGTATCGCTGACTACTGGTTCAAATACGTTGGCCTGAACGGCGCCATTGTTGGCATGACCACCTTCGGTGAGTCTGCGCCGGCTGAGCAGCTGTTCGAGGAGTACGGCTTCACCGTCGATAACGTGGTTGCTAAAGCGAAAGCGCTGCTGTAAATCCCCACCACTATCGCCCGGCCCGGAGTCGGGCGATACGCTCTCTGAGTAATGATCTTCCGGTCATGAGTTTGTCTTTTCCTTTCTGAACCATTTCCCACTCTATTTTGTGCGTGACCGCTGATTTCTGTACGTTTTTTTGTGCAGACCGGCAAATGTAGACCAGATTCAATAGGCGTCCGCACGTTCGCGCCGCGACCCTGTTCCCCCGCCCGGAAGTCTGCAAAGGAGACCCCGCCATGCCGTCACCGATGATTTATCAGGATCTCACCACCACCGCGCTGCTCAGCCATGCGGCGCAATACCACAGCGAGACGGAGATCGTTTCGGTGGGCGCCGGCGGTGAGAAAGAGCGCAGCTGCTGGGGGGAAGTGGCCAGCCGCGCTCAGCGGCTGGCATCGGCGCTGGCGTCGCTGGGGCTGCCGCCGGGCGCCCGCTGCGCCACCCTCGCATGGAACAATCGCCGCCACCTGGAGATCTATTTCGCCGTCGCCTCCGGCGGCTGGGTGACGCACACCGTCAATCCGCGGCTGTCGGTTGACCATCTGCGGTATATCCTCAACGACGCCGCCGACGAGGTGCTGTTCTTTGACCAGACCTTTTTGCCGCTGGTGGCGCAGCTGCTGCCGCAGCTGCCGACGGTGAAACACGTCGTGCTGATGGCGCCCCGCAGCGAAGCGGCGCTCAGCCAGCTGCCCTCATTGCTGTTTTTTGACGAACTGTTGCAGCAGGGGATGGCAGACTATCGTTGGCCGCCGCTCAATGAACTGACGCCGGCCTCGCTCTGCTACACCTCGGGGACCACCGGCCGACCGAAAGGGGTGTTGAATACCCATCGTTCGCTGGTCCTGCATGCCCTGAGCGGCAATCAGCCGGACGCCGCCGGGATCTCGGCCAGGGATAGCCTGTTGCCGGTGGTGCCGATGTTCCATGTCAACGCGTGGGGGACGCCGTTTATCGCCGCCCTGGTCGGCGCGCGGCTGGTGCTTCCGGGGCCGCACCTCGATGGCGACAGCCTGCTGCAGCTGCTGGCCGCCGAGAAGGTGACGGTGGCGTTCGGCGTGCCGGTGATCTGGGCCGGTCTGTTGTCGGCGATGCGGCGGTCGGACATGCGGCTGCCTGATTTTAAACGCGCGTTTGTTGGGGGCTCCGCGCTGCCGCCGTCGATGATGGAGGCCTTTCAGCACGATTACGGCATTACGCTGATCCACGCCTGGGGAATGACCGAAACATCGCCCATCGGCACCATTAACACGCTGTTGAGCAAACATGACGCACTCCCGGCACCGGAGCAGCAAAAACAGCGTAGCGGTCAGGGGCGGCCTATTTTTGGCATCGAGCTACAGGTGGTGGATGTCGAGGGCGACCCACTGCCGATGGACGGTCAAAGTCAGGGATATCTGCAGGTCAGAGGGCACTGGGTGGTGGAGCAGTACTATGGTCAGGACGAAAGCGCCCTGACCGCGGCTGGCTGGTTTGATACCGGCGATATCGGTACGCTCGACGCCAATGGTTATCTGGTGATCAGCGATCGGGCAAAGGATATCATCAAGTCCGGCGGCGAGTGGATCTCCACCGTTGAGCTGGAGAATATCGCCATCGCGCATCAGGCGGTGCGCAGCGCGGCGGCCATCGCCGCCCGCCACCCGCGCTGGGACGAGCGGCCGGTGCTGCTGTGCGTTCGCGTGGAAGGGGGCGAAGTGGAAGAGAGCGATCTGCTGGCCTGGTTTGAGAAACGGGTACCCAAATGGCAGATCCCGGACCGGGTGATATTTGTCGATGCGCTACCGGTCAGCGCCACGGGCAAGGTGCTCAAAAATCAGCTGCGCCAGGCCTATGGAGAGATTTTAATGAGTGAGGGAAAATGAGCCACGCGCGACCCGGTCTGACGACCTGCTCTCAGTATGACGCAGCGCTGCACGCCTTGTCGGCGGCGCGCCAGCGCTGGGCGGAGACTTCAGTGAATCGTCGTCTGGCGCTCCTGCGCCAGATCAAGGATGCCCTGGCTTCAATTGCTCCTGCGTGGGTGGAGGCGGCGGCGAGGGCCAAAGGACTACCGCCAGGCGATCCGCTGACGGGCGAAGAGTGGCTGGCAGGCCCCTGCGCGCTGATGGTCGGCTGCAACGGGCTCATCGCCACCCTGGAGCAGCTGGAGGAGAAGACCTTTCTGCGGCGGATCCCGCTGCGGACGCTGGCGGACGGCCGCCTGGCGCTGCGGGTGGTGCCCGGCACGCTCTGGGATCGACTGTTGCTGTCTGGTGTTCGCGCTGAAATTTGGATGCAGCCGGGGGTCACCCGGGCCAATCTCGATCGCTGCGCGGCAGCCGCATACGATATCCCGCCGGCCGCGCGGCAGGGCAAGCTGGCGCTGGTGCTCGGCGCCGGGAATGTGGCCGCTATCGCGCCGCTGGACGTATTACACAAACTGTTTATTGAAAATCAGGTCTGCCTGCTGAAGCTCAACCCGGTGAATGATTATCTGCACGATCTGCTGGCTCAGGCTCTGGCGCCGCTGATCGCCATGGATGCGCTCCGCATCGTCACCGGCGATGCCCAGGCGGGAGCGTGGCTGACCACCCATCCCGCAGTCGATGAGATCCATATCACCGGCTCGCGGGAGAGCCATGACGCTATCGTCTGGGGCGACGGTGAGGCGGCTCGCCAGCGTCGGGCCGCCGGGACGCCGCTGAACCCGCGTCGGGTGACCTCGGAGCTGGGCGGCGTCAGCCCTACCATTATCGTCCCCGGTCCGTGGAGCGAGGCGGATATCGCTTTTCAGGCGCAGCAGCTGGCGACGCAGAAGATGAACAATGGCGGGTTTAACTGCGTGGCCAGCCAGGTGCTGATCCTGCAGCAGGGCTGGGAGCCGGCGTCGGCCCTGCTTAATCAGCTGTACCGGCTGATCGCCGCCAATACCCGTCCGGACTATTACCCCGGCGCGGAAAACCGGCTGACTGACTTTCGCCTGCGCGCCCGTCAGCCGCTGGAGATAGCCCGCGGCGACGCGCTGCCGTTGATTGTGGCGAACACCGAGGATGATCCTGACTTCTGCCAGCAGGAGGTCTTTGGCCCGGGGCTGTCGATCACCCGCCTTGAGGCCGACAGCGCGGAAAGCTTTTTGCGCCAGGCGATCGGCTATGCCAATCAGCGGCTGCAGGGCACGCTGGGGGCCAATATTGTGATCCACCCGCGCACCCGCAAGGCGATTGGGCGTAAGCGTTTTAACGCGCTGATCGCCGAGCTGCGCTACGGCACGGTGGCGATCAACTGCTGGAGCGGGGTGGCCTTCCTCTTAGCTCCCTGCCCGTGGGGGGCGTTTCCCGGCCACAGGCTCGACGATATTCAGAGCGGGCGGGGCAAGGTGCATAACAGCTTTATGCTGGAGAAAACCGAGCGCACGGTGATTGAGGCGCCGTTTCGGCCGTTTCCGCGCAGTCTGTGGCATGGCGAACTGACGCTGATGCCCCTGCCGCCCTGGTTTATTACTCACCGGGGGCAGGAAGCGGTGGCGCAGCGGCTGGTGGATTTTTATCATCGGCCGCGCTGGCGCAAGCTGCCGGCGATCCTCTGGTGCGCGCTGAGGGGCTAAAGTGAGAGCAAAAAAAGGGCGGAACCGCGGTTCCGCCCGGCGGGATTAGCGGCCCGCTTTCAGCTTCTGGTAATACTCTTCATAAATAGCGCTGGCGCTGCCGACGTCATTTTGCCATTCGCCTTTCTCGATGGTGGCGGCGTCCGGATAGAGCGATTTATCGTTGGCCACGGCCGGGCTGAGCATTTTGCGCGCCGCCAGGTTTGGCGTGGGGTAGCCGATGGTTTCCGCGACCTGCTTGGCGACATCCGGGCGTAGCAGGAAGTTAATCAGCTTCAGCGCGCCGTCGACGTTTTTCGCATTTGCCGGGATCGACAGGCTGTCCATCCAGAAGATGCCGCCTTCTTTCGGCCAGATCACTTCCAGCGGCGTACCAGCCTGGCGGGCGACGTAAGCCGAACCGTTCCATACCATGCCGAGGTTCACTTCGCCTTCCATATACGGGTTCGCCGGGTTATCGGAGTTAAACGCCGCGACGTTGGGCATCAGTTTTTTCAGCTCGTTATAGGCGGCTTCAATCTCTTTCGGGTCGGTAGTGTTGCCGGAATAGCCCAGCTTACGCAGCGCTATCTGGAACACTTCGCGCGCGTCGTCGGTCAGCAGCAGGCTGCTTTTGTATTCCGGCTTCCACAGGTCGGCCCAGCTGGTGACGGTTTTCGGATCGATAGCGTCGCTGTTGACGCCGATGGCCGTCGCACCCCAGATGTAGGGGATGGAGTAGTCGTTATTCGGGTCGAACGGTTTGTTCAGCATCTGCGGATCGAGGTTGCTGAAGTTAGTCAGCTTGCTCTTATCGATCTTCTGCAGCATGCCTTCTTTACGCATCTTGTCGACGAAGTAGGTCGACGGGACGACCAGGTCGTACGCCCCATCTTTATAGGTCTTGAGCTTGGCGTACATGGTTTCGTTCGACTCGTAGGTCGAGTAGATAACCTTGATGCCGGTCTCTTTGGTGAATTGCTCCAGCAGGCCCGGCGGCACATATTCGGTCCAGTTGTAGAAGTAGATCGTTTTGCTGTCGTCCGCGTGGGCGGCGCTCATGCCGATTGCCAGAGCGCCCGCCGCGAGCAGGTGGCGTGACCATTTTTTCATTTTAACGTCCCCTGAGTTTTATCACGTGCAATTAACTGACTGGCGATGACCATCACCAGCGACAGAACCAACAGTATCGTTGCCAGAGCGTTCACCTCTGGCGAAACGCCGACCTTGACCATCGAATAGATCTTCAGCGGCAGGATTTCATACCCCGGACCGGTGACGAACGAGGAGACCACCACGTCATCCATCGACAGCGTGAAGCTCAGCAGCCACCCGGCCGCCACCGCCGGCAGGGCCAGCGGCAGGATGATTTTGCGCAGGATGGTCATCTCGCTGGCGCCCAGATCTTTCGCCGCCTCCAGCATCCGCACATCGAAGCCTTTCAGCCGGGAGTAAACGGTGACCACCACAAACGGCAGGCAAAAGGTGATATGCGAAAACAGCAGCGACCAGAAGCCAAGCTGGACGCCAATCAGCATAAACAGCACCAGCAGGGAGATGGCCATGACAATATCGGGCGACATCATCACCACAAACAGCATGCCGCTAACGAACGGTTTGCCGCGAAAACGGTAGCGGTACAGCGCCACGGCGGTTAGCGAGCCGATAAGGGTGGCGAAGGTCGCCGACAGCACCGCCATGGTCAGCGAGTGCTGGGCGGCCTGCAGCAGGCTATCGTTGTTCATCAGCAGACTGTACCAGTCGGTGGTGAACCCCTGCCAGTTGATGCCGAAACGCGACCGGTTAAACGAGTTAACGATCAGAATAATAATAGGGATGTAGAGATACGCGTAGATGGCGGTCATAAAGCCGCCGCGCAGCAGTCGACCGATCATTCCAGCTCCACCTTTTTATTCAGCAGGCGCGCCGCGCGCCAGTAAATCAACAGCATCAGGCCCATCACCAGGGTTAAGGTAATGCTGGTTGCCGCGCCGAACGGCCAGTCGCGAATATTGAGGAACTGGCTCTTGATCACATTGCCGATCAGCAGGTTCTTGGCGCCGCCCATCAGGTCGGAAACGTAGAACAGCCCCATCGCCGGCAACATGACCAGCAGGCAGCCGGCGATGATCCCCGGCATGGTCAGAGGAATGATGATGCGGATAAACGTCTGCAGCTTGCTGGCGCCGAGATCTTTCGCCGCTTCCAGCAGCGGCCGATCCAGTTTCTCAATGCTGGAGTAGAGCGGCATCACCATAAACGGCAGCAGGATGTACACCAGGCCGATAATCACCGCCGACGGGGTGAACATAATGCGTATCGGCGTGTCGATCACTCCCAGCCACAGGAGAAACTCGTTCAGGTAGCCTTTGGTGCTGAGGAAAATCTTCAGCCCGTAGATGCGGATCAACGAGTTGGTCCAGAAGGGAACGATCAGCAGGAACAGCAGCAGAGGCCGCACCTTCTGCGGCAGCCGGGCAAGGAACCACGCAAACGGGTAGCCCAGCGCCAGGCAGGCGAGGGTCGCCAGCAGCGCCATGTTCAGCGAATGCAGCAGCACGTCGTAATAGAGCGGATCCAGCAGCCGCGAGTAGTTGTCCAGCGTGAAGACCAGCTTGACGAAGTTAGCGTCGTCGCGGGTCAGGAAGCTGGTGGCGATGATCATCAGGTTGGGCAGAAAGACAAACAGCACCAGCCAACCGACGATGGTGGCGATCACCACATTCTGGAATTTACTGGTGTTCTTCATCGGCCAGCACCACCTCCCAGCTCTCCACCCAATTGATAGACATTTTCTGGTCAAGAGAGTGGTCGAAATCCGGGTCGTCTTCGTTAAAGAATTCGCTGACCATCACCATTTTGCCGTTTTCCAGCTCCACCACCGACTCGAGAGTCATGCCCTTATAGTTGCGCTCGCGCACATAGCCGATCAGGCCGTCGGCGTCGCTGTTGTGGTGGATCTCATCGACGCGCAGATCTTCCGGGCGCAGCAGGACATGCAGACGCTGGCCGGCCTCCACCGCAAAATTGACGGTGATGTTGCATTCACGCCCTTCCACGCTGGCCCGCACGCGCTGTTCGTCGAGGCGTTCAATGACCGTGGCGTCGAAGATATTGATCTCGCCGATAAAGCTGGCGACGAACAGGTTTTTTGGCTCTTCGTAGATCTCGCGCGGGGTGCCGTCCTGTTCGATTTTGCCATCACGCATCACCACGATGCGATCGGACATGGTCAGGGCCTCTTCCTGGTCGTGCGTGACGAAGACGAAGGTGATGCCGAGCTTACGCTGCAGCGCTTTCAGTTCGTTCTGCATCTGCTTACGCAGCTTGTAATCCAGCGCCGAAAGGGACTCATCGAGCAGCAGCAGGCGCGGTTTGTTGACCACCGCGCGGGCGATGGCCACGCGCTGCTGCTGGCCGCCGGAGAGCTGGTGCGGTTTGCGCTGGGCAAACGTCTCCAGCTGCACCATCTTTAAGGCATCCATCACCCGCGGAGTGATTTCCGCCGCCGGGGTTTTCTGCATCCGCAGGCCGAAGGCGACGTTCTCGAACACCGTCATATGCGGAAACAGGGCGTAGCTTTGGAATACGGTATTAACGTGGCGGTTTTCCGCCGGAACATGAGTGATATCGTGATCTTCGAGATGGATCCGTCCGCTGTCGACGTTTTCCAGGCCGGCGATAAGGCGCAGAACGGTGGTTTTACCGCAGCCAGAGGGGCCAAGCAGGGTGAGAAACTCACCATTGTTGATGGTCAGGTTAAGGTTATCGATGACCGTTTTACCATCAAAGCTTTTGCGAATTCCCGCCAGTTGCACCAGCGGCGAACGCGAACGCGGTTGTATATTCAATTTTTGACTCTGTCCCATGTAGACGCAACGGAAACTTCCGACCGCTGCGGGGTTTGTGATTAACCACCTTTGGGGTTGCACGTTTTTAATAAGGGCCAGCATTCTACGGCAAACGAGGGTAATCGCCAATCCTTGATACGCCTGCATAGTCTACCTTTACACCATAACGTCGGTTCCGTTATTAAATTTCGCTTTACGGGCTAAGAATGACCTGACGCAATATTTGTCTTTTCTGGCTTATCAATAATGTTGTCACAAAAGAAGAGGGTGGCTACATGGATAAATTGCTTGAGCGTTTTTTGCAGTACGTTTCTTTGGACACGCAGTCGAAGCCTGGCGTTCGTCAGGTCCCCAGCACGGAAGGGCAGTGGAAGCTGTTACGCCTGTTGCAGGCGCAGCTGGAAGAAATGGGACTGGTCAAGGTAACGCTGAGTGAAAAGGGGACGGTAATGGGAACCCTGCCTGCCAACGTCGAGGGCGATATCCCGGCCATCGGCTTTATCTCTCACGTCGACACCTCCCCGGATTTCAGCGGCAAAAACGTTAACCCGCAGATTGTCGAAAACTATCGCGGCGGCGATATTGCGCTGGGTATCGGCGATGAGGTGCTCTCCCCGGTGATGTTCCCGGTTCTCCATCAGCTTTTGGGTCAGACGCTGATCACCACCGACGGGAAAACGCTGCTGGGGGCGGACGACAAGGCCGGCATCGCCGAGATCATGACCGCGCTGGCGACCCTGCAGGCGAAAAATATCCCCCACGGCGATATCCGCGTGGCCTTCACCCCCGATGAAGAGGTCGGAAAAGGGGCGAAGCATTTCGACGTCGAGGCCTTTGACGCCCGCTGGGCCTATACCGTTGACGGCGGCGGGGTCGGCGAACTGGAGTTTGAAAACTTCAATGCCGCCTCGGTGACCATTAAGATCGTCGGCAACAACGTGCACCCCGGCACCGCGAAAGGGGTGATGGTCAACGCGCTGTCGCTGGCCGCGCGGATTCATGCCGAAGTGCCGGCCGACGAGGCGCCGGAGACTACCGAAGGCTATGAAGGCTTTTATCATCTCACCAGTATCAAAGGCAGCGTCGATCGGGCCGAGATGCACTACATCATCCGCGATTTTGACCGTAAGCACTTCGAGGCGCGCAAGCGCAAGATGATGGAGATCGCCAAAAAGGTGGGCAAGGGGCTGCACCCGGACTGCTATATCGAGCTGGTGATCGAGGACAGTTATTACAATATGCATGAGCAGGTGATCGCCCATCCGCACGTGGTCGATATTGCCCGCCAGGCCATGGTGGACTGCGATATCGAACCGCAGATGAAGCCGATCCGCGGCGGTACCGACGGGGCGCAGCTCTCGTTTATGGGACTGCCATGCCCGAACCTTTTTACCGGCGGCTACAACTATCACGGCAAACATGAGTTTGTCACCCTGGAAGGGATGGAGAAAGCGGTGCAGGTGATCGTGCGTATCGCCGAGCTGACGGCGGCACGAAAAGGGCATTAATCTTCTCAGGCAGCCCGGTAGGGCCGCGTGTCGGACAAGACGCCGGATGTCGGCTGCGCCTTATCCGGCCTGGGGGCCAACCGGTGGCCGCGGAACCCGTAGGCCCGGCAAGCGCAGCGCCGCCGGGCGGTCAACAGCAGAGCGGGAACTTGTCTTCGTGCCGGATGGCGGCTGCGCCTTATCCGGCCTGGGGCCCAACCGGTGGCCGCGGAACCCGTAGGCCCGGCAAGCGCAGCGCCGCCGGGCAAAAGCGATAAGGCTAATACTGAGGAGGGAACCTCACATGTCTGACTATCGTCGCAGTTATATCCCCGGCGGCTGCTGGTTCTTCACCGTTAACCTGCAAAATCGCCACAGCGATCTCCTGACGCGGCATATTGCTCATCTGCGTATCGCTACAGCGCTGGTTAAAAGCAAAAAACCTTTTCTGATTAACGCCTGGGGGGGTTTACCGGAGCATATGCACTGCATCTGGACTCTGCCTGAGGGGGATACCGATTATTCCGGTCGCTGGCGGGATATTAAAAAAACGTTTACCCGGGCGCTGGCGCAGCGCCATATCTGGCAACCGCGCTTCTGGGAACATGCCATCCGTAATGAAGAAGATTACCGGCGGCATATGGATTACGTTTATATCAATCCCGTTAAGCACGGTTATGTCCGTCGGGTGCAGGATTGGCCGTATTCGACCTTTCATCGTGATGTGCGCCGGGGATGGTACCCCCCGGAGTGGGCGGGTGAGGTAAGCGAATTTGATGCAGGCGAGAGGCGATAATGCTCGGGTAAGACATTGCCGCCATCGAAACCACAAAGTGCCGGATGGCGGGTAACGCCTTATCCGGCCTACGGTCCAACGGGTGACCGCGGAACCCGTAGGCCCGGCCAGCGCAGCGCCGCCGGGCGGTCAACAGCAGAGCGAGTGCCTGTCTTCGTGCCGGATGGCGGCTGCGCCTTATCCGGCCTACGGTCCAACAGGTGACCGCAGAACCCGTAGGCCCGGCAAGCGCAGCGCCGCCGGGCGGTCAACAGCAGAGCGGGTACTCGTCTTTATGCCGGATGGCGGCTAACGCCTTATCCGGCCTACGGTCCAACAGGTGACCGCAGACCCCGTAGGCCCGGCAAGCGCAGCGCCGCCGGGCGGTCAACAGCAGAGCGGGTGCCTGTCTTCGTGCCGGATGGCGGCTAACGCCTTATCCGGCCTGGGGTCCAACAGGTGACCGCGGAACCCGTAGGCCCGGCAAGCGCAGCGCCGCCGGGCAGGATGGCACTCAGTCGCCAAAGAACCAGTAGCCGCTGTTGACCAGCGCCGCCAGCATGGCGAGGAAAGAGGGATCTTCCAGCGCATCGCCAAAATGGTCGGCGCGCAGCGTCAGGTGGGTGGCTAAGGCGTCCAGCGCCGGGCGGTGCGGAGAGTTGATCTTCTCGCCATTGACGAACACCTCGCCGTCAATGCGCAGCACCCGCAGGCCGCCCAAGCGTTCCAGGGTATCGCCCTGCTGCAGGGCATCGTAAATTTCATCGGGCTGATACGGCGGCTCCGGCGGCGCGACGTCGAGCTCATGACGCGACTGAGTGATAAACTCGCCGAACCACTGCTTAAAGTGCTCCGGTTGGTTAATCAGCCCCAGCATCATCTCGCGCAGGCGGTCGAGTTCGGCCGGTAAAATATCCGCCGGATGGTCGCGGGAGGGCACGTCCGGATCGGCGTAGCGCTGGCTGCCCAGTTCGCGCTGGAGAACGTAGTCGGCAAAGCCGCTGAACAGCTCGCGGGCATTCGGCGCGCGATAGCCGACCGAATAGTTCAGCGAATTTTCCAGCGAATATCCCTCATGCGGGAATCCTGGCGGAATATAGAGAATATCGCCCGGCTCCATCTCTTCATCGATGATCGCCTCGAAGGGGTCAACCTGCAGCAGGTCCGGATGCGGGCAGTGCTGTTTCATCGGCACTTTTTCCCCGACGCGCCAGCGCCGACGGCCAGTGCCCTGGATGATAAACACATCATACTGATCCAGATGCGGGCCGACGCCGCCGCCCGGTACAGAGAAGGAGATCATCAGGTCGTCGATACGCCAGTCCGGCAGGGCGCGGAACGGGTGCATCAGCGCCGCCGACGGCTCATGCCAGTGGTTGACCGCCTGTACCAGCAGGGACCAGTTGTTTTCGCTCAGGTGATCGTAGCTTTCGAAGGGACCGTGACTGACCTGCCATTTTCCATCCTGATGGCTGACAAGGCGGCTATCGACCTCGCTCTCCATGGCCAGTCCAGCCAGTTCGTCCGGGCTCAGCGGGTCGATAAAATTGGCGAAGCCGCGCTTCAGTACCACCGGCCGTTTTTGCCAGTAGCGTTCGATAAAGTCGGGCCAGTTAAGCGTTAATTGATAATCCATATTGATATTCCACTGCAGGTGTCTGACAGGGATTATAACGGATGCGGCGCCCCGGCGATGCAGGCGCCGTGAAAAAACTCAACGATTAACTCTCTTTATCTTCCATCAGCTGGCGGCCAAACACCACCTCCATGCAGGCGCCGCCGAGCAGGCTCTCGCCGGCGATGATCTCCCCGTCATATTGTTCGACGATTTCCCGGGCGACGGAGAGCCCCACCCCCTGGCCGGGACGCAGAGTATCCGCCCGCTGACCGCGGTCGAAGACAGCGCGGCGCTGGCTCGGCGGGATCCCCGGCCCATCGTCTTCCACCAGAATGTGCAGATGGCTGTCGGTGGTCTGGCGCACGGAAACCTCCACGAACTCCAGACAGTACTTACAGGCGTTATCGAGAACATTACCCATCACTTCCATAAAATCGTTCTGCTCGCCGACAAAACTGATCTCCGGCGAGATGTCGAGCGAGATATTGACCCCCTTGCGCTGATAAACCTTATTGAGGGCGGAGGTCAGGCTGTCGAGCAGGGGGGCGATCGGGTGCAGCTCCCGGCTCAGCAAGGTGCCGCCGCTGCGCATGCTGGCGCGATGCAGATAGTAACCAATCTGCTGCGAAATACGGCTGATCTGCTCCAGCATCACCGGCTCCGCCTCGTCGACGCTGATCTTCTCGCCGCGCAGCGAGCGCAACGTGCTCTGCATCACCGCCAGCGGCGTTTTCAGGCTGTGGGTGAGATCGGTGAGGGTGGTGCGGTATTTGTCATAGCGTTCACGCTCGCTGCGAACCAGCCGGTTAAGGTTGCTGACCAGCCTGGTCAGCTCGCGGGTGGTGTTGGGATTGAGCTTCTCGCGGTGATGTTCCTCCAGCTCGCGCACCTCTTTGGCCAGCGACTCGATGGGGCGCAGGCTCCACCAGGCGGCGACCCACAGGAGGGGGATCACCAGCAACAGGTTGGCGGCCAGCACGTAGATAAACCAGCTCCACACCATATAGCTGCGCTTGAGCTCCACCGGGATGGTGTCGACCACCACGATACTGAGCTGGGGCATTTTGCTGGTGGCCGGGTAGAAGTTGATCGCCACCGAGTGGGTCATCTCCGAATCGTCGCCCTGTTCGCGGATGGCGTCCAGCTGTTCCTGAACCTCATGGTTATTGCGCAACAGCATACTGCTGCTGTCGACATCGGCTTCAATTTCATGAAAGCCATTGCGTTTCAGCCAATCCGGTTGAATGCGTTTTGTCAGCCAGGGGACATCGCGCTGCGCCCACAGCAGTTTGCCCTTCTCATCGTAAATAAGGGTCACCGTCGGGCTTTCCATATTCAGATTTTCCGGGATATCGACGTCAATGGCGCCGTTCTCCCATTTGGCCAGCATATAAAAGAGATTGCTCTCGCCGCGCAGCAGACGGAAGGTGGTTTTATCGAAGCTGACGCTGTAGCCCACCAGCGCCACCATGCCATAAGCCAGGGAGAGCACCAGCACCACCCCGGCGGTCGCCAGCAGGAAGCGAACCCGTAACGACAGCGGGAAAATATGCCGCAACAGTCCCTTCATCAGCGCAGTTCGAACAGATAGCCCTGGCCGCGCACCGTGGTGATGACGTCCTGCGGGTATTCAGCCTGAATTTTCTTACGCAGCCGGCCCATCAGCACGTCGATGGTATGACTTTCACGCAGTTCGGCATCCGGGTAAAGCTGGAGCATCAGCGAATCTTTACTGACCACTTTGCCGCGATTGCGGATCAGGGTTTCCATAATGGTGTACTCAAAAGCCGTCAGCTTGATCGGCTGGTCGTTCACCGACAGCTCGCGCCGGGAGAGGTCGACCTGGAACGGCGGCAGAGAGATCACCTGCGAGGCCAGGCCGCTGTTGCGGCGCAGCAGCGCCTGCATGCGGGCGGCAACCTCTTCAATATGGAAAGGCTTGGTGACGTAATCATCCGCCCCGGCGCTCAGCACTTCGACTTTATCCTGCCAACCTTCGCGGGCGGTCAGCACCAGCACCGGCAGTGACACGTCGTGGCTGCGCCAGCGGCGGATCAACGATAATCCATCTTCGTCCGGCAGACCGAGATCGACGATGGCGATATCCGGGAGATGTTCGCCCAGATAGTAATCCGCTTCCTTGGCATCCTCTGCGGCATCGACCTGATGGCCCAGCTCCTGTAGCTGAACTTTGAGGTGGTGACGCAGCAGGGCATTATCCTCAACCACGAGTACGCGCATGGCTGTTCTCCCTTGCAATTTCGAAAGTAGTCTGACGCTTATTATATACGCAAAATATAAACAGCTGTTAAATAAAGCTTTTTATACAAACGGCGTGCAGCATCGCCGGGCAGGTCGGCGTTGGGCGGCGCCTTTTGCGCACGGGCATGGAACTCCTTCATTCTATGCGTAATTTCAGCAAACGCCCAGCGGCAGGGCGCGGGCAGCGGCGGGTTGGTGATGTTAATTTTTTGTGTAATAGTGCTGGAATTATCCCTCAATGACGCCGCAGGTTATCCATTATGTCTCAGCAGCAGAGCGCGGACTGGGTCAGGCTGGCGCAGTCGCCCAGTCGGACGGAGCGCATCGAAGCCTTCTTCGGCGGCCACGGCTATGAGCCGCACCGGCATGACACCTACGCCATCGGCCAGACGATCGCCGGCGTGCAGAGCTTTCACTATCGCGGCGGGCTACAGCACAGTCTGCCCGGCGGGACGATGGTCCTTCACCCGGACGAAATACACGATGGCGAGGCGGGCACCGAGGCGGGGTTTCACTACCGCATGGCCTATATCGAACCCGCGCTGATCCAGAAGATACTCGGCGGCAGGCCATTGCCGTTTATCCCCGGCGGCTTGTCGGCGGATCCTCGGCTACGTCGCGCCGCGCAACCGTTGTTGAAAGCGGTCACGGCTACCTTCGAGCCGCTGGAGGAAGAGGACGCCCTGTACGACCTGGCGCAGACCCTGGCCGTGGTCGGCGGGCAGCGTTCCCGTCGCCAGGCGTTTGATTATCAGGCGGCGGAGAGGGCCCGGGAGTATATCCATGCCTGTTTTATGCAGGATATGACCCTCGACATCCTGTCGCAGGTCAGCGGCCGGGACCGCTGGAGCCTGAGCCGCGATTTCAGAACGCTGTACGGCACCAGTCCGTGGCGATACGTCATGATGCGCCGGCTCGATTTTTGTCGCCAGCGGATGCGCGCCGGGGAGCGTCTGGTGGATATTGCCGCCGAGGCGGGCTTTGCCGACCAGAGCCACATGACGCGCCAGTTTATCAGCCGCTTTGGCCTCTCTCCGGGGCGCTGGCTGCGGGCGATCCGCGGCTAAGGCGGCGCAGGTTGCACAATCGTTCAAGCGTGACCGCGGCGCGGTGAACTATGCTGACTGCCTTTATCACAAGGAGACAGCCTATGTATCAACTCGTTAATTTTGCTCATAAATTTTCCCTGTTCAGCGAACAATGGCAGCCCAAAGTGGTGGCCGAAATGAACGACTATCAGTTCAAGATCGTGCGCATCGCCGGCGACTTTATCTGGCACAGCCATCCGGAAACCGATGAGACGCTGATGGTGGTGGAGGGGGTATTGCGCGTGGACTTCCGCGACGGACATGTGCTGGTGAAGGCCGGGGAGATGATCGTCGTGCCGCGCGGGGTGGAACATAGGACCTCGGCGGAGATGGAAGCGAAGCTGCTGCTGATTGAACCGCGCGGGGTGCTGAATACCGGCCACGAGGGGGGCGAGCGGACGGCGGTGAACGACGTCTGGATCTGATCGCCTTCCGGCGATAAAACGCCCCTCTTTCCGGCGGAAAGAGGGGCAGGGCGCTTACTTCAGCTCGTCAACCATGGTGGTTGCCCGACCGATATAGTTGGCCGGAGTCATCGCTTTGAGACGCACTTTTTCCTCTTCCGGCAGGGCGAGGCTGTCAATAAACTGCTTCATCCCTTCCGCGTCAACGCGTTTGCCGCGGGTCAGCTCTTTCAGCTTCTCGTACGGTTTTTCGATACCGTAACGACGCATCACGGTCTGGATCGGCTCAGCCAGTACTTCCCAGTTGTGATCCAGTTCGTCCAGCAGGCGATCCTGGTTCAGCTCCAGCTTGCTGATCCCTTTGAGGGTGGACTGATAGGCGATCAGCGCATAGCCGATGCCCACGCCGAGATTACGCAGGACGGTGGAGTCGGTCAGGTCGCGCTGCCAGCGGGAAACCGGCAGTTTGCTGGCCAGGTGCTGCATGACCGCATTGGCCAGGCCGAGGTTGCCTTCGGAGTTTTCGAAGTCAATCGGGTTCACCTTGTGCGGCATGGTGGAGGAGCCGATTTCCCCGGCGATGGTCTTCTGTTTGAAGTGGTTGAGCGCGATGTAGCCCCACACGTCGCGATCGAAGTCGATCAGAATGGTGTTGAAGCGCGCGATGCAGTCAAACAGCTCAGCGATATAGTCATGCGGCTCGATCTGCGTGGTGTACGGGTTCCACTGAATGCCCAGCGAAGTGACAAACTCTTCGCTGAACTGATGCCAGTCGACTTCCGGGTAGGCAGCGATGTGGGCGTTGTAGTTACCCACCGCGCCGTTGATTTTACCGAGGATTTCCACCTGGTTCAGCTGACGGTACTGGCGCTCCATACGGTAGGCGACGTTCGCCATCTCTTTACCCATGGTGGACGGCGTCGCCGGCTGGCCGTGGGTACGGGAGAGCAGCGGTACATCGCGGTACTGGGTCGCCAGATCTTTTACCGCGTCAATCAGCTTGCGCCAGTAAGGCAGAACCACTTCGTCGCGGGCGGTTTTCAGCATCAGCGCGTGGGAGAGGTTATTGATATCTTCGGACGTACAGGCGAAGTGAATAAACTCCGACACGGCGTGCAGTTCGGCGACGTCAGCGACTTTCTCTTTCAGAAAGTACTCTACCGCTTTCACGTCGTGGTTAGTGGTGCGCTCGATGGTTTTGATGCGCTCGGCGTCTTCGACGCTGAAATCGGCGACGATTTTGTCAAGGAAACCGTTTGCGTCGGCAGCAAAAGCAGGAACTTCCTTGATCGCTGCGTGGGCGGCCAGTTTTTGCAGCCAACGTACTTCCACCTGAACGCGGAATTTCAGCAAACCGAATTCGCTGAAGATACCGCGCAGCGCGCTGACTTTATCGCCGTAGCGGCCGTCTACAGGGGAAACGGCGGTCAGTGAGGATAATTCCATAGATCACAACTCCGGGGTTAAATGAGCAAGAATTTGCTTTGCCTGGTTAACCAGACGATTACGGGAAAACATAAGCTGCAGACGTCCGCCGCCCACCTGATGCCAGAGCACCGCGGCGCGAATCCCCGCCAGCAGCGCTGAGCGAACTTTCGCCTGCACCTGCGGGCTTTGCAGCACGGCAGGGGAGCCGGTCACCTGAATACGCGGGCCCAGCGGGCTTATCACATCGACATAGATGCCCGCCATGGCGCTGAGCAGCGTTTCGGACTGCAGGTCAAAGTGCTCCAGCTGACGGTGCAGGCCGGCGATGCGGTTGCCGAGCGTGTCCATCGCCCCTTTACTGGCGGCGAGCTTGCGCTCCAGCACCATCAGGCTCAGGGTATAGCGGGTGAGTTCCGCATTGAGGCCCTGACGGCTGCTGGTATTGAGCACCCCGAGCAGCGTTTCAAGGCCGAGGCGAAGATTGGCTTCACTGCCACCGAACACCGCCAGCGTCGACTCGGGATCGAGGTCGATGATGCTGTTCAGCGACACATGCAGGGCATCGCTGTCGCAATGTCCCTGATGCGCCAGTTGCTGAACCAGTCGCGCCGCCTGGCAAACGCCAGCCAGCGCCAGGGTGATGTCATAGTAATTCTTCGCCACACATACTCCTTGTCAGCCGCCGGGGCGGTTCGTCCCGGCGGAAATAACGCGCGTTCAGGACTGCAGAGGCAGTCGTTGTTCAATAATTCCGCCGCCGAGGCACACTTCACCCAAATAGAACACGGCGGACTGGCCCGGGGTCACCGCCGCGACCGGCTCATCGAAGCGGACTTCGATACGGTCTTCATCCAGCGCGGTAACGGTGCAGGGGATATCGGTCTGGCGATAGCGGGTTTTCACCGTGCAGCGCAGGGTGCCCTGCAGCGGTTCACGGTCAACCCAGTGCAGCTGTTGGGCAATCAGGCCGACGGACATCAGGCGCGGGTGGTCATGGCCCTGGGCGACGATAAGAATATTATTCTCCACGTCTTTATCGACCACATACCATGGGTCTTCGCTACCCTCTTTGGTGCCGCCGATACCCAGTCCTTTACGCTGGCCCAGGGTATGGTACATCAGCCCCTGATGGGTGCCGATCTCCTCGCCGTCGACGGT
Organism: Klebsiella sp. JB_Kp004; assembly: GCF_040065795.1. NCBI lineage: Bacteria > Pseudomonadati > Pseudomonadota > Gammaproteobacteria > Enterobacterales > Enterobacteriaceae > Klebsiella > Klebsiella sp. JB_Kp004. Next base: position 342,119 of record NZ_JBEAKW010000001.1, on the reverse strand, counting down.
GAGGATTTTGCCCGGCTGCGCCGGCAGATAGCGGCCAAGGAAATCGCGGAATTTACGCTCGCCGATAAAGCAGATGCCGGTGGAATCTTTTTTCTTCGCGGTGATCAGATCCAGCTCTTCGGCGATCTTACGCACCTGCGGTTTTTCCAGCTCACCCACCGGGAACAGGCTCTGGGCAATCTGCTCGTGGCTGAGGGTATAAAGGAAGTAGCTCTGATCTTTGTTGCCGTCGAGACCGCGCAGCAGCTGGCTTTTACCGTCGACATCGGCGCGGCGCACATAGTGCCCGGTGGCGATGTAGTCGGCGCCGAGGTCTTCAGCGGCAAACTCGAGGAAGGCTTTAAATTTGATCTCTTTATTGCACAGAATATCCGGGTTCGGCGTGCGGCCGGCTTTGTACTCTTCCAGGAAGAGCTCAAAGACGTTATCCCAATATTCGGCGGCAAAGTTAACGGTGTGCAGTTCAATGCCCAGCTTATCGCAGACCGCTTGCGCATCGGCAAGGTCGGCGGCGGCGGTGCAGTATTCCTCGCCGTCGTCTTCCTCCCAGTTCTTCATGAACAGGCCTTCCACCTTATACCCTTGCTGCAGCAGCAGGTACGCGGAGACCGAGGAGTCGACGCCGCCGGACATGCCGACGATCACTTTTTTCTGGCTTTCTGACATGGAAATACTCGCTACATTGAACTTCGAGGCGGCGTATTCTAGCACGCGCTCACCGTTCATTCACCCCCTGTGAACGGCCAGTTAAATGCGCCAATCAGCGACAGCGGCTGGCGCGGGTCCTGCAGGTAGCAGCGAATGCTTTCGGCAACCAGCGGCGAGCGCAGGTTTGGCGCGTTAAGAATTTCCTCAGCACTGAGCCACAGGCAGCGATCGATATCGCTGTCGTGCGGTTCAGTGGCGCACAGATCGCTAAGTTCGATGGCGAACAGGAAGCGCAGAAACGGGGTGTTATCGGGGGCCAGCCACTGATGCATGCGGATGAAGCGCTGCGGCGTGGCGCGAATGCCGGTCTCTTCCCACAGTTCACGTTCGGCGGCCTGCAGCAGCGTTTCATTGGCCTCGAGATGGCCCGCCGGCTGGTTCCACAATGCTTTGCCGTTAATGGTCTCTTCGACGATGAGAAATTTATCCTGAGCGTGAACCACGCAGGCAACAGTGACATGAGGTTTAAACATCGCTTTTCCTTTTCGGTTATTCGGCTTTGCGCCAGTCGCCGTTGGCCAGCCCGTCGAGGGTGTAGCCGCCCATAGCGTAGCGGATCAGCCGCAGGGTAGGGAAGCCGACGTGGGCGGTCATCCGGCGCACCTGACGGTTGCGTCCCTCGTAGAGCGTGATCTTCAGCCAGCGGGTGGGGATCGATTTGCGCTCACGAATCGGCGGGTTGCGCGGCCACAGCCAGGCGGGCTCCTCCACAAGTTCTACGCCGGCAGGCAGGGTGGGGCCATCGTTGAGGGTGACGCCGTCGCGCAAAGCGGCCAGCGCCTCGGGGGTGGGTTCGCCTTCCACCTGGACGTAGTAGATCTTGCCGGTGCGTTTACCCGGCTGGGTCAGCTTCGCCTGCAGCGCGCCATCGTTGGTCAGCACCAGCAGCCCTTCGCTGTCGCGATCGAGTCGACCTGCGGCGTAGACGCCCGCTACGGGAATAAAATCTTTCAGCGTGCTGCGCCCGGCCTCGTCGGTAAATTGCGGCAACACATCATAGGGTTTATTGAACAAGATCACAGTTTTTGGCTGGCGTTCTTTGCGTTGTCTGGTGACTTGTTGTGTGCTGAATCGCTCAACGCGATGTTTTCTAAATGAAGTTTTCTGCATGGTATTTTCAGGCTCTATCAATTGCCGCATTATAGCCTAATTACGAATGCCTTTCATGGACGCAAACATTCAGGTAGTATTGACATGCTCATTACAAATTATTAACAAAAAATTGCTCAAACCGATTCGCAACACAGGCAGGAAGGCGACACGGACGCGATAGCTCCGGTTAGCGGGAAGACCCGGTACTCCGAAGCTGGCCGACTCAGCCAACACCAGGCTCGCGTGAAGAGGGAAGAGCAGAACCAGAAGCGCTCGAAGGAGAGGTTAATGGAAAGCAAAGTAGTAGTTCCGGCGGAAGGTCAAAAAATCACCCTGCAAAACGGTAAACTGAACGTCCCTCATAATCCGATTATCCCGTTCATTGAAGGTGACGGTATCGGCGTTGACGTTACCCCAGCGATGCTGAAAGTGGTTGATGCCGCCGTTGAGAAAGCCTATAAGGGCGAGCGTAAAATTTCCTGGATGGAAGTTTACACCGGTGAGAAATCGACCCACGTCTATGGCCAGGATGTCTGGCTGCCAGCTGAAACCCTCGATCTGATTCGTGACTACCGCGTTGCTATCAAAGGTCCTCTGACTACCCCAGTCGGCGGCGGCATTCGTTCCCTGAACGTGGCGCTGCGTCAGGAGCTGGATCTCTACGTTTGCCTGCGTCCGGTACGTTACTACCAGGGCACCCCGAGCCCGGTTAAGCACCCGGAACTGACCGACATGGTTATCTTCCGTGAAAACTCCGAAGATATCTATGCCGGCATCGAGTGGAAAGCCGACTCTGCTGAAGCAGACAAAGTGATCAAATTCCTGCGCGATGAGATGGGCGTGAAGAAAATTCGCTTCCCGGAACATTGCGGCATCGGCATCAAGCCGTGCTCTGAAGAAGGCACCAAACGCCTGGTTCGTGCAGCCATTGAGTATGCGATCACCAACGATCGTGACTCTGTGACCATCGTTCACAAAGGCAACATCATGAAGTTCACCGAAGGCGCGTTCAAAGACTGGGGCTACCAGCTGGCTCGCGAAGAGTTCGGCGGCGAGCTGATCGACGGCGGCCCGTGGGTGAAAATCAAGAACCCGAACACCGGCAAAGAGATCGTGGTAAAAGACGTGATCGCCGATGCCTTCCTGCAGCAGATCCTGCTGCGTCCGGCGGAATACGACGTTATCGCCTGTATGAACCTCAACGGCGACTACATCTCTGACGCGCTGGCGGCACAGGTTGGCGGTATCGGTATCGCCCCGGGCGCCAACATCGGCGACGAGTGCGCGCTGTTCGAAGCGACTCACGGTACTGCGCCGAAGTATGCAGGCCAGGACAAAGTGAACCCGGGCTCCATCATCCTGTCCGCAGAAATGATGCTGCGCCATATGCAGTGGTTCGAAGCCGCAGACCTGATCGTCAAAGGCATGGAAGGCGCTATCGCCGCCAAGACCGTGACCTATGACTTCGAACGTCTGATGGAAGGCGCTAAACTGCTGAAATGTTCAGAGTTTGGCGACGCGATTATCGCGAACATGTAATCTGGCCCCCAGATTATGTCAGAACGGGAACCTGGTGGTTCCCGTTTTTATTATTAGTTTTCGAACGGTTAACAAAATTTTATCAAAACAAGTTATCAAAACCCCTCCCGAAAAACCTCATAAGGCCACTTCTTTCCACTCCTTACCTCGATCACCAGGTGACCTATCCTTTGCTATTGCGTTTTATGTACGAGCACATTGACTGGTCTCCCCATTGGTTAATACATCCGCGATGTGAGCCTCAACATTATAAATTACATGAGGGCAACCCAATGAAGACGCAATGCTCCCATAAATCGATCATCCCTATTTTTCACGCAGTTGAAGCAGTCAGTTCTGCCAGAGACCTCTGCTGCAAGCATGCAACTTCAGTCGACACTTTGTACACATGGTTGCACGAGGAAGGGGATAAACGGGGCGCATTTAAACCTGAAGAAGAAAAGAATCGCCGGATATTTGGTGGAATATTTTGTAATCCACACAAAAATTAATGAGATCTTTCTTGAAGAATAGGTCGTTTAGCCTTATTTTATGCTGCAAAATAATTAAATGTTTATTGGGTCTTCCTCTCGAAAATAATTAATGATGATACAACATGAATAATACAACAGGCGCTTCCGTTCCATCGGTCACGCTCGCACAGTTTCCAGTCGAACGCCCGTCAGAATTTAATGCAAATATTAATTTTTTGTGTGCTGTTATTGAATGTGAGTTAACACATCTAATCATAGCTATTAACAATAAATATAATCCAACCATTTGCACCGAATTACACAACCTTTTTGAATTGCAAAAAAGCTTCGCAAAGATCAGTGATGAATTATTTTATGCGCTGGGTGTCGCTAATGAAAAACAAGCCTGAGGACTCCGTCGGTCATCCGTCGCTGCCTTTTACAGTACGTGTGGCATGGCGGTACTTGAGCCGGTGGTGGTTAGCTTTTTATATCATTATTTTGATAAAACTTGCTTATGTTATCATGAATTATCACAGGGGTAATTAATGTGAATGCATATTATTTATCAGTGGGCAATAAAACACGCAATGAGCTTCATGGGGTTAATCTGTAAGTCTTGCCCCATTCCGATATGATAAGATGAGGCTTATACTGGGGTGGCAGGAATAGAGATAACAAAACATACTAGAGTTATGCATCTTCCCGTGGCGAGAAATTAATCATCGATAAAGCGATGTATTGACATTACCTCAATAAAAAAACACATTTCACAAGTTAATAACTTTGTGTTCTCATTTTGTTTGCTGACAATTGCCCGATCTTACGAGTACGGGAAAAGTAAAAGCTAGACACTTGAAACATCCAACCCTTATCAAAAATACAGGATTATAAATGGAAAAGGATTAATACCTTCATTGTTGTCACGATGTTATTCCTGGCTAGCCCTGCTTTTGGGGACGTCATTACGCAGATGAGAAGTGAGGCAAATGAGATATCAGGGGCAGCTCACGTTATTAGCTACCAAAGCCTGCAGTTGATTCATGGGCTCATAGTCGAAAGTAACGCTGTATGCGGCAGGGGACGTACTGGGTCTGTTGCTTGGTGATTCATCTACTGGAACGAAGAGCGTATCAGCCTGGATCGACAGTCGACCGTTGAAGCACTGATTTATAAATTTGAATATAACCACATGGAAACACAACTATATGATGAAGAAAATCCCCCCCACCGCGCTTCTGTTAGCTTGCGCACTGGTTGGTTGCACCGTAAACCAAATAAACGATCAGGAAAAGCACGTCGCGAAGTTTCGCGAAACCAGGAGCCTTTACAACAAAGCGCTACTGCGCTGCGAGGAGATCGCTAACAAGAAATATCATGGCCAGTTGTATGGCTCTGTCCGGGTTGAAGGTGAAGCGCGTGTCGCGGTCTCCCGCGGGTATGAGAAAGAGCGCCGTGTCTGCGCTGACAATTATGACCGGAAAATGAGAGCATTGTGGGATGCTCAACCTGCCGATGTTCATGCGTTTTATGAGCAACGCCGCGCTGAATTGCATCAAGAAAACAACGCCGTTAATGAAGAGGCAAAAAGATGAACATCCTGAAGACGCTTTCTGGCGTAGCACTGACGACGGCGCTGGCCGGGTGTGCCGTTCCCCCTCCAATGGGCGTCACTAACGCGAGCCGCGCTGACGCTACCGTTAAATTTTCGTACCTGCTAAACGGTAGCCAGCCTGCTAACTTCACGCCGACCTTTAACGGCGCGCAGGAGAAGGCGGCGGCAATCTGCAAAAAATGGGGGTACACCGGCGCGGAGGCTGTCGATGAACTCGCCAAAACTGAATGCTCCGAGACGAATATATTCATCCGCGGTTGCCTGAAAGGCGAAGTGTCAAAACTGTACATGTGTAGTGGCAAGATCCAACAATAGAGAAAATAATGAAAAAATTGATGATAGCAATCACCCTGGCGACCGTCGCTGCAGCACCGGCACACGCCATTAACGCTAAATATCGCGAACAGCTGGAGCGCTCCGGATGCAATGAGATGAACGCCGGGCAGGGCTGCGACATCCACAAAACTAAAGCGCAAAACGCCGCAGAAGCGAAGAAGAGCCAGAACTTTTCGAAATTCGCTGGTACCTACTCCGTTTTCCTTCGGAATGGTCAGCGCATTGGCAACAAAATCATTGTGGTGAAGCCCCATGAGGTGCGTTACAACGGCCACCTGGCGGAGCGCCCGCGGGTCGTCAACGGCGTGCTGCTGTTTTCCGTGCAGGAGGCACAATTCTCCATCACCAGCACGCACGGTAATGAGCTAGGAACTTGGTTCAACGATGCGAACGATACCGGCGGCACTATCGGCCGATAGGCTGCCCGGAAAAAAGACCCGCTGCGGCGGGTTTTTTTACACCACCGCTTCCTCCAGTGTCGCGAGTGGAGAAAGCAGGTAATACGAAGCTAGTGTTTAATTTTGAGCTCGGCAGCGTCGGCAATAAATATATGCTGGAGCTGAAAAAGGGTGCCCGGAACTAAACCATTTTCTGCAGGTACGCCAGAAAAAATGTGAGTAATCTATGCGTTGCGCTCACTATGATTAACGTTTTCTGGTGGCTCAACATAGTCTAATCCGCGGATGCTATCTTTGAGATTAAACAGCCGGGACAGCGCCGCTCTGCCGCTATCCGTCACTTGCACTTCCCGATATCCCGGCGTGCGGGTGATCCATCCTTTCTGCTCAAACAGCGCCATCAGCGCCGATCCGGCGTCGCCTCCCAGATGAAAACGTCTTTCGCTCCAGTCAAGACAGGGGCAGCAAGGCTTACGTCGCGGTCGAGCGTTAAGTACTGCGCCCAGGCTTTCAAGCTGGGTTTTACCGGCTGACGTCAGGGACTGCCCATCGGCCGTCAGCCATTTTTCCCGCAGCATAAACTCATAAATATTCACCGCCAGTTCGCCCGCCAGATGGTCGTAGCAGGTGCGGGCGTAGCGAAGCGTAACCGGCGTGCTGGTGGCCAGCGCCTTATGCGCCTGCATTGAGACGCCCATCAGGTTTTCCAGCAGCCCGGCGATATGCGGGCCCGCGAGGCGGTAATAGCGGTGGCGCCCCTGCGCGAGACACACCACCAGCCCGTTGCTGAGCAGCCGGGCAAGATGTCCGCTGGTGGTGGAGGCGGAGACCTCGGCGACCGTGCTGAGCTCGGTCGCCGTCCATGCGCGCCCGTCCATCAGCGCGCAGAGAATACTGACCCTTGACGGGTCGGAGAGGGCTGAGGCCACCATCGCCATCGCGGTTTCCAGCGCCGCCTCTGGCTCACTGTCTTGCTGCGTTTTCAGGAGATTCATTCAAAAAGTATGGCCCATTTTTTGGTCACTTCCGCTGCCCGGGTGTCATCATCGGTAAGGAGAATGAGCCGGTTACGGTGGTCGCTGTACTGTACCAGAATATTAATACCGTTGCGGGCCAGGGTGTCTGCAATGTCTCCCAGTTCCCCGGGTCGTTCCTGGGGTAACTTGCGTATCAGAGGACGGCATACATCGCTGACCGTAAATCCGGCCTCGGTCAGCACCCTGCGGGCTGTCTCACCGTCTTCCACCAGAAAATGCGCATGTCCGGCATCAGGCGTGGTGAATACCCCACCACCTTCGAGACCCACACCGTTGTTGCCCAGCGCTATACCCATTGCGCCAAGCGAGCCCGGCGTGTTGCTGAGAATGACGTGAATATCATACATCTGGCTGTGCTCCCCGATCCGATGAGTAATCCCGGAACACGCGGGCAACGCGTATTCTGTAATATGAAAAAATCGATGCTTTGCCTTCGCGCTGGGCAGCCAGATGCCGCTCATTTTGCTGCCAGTTGGCCACCGATGCTTCATCTTCCCACCAGGATAACGAAAGGATTTTGCCGGGCGAATTCAGGCTCTGAAAGCGCTCGATGGCGATAAACCCCGGCGTGTCTGAAAGCAAAGGCGTCAGCCCGGCCGCCAGCTGAAGATATCTTTCCTGTGCTTCCGGTAAGGCGTCGGCCTCAAAAAGTACCGCAATCATAAGTCTGCTCCGTGGTGAATTTCCCTGCAGTCTAATGACGGCCAGAGCAGGATGCTTCGGTGTGCAGCGAAGTGTGGCTGAGGTTGGATACCCCAGCCACATTTCCTGAGCGCCGGATGACCGCGCCAGAAACGAGTTACTCTGCGTTAAAGATAATAAATTCAGGCTGGTAGCTGACCGGGAAATTGACCGAGCGGGCGATAAAACAGACGTGATGGATCTGCTGATGAATGGCCGCGGCGGCGTCGAGATCGGTACCTGGTAATACGGTGATTTTCGGCCTGAGGGTAGCAGAAATAAAGCGACCCGCGCCCCCTTTTAATACTTCACCCGTTGCCACCGGCGAGTCCTGATATTCCATGACCGTAATGCCGGCATCTGAGGCCAGATGTAAGTACCACAGCATGTGACAGGCAGAGAGAGAAGAGAGCAGGAGATCTTCCGGGTTCATTTTGCCGGGATCGCCGCCCAGTAATGGATCATTTGAACAATGAATAGGTTCTTTTCCCTTTACCGCGATATCCCAGGTTCGGGCATAAGCCTTGTAACCCGAGGTACCCGAGCCCTGATTGCCGGTCCATGTGATATGACTGGTATAAGCATGTTCCATTGGTTTGCCTTTCTCTAGAGAGGGATGAATTTCTTCACTGCGGTATCGTCCAGGTGCATTGCCTGAACGAAGCCGCAGGTAGAATCGCAAGGTTGTCATGACGCTGGCTAGAATGGCATAATGGTATACCATTTATGAATGATGTAAAGAGAGCCAAATGAACGCTGCTACCCGTTCGACCGCCGACATCCTTGCCAGTGAGTTAAAAATCTTAATCAACAAGGGGGCATTGCGAGATGGCGACCGGCTTGTAGAGCGCGACCTGGCCTGCCAGTTTTCTGTCAGCCGTATCCCAATGAGAGAAGCGATACAGCAGCTTGAGCGCGAAGGTCTGGTTGAGATTTACAGAAATCGCGGCGCGGTGGTGAAAACGCTGACGGCCGCAGATGTCGATGAAATTTATCAGCTGCGGGCACTCCTGGAAGGTGAAGCCATTTTTCATAGCCTGAAGAATATGGACCCGGAAACGCTTGCCCGGGCAGAGCTGGTGCATCAGCTGCTGAGCAGCGCTTCTGAACCCGAGCAGCAGGGGAGGTATAACCGGGAGTTTCATGAACTGCTGTATCGGAAGTGTAACAATCAGCGCCTGTTGAAGATGATCGGTGAATTGCGCGAGCAGATTGAAAGATATGAGCTTTTTCAGAACAGACTGCTGTCGGATACGCTGAAATTCCAGGATGAGCATCAGCAGATCCTGATGGCCTGCCAGCAAAATAATCCACAGGAGGCTCGGGCATATACCGTGAAACATATTCTTTCAGCAGGCGAAACCCTTCGCGCCTATATTGTAAGCCGTTAATGGTTGCGTAAAGCGGCTGCGTTGTTCAGACATAAATTGCAATCCGTCTCAGCTCAATGCTATAAGAAAAGAGCCGTTTTAATGGCGCTTATGTTTTATCTGTAAAGAATAAGTGAAGGTCAGATAATGATTACGTCAGTGCAGCCAACCACCACCGTCACCACCACGACCGTAACCTGCGGTGGTGTGGGCGTATCTGTGACCGGCTCCTGACAAACAGATCCTCACTCCCCGCCAATGTGGACGGGGAGCGTCTTCTCCGTTCGTGACAGACTGAATGGAGACCCATCATGATTTCATCTGAACATGCCCTGTTAATTATCGATATGCAGCAGGGGCTTTTCAGTGGCCCGGTTTCCCCGTATCAGGCCGATGCGCTTCTGGCGAACGTTTGCCTGCTGATTGAAAAAGCGAGACAGGCTGAGGTGCCAGTCTTCTTTGCCCGCCATACCGGACCTGACGACTCTCCGTTCTCCGCGCAAAGTCCATTAACCCAACTGCTGCCTGAGATGGGGGTTAACTGCGAGCGGGATATCGTTTTGATTAAAAAATACCCCTCCTGTTTCCAGCAAACTGACCTTGAGCATCAGCTCGCCCAGGCCGGCGTAAAACAGCTGGTTATTGCCGGGATGAAAACCGAATTCTGCGTGGACACGACCTGCCGAGCGGCATCGGCGCTGGGATTACGGACGGTGTTGATCTCGGATGCGCACTCAACCATGGATAACGAACGTTTATCAGCGCCTGACATCATTGGCCATCACAATGTCACCCTTGCGGGGCCCTTTGTGACGCTGTCGACCGCGGCAGAGTGGCGCTTTTCGGCAGAGAAATAAGGGTGAAGAAAGGGAGCCTGAGGGCTCCCGTTCGCGACGCCTGCTCATCCGGTTTTACTGCGTATGGCGACGCAGGGTGGAGGCGGGGTGACGCCGGAGCGCCTCTTCGGGACGCACCGGGCGCCGCACCAGCTCGCCGCCGCAGTTCGGGCAATGACCGTTCAGCCGGGCCGTCATGCAGTCCTGGCAAAAGGTACACTCGAACGAACAGATAAACGCTTCGGGTGAGTCTGGCGGCAGATCTTTATCACAGCATTCGCAATTCGGGCGTAACTCGAGCATGACCTTCTCCTGTGGTTAATGGCGGTATCCGCCACGGCGGGCCAGCGGATGCTGTATTTATATCACGGCCCGCACTGGCCGCCGAAGGGTTTCGCTGCGTTAACCTCCGCCTCAAAGCGTTGCCTTTCCGGGCTGCATCCCCGGCACGAGGATCACTTTGCGGCATGCCTCTTCACGCTTCTCAAAGATCTGATAGCCGCGCGCGGCCTCCTCCAGCGGCATATGGTGCGTGATAATCTCCTCCGGGGTGAGCAACCCTTGCTCAATTAGCGCCAGCAGATCCGGCAACCAGGCATGGACGTGGGTTTGCCCCATTTTGAAGGTCAGCCCCTTATCAAAGGCATCGCCAAACATAAATCCGTGAATGAAACCGGCGTAAACCCCAGGCACGCTGACGATGCCGCCGCGGCGCACGGCGGCGATGCACTGGCGCAGCGCTTTCCCGCTGCTGCCCTCGATTTTCAGGGTGCTGAGGACGGTTTCCGTGAGGCTGCCTTTCGCCTCGAAGCCGACGGCGTCAATCACCGCGTCGACGCCGCGATGGCCGGCGGTGTTGTCGATAATCCACTGCGCCGGGTCGTCATGGTGGTCGAAGTTTATCGGGATCGCGCCATAGCGCTGCTGCGCGAAGTCGAGTCGGTAATCGTTATGATCAATGATGAATATCTGCTCTGCGCCATTGAGCCTGGCGCAGGAGGCGCACAGCAGGCCAACCGGGCCGGCGCCAAAAATAGCCACGCTGCTGCCGGGTTTGACCTCGGCGTTTTTTACCGCCTGCCAGGCGGTGGGCAGAATATCCGACAGAAACAGCACCTTTTCATCGGGTAAGGTGTCCGGCACTTTAAACGGGCCGGTATTGGCTTTGGGAACCCGCACATATTCCGCCTGGCCGCCGGGGATCCCGCCGTACAAATCACTATAGCCAAACAGCGCCGCGGGTGGCGAAATACCTTTGCGATTGAGCGTCGCCCCCTGGCCGCTATTGGTGCTTTCGCAGGCGGCATATTGCTGCAGGCGACAAAAGAAGCAGTCTCCGCAGGCAATGACAAACGGGATAACCACCCGATCGCCTTTACGAACCGCGGTGACGTCCGAACCGGCGTCCACCACTTCCCCCATAAATTCATGGCCGAAAATATCACCATGGTGCGTGCCGGGGATCTTTCCGCGGTAAAGGTGCAGATCGGAACCGCAGATCGCCGTCGCCGTGACGCGCAGAATAATATCGTCCGGCGCCTCAAGGGCTGGGTCGGGCATGGTGTCAACGCTGACATGATGGGGGCCATGATAAGTGAGTGCTTTCATAGAGTCTTCTCCTGGAGAGAATGGCTGATCGCATCAGGCGCAAAGGCAAAGTGACCTGACGCTATTGCCGCCGATAAACCACCGTGAAAATAAAGCGTAGAGTACTAATAATGGAACTGCGTGATATTCCAGTCGCTGAATATATTCCACGCTTCGCTTATTTATTGGCGTTATTTGCCTGTTTCCCCTGAATATGCCAGGCTTAATCGGGCATGATATTCGCTCCATTTTATTTTTCCAGCCGCTTCCCCAGCGGCTTTTTTTTTGCCTTAAAAACAAGAAAAATTCCTAATTTCAGTCGGGCTACAGGCAATACTGCCGCTTCGTTATATAACCCAACGGGAGTAACCCGCCGGTATAAATAATTCTTTGCCGCATGGGGAGTCTCTACGCATTATTTCCCTGAACACAGGGGGTTAGCCGAAATGTGCCGTCTGGTTGTTTTTGATGTGTTTTATAGAATTATTCCGAATTGCTGCTAAAAGGTGTCGGAAACACCGGATAATAATTTGACTAACCAGCATTACCCGCTAGATTTAAATATCGAACGACGAGTGATACGGAATATTTTCGTATCGTACTGACATAACCGATATACATGAGGTGAAATATGGCAGAGCATCGTGGTGGTTCCGGTAATTTTGCTGAAGACCGTGAAAAAGCTTCTGAAGCAGGTCGTAAAGGTGGTCAGCACAGCGGCGGGAACTTTAAAAATGATCCGCAGCGTGCGTCCGAAGCGGGTAAAAAAGGCGGACAAAACAGCCACGGCGGTGGCCGCAAGTCTGATAATTCCTGATTATCCTTTTCCTTGCACCCTGAAGTGAAAGTATCTCCTGCGAGTCTGTCACGGGCTCGCAGTTATTTTCTGACTCCGGAAGGTATTTCTATGAATATGAAAAGCATTGAAGATGTATTTATTCACCTGCTCTCAGATACCTACAGCGCAGAGAAACAATTAACCCGCGGGCTGGCTAAACTGGCCAGAGCGGCGTCCAGTGAAAAACTCAGCGCGGCGTTCAATGCTCATCTTGAAGAAACCCAGGGCCAGATTGAACGTATCGACCAGATCGTTGAGCAGGAATCCGGTCTGAAAATCAAACGCATGAAATGCGTGGCCATGGAAGGATTAATTGAAGAGGCCAATGAAGTCGTTGAGAGCACGGAAAAAAATGAAGTACGTGATGCCGCGTTAATTGCCGCTGCGCAAAAGGTCGAGCATTACGAAATTGCCAGTTACGGTACCCTGGTGACCCTGGCGGAACAGCTGGGTTATAAAAAAGCGGTCAAACTGCTGGCCGAAACCCTGGAAGAAGAAAAACAAACCGATGTGAAATTAACCGACCTGGCGGTAGGTAATATTAATAAAAAAGCAGAAAAATAAACGCTCCCTGACACGAGGAAATCACGATGAATCACATTGAACATTATCATGACTGGCTACGAGATGCGCATGCCATGGAAAAACAGGCAGAATCCATGCTGGAATCAATGGCTGGCCGTATCGATAATTATCCGGATCTCCGTGCCAGAATCGAACAGCATATTAATGAGACCAAACGGCAAATTACCGTGCTGGAAGAGATCCTCGACCGCAACGAGATTTCGCGCTCGGTGATTAAAGATTCAATGAGTAAAATGGCGGCTCTCGGCCAGTCCATCGGCGGGATGTTTCCTTCCGATGAAATAGTCAAAGGCTCGATCAGCGGGTACGTCTTCGAGCAGTTTGAGATCGCCTGCTATACCTCTCTGCTGGCGGCGGCTGAAAAAGCGGGCGATACCGCCTCCATTCCGGCCATTGAGGCCATCCTGGCGGAAGAGCAGGCCATGGCCGACTGGCTGATCAAACATATTCCTCAGACTACGGAGCAATTTCTCCTGCGTTCAGATGCTGACGGCGTAGAAGCGAAAAAATAACCAGGAGGCAGGCCTATGTTTCGTCATGTGAAACAATTGCAGTATACCGTGCGCGTTGCTGAACCCAATCCGGGGCTCGCGAATTTACTGCTCGAACAGTTTGGCGGCCCTCAGGGCGAGCTGGCCGCCGCGTGTCGTTATTTCACTCAGGGATTAAGCGATGACGATCCCGGCCGCAAAGACATGCTGATGGATATCGCGACAGAGGAGCTGAGCCATCTGGAGATCATTGGCACCCTGGTCGGCATGCTAAATAAAGGCGCCAAAGGGGCGCTGGCGGAGGGCACCGAAAGCGAGGCGGAACTCTATCGTTCGCTCACCGCCAACGGCAACGACAGCCATATTACGTCGTTACTGTACGGCGGCGGTACCCCGCTGACCAACTCGGCGGGGGTGCCGTGGACGGCGGCCTATATTGATACTATCGGCGAACCCACCGCCGACCTGCGGTCGAACGTCGCGGCGGAGGCGAGGGCGAAGATCGTCTATGAACGGTTGATCAACGTGACCGACGATCCCGGCGTAAAAGACGCGCTGGCGTTCCTGATGACCCGCGAAGCGGCGCATCAGCTCTCTTTTGAGAAGGCGCTGCAGTCGATTCGCAACAACTATCCGCCGGGCAAACTGCCGCCCATTAGCGAGTACGCGAACACCTACTACAATATGTCTGAAGGTGGAGAAGTACGCGGCAGCTGGAACAGTGACAAACACTTCGATTATGTCAAGGATCCGCAGCCGGCCGTGGATGGCGGAGATGGCAGCGCCTCTGTCGGCCTGACGCCGGAGCAGGAAGCGCTGTGCAAAGCGATGCTGAAGCGAACAGAGTCTGACCCGCAGGGTGATCCTTTGACCGGCGCTGAACTGGGCGCCGGTAAGCAAAACACGTTATCATCGGCTAAGTGATGTTCGCATAAGCCCCGGCTGCGGCCGGGGCGTTTCATAATGATGGGTGCGGATTATGTTTGAATTTGACGCGTTTCATCTGGCCCGACTGCAATTTGCCTTTACCGTTTCCTTCCATATTCTGTTTCCGGCCATCACCATCGGCCTTGCCAGCTACCTTGTGGTGCTGGAAGGGATGTGGCTGCGAACCCGGGATAACGTCTGGCGCTCGCTCTACAACTTCTGGCTGAAAATTTTCGCCGTCAATTTTGGCATGGGCGTGGTTTCCGGATTAGTCATGTCCTATCAGTTCGGCACCAACTGGAGCGGATTCTCCCAGTTTGCCGGCAGTATTACCGGCCCGCTGCTGCTGTATGAAGTGCTGACCGCCTTCTTCCTCGAAGCGGGATTCCTCGGCGTGATGCTGTTCGGCTGGAGCAAGGTGCCGCCGGCGCTGCATTTTTTTACCACCTGCATGGTAGCCCTTGGCACCCTGGTCTCCACCTTCTGGATCCTCGCCTCCAATAGCTGGATGCAGACGCCGCAGGGTTTTACCCTCGAAAATGGCCACCTTATCCCGCAGGACTGGCTGGCGATTATCTTTAACCCCTCATTCCCGTATCGCTTGTTCCATATGGCGATCGCCGCGTTTCTTAGCAGCGCCATGTTCGTCGGGGCCTCCGCCGCCTGGCATCTGCTGCGCGGCAACGACTCGCCGGCCATCCGCAAAATGCTGTCGATGGCGATGTGGATGGCGCTGCTGGTGGCGCCCATCCAGGCGGTGGTGGGGGATATGCATGGCCTTAACACCCTTGAGCATCAGCCGGCGAAGATTGCGGCGATTGAAGGACACTGGGAAAACCGGCCGGGCGAGGCCACCCCGCTGTTACTGTTTGGCCTGCCGGATATGGAAGAGGAGCGGACCCGCTATGGCCTGGAGATCCCGGCGCTGGGCAGCCTGATCCTCACCCACAGCCTGCATAAGCAGGTGCCGGCCCTGAAAGATTTCCCGAAAGAGGACCGGCCCTATTCGCCCGCCGTGTTCTGGTCGTTCCGTATCATGGTTGGGATGGGCGTGTTGATGATCGCCTTAGGGATCTGCAGCGCCTGGCTGCGCTATCGTCGGCGGCTGTACCATTCGCGTCCCTTCCAGTGGTTTGCGCTCTGTATGGGGCCCGCCGGTCTTATTGCGCTGGTCGCCGGGTGGGTGACCACCGAGATGGGCCGTCAGCCGTGGGTGATCTACGGTTTGCTGCGCACCCGGGACGCGGTGTCGTTGCACAGTACGCTGCAGATGGCTATCAGCCTGCTGGTGTTTATCGTGGTCTACTGCGCGGTGTTTGGCGTGGGGTATTACTATATCTTCCGGCTTATCAAAAAAGGGCCGCAGCCGGTGACGGAGCTGACCTCGCAAACCGCAGGCACCCCGGCGCGTCCGCTCTCGGCGGCAGAGCCGGTGCGGGATGAGGAGAACGCATTATGAGCATCGATATCTCGGTGATTTGGTTTGTCATCATTGTCTTCGCCACGTTGATGTATATCGTGATGGATGGTTTCGATTTAGGCATCGGGATGCTGTTCAGCGTGGTGCATGACGCCGAAGAGCGCGATGTGATGGTTAACAGCGTGGCGCCCGTCTGGGATGGTAATGAGACCTGGCTGGTGCTCGGCGGGGCAGGGCTGTTCGGCGCGTTTCCGCTGGCTTACGCGGTGATCACCGATGCGCTGGTTATCCCGCTGACGGCGATGCTCATCGGCCTGATTTTCCGCGGCGTGGCGTTTGAGTTTCGTTTTAAAGCGGTTCCCTCGCATCGCACCTTCTGGGACTATGCCTTCGCCGGCGGCTCGCTGCTGGCGACCTTCAGCCAGGGGATTGTCGTCGGCGCCTTTATCAACGGCTTTGCGGTAGCCGACCGCCGCTTCGCGGGCTCGACGCTGGACTGGCTTACCCCCTTTAACCTGTTCTGCGGTCTGGGGCTGGTGGTGGCCTATCTGCTGTTGGGCACCACTTGGCTCATCATGAAAAGTGAAGGCGCGCTGCAGCAGCGGATGCGCGAACTGACTCGCAAGGTGCTGCTGGCGCTGATGGCGGTGATCGCGGTGGTCAGCGTCTGGACGCCGTTGGGCTGGCGCTACGTGGCGGAACGCTGGTTTACGCTGCCCAATTTCTTCTGGTTCGTGCCGGTGCCGATCCTGGTGCTGACCCTGAGCCTGTGGATCTGGCGCCTGAGCGCGCGCCCCGCCAGCCACGCTCGTCCCTTTATCCTGACGCTGGGCCTGATATTCCTCGGCTTCAGCGGGCTGGGGATCAGCGTCTGGCCGAACATTATTCCGCCGCACATCTCCCTGTGGGATGCCGCCGCGCCGCCCTCCAGCCAGGTATTTATGCTGCCGGGGGCGCTGCTGATCATCCCGGTGATCCTGATGTATACCGCCTGGAGCTATTACGTCTTTCGCGGCAAAGTGTCCGGTAGCGAAGGCTATCACTGAGAGGACAGCAAGTCGGCTACTGATGATTGGCCGGCGCGCCGCGCCGTCCGGTCAGGGATGACCGAAATGGTCGCGGACAGACCGGCGACCCGCTCCACCCCTGCGGGCAGGGTATCGATATGGATACGCACCGGCACACGCTGCGCCAGCCGCACCCAACTGAACGTTGGCTCGACCTGCGGCAGGCCCAGGGCGCCGGTTTCATCATTGGTATCGCCGATCCCGTGCCCGATGCTCTCCACATGGCCGGTAATAACCGGGTCATAGCCCATCAGCGTGATGTGCGCGGTATCGCCAATGTGGATGTGGCGCAGACGGGTCTCTTCAAAATACCCCACCACCCAGAAGCTCTGACCATCGATAATGGCGACTGTCGTCACCCCGGCGGTGGCATAGTCGCCGGGGCGCAGCCGGAGATGGGTCACGTAGCCGGATACCGGCGCCCGCACGGTGGCATGGGCTACATTCAACTGCGCCAGCGCCAGTGCCGCCAGCGCGCCCTGGTAGTTAGCGGCCGCGACGCTGGCCGCGCTGTTGGTCTGTTTCAGATCTTCGCTGGAGATGACGCCCTGGATCTGCGCCCGACGTCTGGCGGCATCCTGGCGCATCGCCATCTCCTGGCGTCGGGCTTCCACCTCCGCCTGAGCGCTGCTGACCGCCAGCTTCAGCCAGCGCGGATCGATGGTATAGAGTACCTCTCCCCGATTGACCCACTGGTTGTCTTTCACCGCCACGCTGGCCACCGGCCCCGAGACATTGGGGGCGATCTGCACCACGTCGGCCCGCATCCGGCCATCGCGGGTCCAGGGCGTCTGCGCCTCCTGTTTCCAGAAAATGAAAGCCAGTAGCGCGGCGGCGGCGACGGCGCCTAAAGTCAGGGCATAGCGGCCCAGAAGTGTCAGATACAGTGTCATACGGATAACCCCAGCGAGTGAACGCCCTGCAGGAGCAGGAAGAAAAGCGCGATAAAAAGGGACAGCCCCCACAGCGGCCGGCACGGCAGGCGACCCGGGCCGCGGGCGGAGAAGATAAGCGGTTGCAGCAACAGTGTAGCGAGCAGGGCGATAAGGCCGACAATCAGCAGGCCGGGGAAAAATACCCCGCCCAGCGCGAGGTCACGCATGGTTCTGGCTCTCCTCAGGCAGGTGTAAGGCGCAATACAGCGCGATGAGCGCTTCCGCACGTTCGCGCGAGGCGGCATCGGTCGCCGGTAAAGCCTGGGCCAGCAGCGCATTGACCGGTTGCTCCAGGGCCGTCATGTCCGGCTGCGGGTTCAGCGCGTCCAGGAGCGCTTGCACTGCGTCCGCCGACGCACTGTCCGCCTGCTGATAGCGACGGCGCAGATGGATCACGGCGAGACCGGTACGAATATCGCGCAGCATCGTGTCAAGCAACTGACCGGCTGCCGGTCCGCTCTGCGGCAGGCGGGGCAGCAGTAATGCGGTTCGGTCGATCATCAGGTTGGTCCAGCGGTGGGCATTGTGCGCCAGCCGGCCGCGAGCGGCGCGGCGGATATCGCGCTGGCACAGCGTCAGCAGACGACGGATAGCGGTTTCCGCCTGCACGGTTTGCAGCAGGCGCATACCAAACGCCGCATAACCGACGGCGATAAACAGCGCGAGCGCGGTGTTGATCGCCGTCGCGAAGTCGCCGCGGTAGCTGGCCCCCAGCTCGCACAATATCGGCAGCGTCAGGGTGATGCCCATCGCCATAAAGGTGGTGGCTGGCCGCGCCTGCAGCGAGCCGGCCAGCAGATAGACCGGGGCGAGCACCGCCGCCAGCAGCGCAAATTCGTTCACCTGCGGCAGCAGGACGAAGCTGTAGAGCAGGCTGAACAGCACGCCCCACACGCAGCCGATCAGGTATTTCACCAGATGCGCCGCCGGCGCGTCGAAGCTGGCGAACAGGCTACAGCAGACCCCGAGGATCGAGACCGCGGTGCCGCCATCGGGCCAGGCGGATCCTATCCAGATCAGGCAGCCGCTAAGGATGATGACGAAGGCGCCGAAGGAAGTCCGCAGGGCGCTGAGCGGATCGCGATGGAAAACATAACCCTTCGCCGCGCCGGCGTCGGGGGGCAGGGCAGGCGACCGCCGGCGATAAACCGCCTTCGCCAGCCGCTCGCTCTCCTGCAGGAGGCGGATGGCTTCCGCCAGATGGCGCGCCAGGCTGAGCCGCAGCGCCTCGTCCATGGTCTGCGCGTCAGCAGCGTACCGGGCGATGAGCCGCTCGCAGCGGGAGAGAAGTCCGTCTGCCGAGGGCGCCGATCTGGCGGCTTGCGGGCCTGTCAGCCAGGCCTCTGCCTCCGCTAGCAGCGCCTGCAGGTCGTCAGGTGGCGGCCCGCTCCGCTGTAAACGGTCATACAATTCGCCATTGACGATCAACAGTCGCGCCAGCCGGTCGTGGATCGCTTTTCTCGCCTGGCGGTGAGGGACAGACAGGCCGTCATCCCAGGGCAGGTGGTGGTTGATGCCCTGGAGAAACTGCAGGCTCAGCGCCAGCCGCAGCGTTTCCGCCGCCACCGGCTTGCCTGCCAGCGTATCGGCGATCCGCTGGCGGGCGGTTGCCAGCGTCTGTGCCAGCGTGCTGTTAAACCGCCCGGCGATGCGCACCGGCAGCACGAAGCGATGGATCAGGCCGGCGCATAAGATACCGATGACGATCTCTTCCACCCGGGTGACGGCGAGATCAAAGATCGTCCCGGGCGCGGAGACGGCGGGAAAGCCAATCAGGCTCGCGGTGTAGCCCGCCAGCAGGAAGGCGTACCCGCGCGGCGTGCGTTCAAGCAGGGACAGGCAGAGGCTACCCGCGATCCACAGGGCCAGCACGACGCTGCACAGGATCGGCTGGTTGACGAAGGTGGGCACGATGATCACGGTGGCCGCCGCGCCGACGACGGTCCCGACCAGCCGATAGACGCTACGGCTCAACGAGGCGCCCGCCGAGGTCTGCGAGACGATATAGACGGTGATGATGGCCCAGGAAGGCCGCTGCAGACCGATGGAGAGCGCAAGATAGTAAGCCAGCATCGCCGCGGCGAAACTCTTCGCGGCATAGATCACCGCCTGGCCATCGCTGCGCAGCGCGGCTGAGGGTGTTTGCGGCATGAAACGGCGCGCGACGGCGCCTGCGGCCCATAGCCAGCGGGCCTGACGAAAGAGGATGATGTTCATGCCGCCGATTATTGCCGGCTTGCGCTTGCGGAGAAATACTCTATTCTGTCAAAAAATACCTGAATCTTGCCAACCGTATGCCATCACCTTTTGCCAATACGCTGTACGATCCGGACGCGTCTTCCTGCCCGGCCGTCGCGCGTCATCTTGATTTTGTCGAGTATGAAGCCGAAGTGCCGGTGCATAGCCATCGCAAAGGACAACTGATTATCGTGCTGTATGGCGCGGTGCGTTGTCGGGCGGAAAATAACCTGTGGATCGTGCCGCCTCGCTGCGCGGTATGGATCCCGGGCGGTATTGCCCACAGTGTGACCGCCACCTGGAACGCGCGCCTCAACTACCTGTTTATTGAACCCGGGGCGGCGGCGCTGCCCGACAGCTGCTGCGCGCTGGCGCTCTCTTCCCTGATCCATGAGCTGGTGGGGCGGCTCACCCGCGAAGGGGCGGACTACGCGGCGGATAGCCATGCCGGGAGACTGACCCGGGTGACCCTTGACGAGCTGGCGACCATGCCGGCGCAGCGCCTGAATCTGCCCGTCTCAGCGCACCCCAAAATACGCGCCATGGCCGACAGGCTGGTGAGTCATCCTGACGATCGCAGTACCCTGCCGGTGTGGGCGAAACGTCTGGCGCTGAGTGAACGCTCCCTGGCGCGCCTGATGCAGCGGGAGACCGGCCTCACCTTCGGACGCTGGCGCCAGCAGCTGCATCTGATTATTGCCCTGCAGGAGCTGGCCAGCGGCGTTTCGGTACAAAACGTGGCGGCTAAGCTGGGGTATGAGTCGGTGAATGCTTTCATTACCCTGTTTAAAAAAACGATGGGGACGACGCCGGCGCACTATTTTGCCGAACGGCAGACCGGCACTCGTTAAGAAAAAGGGACGGGCGACGACCGCTGGCCTGACGCCCGCCAGAGAGGGCGGGTAGGGGCTTAGGCTTTCGGCGACTTGATCTTAATAATAAATCGCTCATTCAGCCGGGTGATCCTCGCGCCAATGTCGCCAAACTCGGTGGCGATTTTAAAAAAATCGTCCGCGGCGACGTCGAAATCGAGTTCAATTTTCTGATGTTGTCCTGTCGCTAGTAATTCATAGAAATGGTCAAGGCTGCGGGCTTTTTCGCTGGGCATCGTATTTCTCCATGGTCAACCAATCAGCAGGGCGTTTATGACTTATCGCGCTTTCCGGATTATTCAGCAGAATGGCAATGGGGCCTGATATAAGATTATGCAATGACAGTAAGAGTGGGGTAGGGCGATATTATTCCGTGTTGTTAAACCGTGCGGTCGCGCGTTTGCCGGCGATACCATGACGGCAGGAACAATCCTGTGGCGTCGGCTGATGATAGACATTGTTTGATGACAATTTGATGTCAGTAAAATGAACCTGCAAGGGCTCGGGATTTCATATCGCTAAATAATTTTTATTCTGTGGCTGTTAAGGTAGTTCTTAACTACTTTATGGTGATGGGGCTTTATTTTTTATGGCCAACGGCGAGGGAACAACGATGCAATTACTTGATTTATTCGCAGGCTTATTGTGGTTAAGCAGCGTTATTTTCCTGCTGTTTGTTCTTGATGTGGTCATCACCCGTTATCTTTATCGTAAATAACCGACAGCGGCGACGGCGCTCGGCGTAGGGTACAGCGCCGGAGGATGATAGTATAACGCCGGGACTGATTCAGGAAGGAATGCGCGGTGGCCGGGAGAGTTGATTACGATATTGAAAAATACCAGTTTACCGAAGCCGGTGAAACGTCGCGGCTGCGGGAGCAGTGGCGCGAAGTCTATCAGGAGTGCCGTCAGCTGCAGGCCGGGGCAGAGGAGCGCCTGCGCATTGCGTTACTGAACGTCGACTATGTCACCAGCTTCGAGCTGCCTTTTCGCCTGCTGCTGGTGCGCGCGCCGCAGCTGATCGCCGACGTCCGCGAGACGCTGCAGCTCAGCCGTAAAGCCGCCGTTTTCAACGGCAAACGTTACGGATGCGTCTACAGTTTGAAGCAGGATTTACAGGCTGTACCGGAGAGCTTTCATTACCACCTGACAAACCGCATTCGTCGCGTCGAAGCGACGGGCCTGACGGCGGCGCCGTACCAGCAGATCGCCCGGGAGATTAAACCTGCCCGGGATCGACTCCGCCAGGCATTAATCGCCGGCCTGCCGGTTACTGCGCTTGATGCCCTGTTCTGGTTCGGCAGTCAGCGGGTGGCGGCGGACATTGCCCAGCTGCGCCGGTCCGGGATGGCTATTGTCACTGAGGAGGTGGAGGTCAGCGACAATCTGTTCAATACCACCCGGCGGGTACCGGTTTATCGTCTGACCAGCGCGTGAGCGGGTCTCGCTTCGCCCAGCCGCTGCCTCTGCAGGCAGTCGACCATTGCGCCATCAAACCAGACGCACAGCCCTCTGGCGGCATGCCGCGGAGCCGGTTCCCGCCACGCGCTGACGCTGAGCATGATCAGCATCAGCGCCAGCGGAACCACGTATATTCTTTTCACTACCCTGTTCCCGCTTCGCCTTTTCTGCCAGTAAGGTAGCGGGAAAATATGACGTTTCGTTGACCCGACTGCCTGATTTATCGCCCGCAGAAGGCATGGCCGGCGGGGCGTGCCGGGTGATGCGTTATTCATCTTCGGCATAACAATATGACAAAAACTGGCGGCTTGTTTTTTTCGTTTTTATTACACCATGCTTTTTATCCTGCAGGGAAAAGCATGAAGTCGCCATGCCTGGCGGCGGGGTTATCTTGTAACTGGCTGGTTTGAAACGATATTTTAATTGTGATTTACGCGTGTCTGACAGCGGTGGCAAATTTATATTAATTCACTTTACCGATCAATAAATTATATCTTGATAGCTTTTGGCTATCGAATGTTTCTTATCGATCATTTTAAACTATTTTTGTTAGCGGGAAATATATGACATGCTTTAACCCTTTCTTATTTCTGGTATTTTTTAAATGGTTAAAGAAAACGTGAAAAATACCTCTTATCGCTTCGTTCTGGAGCCCGCTATTAGCGATGGTGGCGGTTACCACTCGTGGGAATTGCTCACTAAAGACATTATAGCACCCGCACAAAATAACACCTCAGCGCCCACGTTTTCTTTCTCCACGCTCACCGAAAGCGATAAGCTTGCACTATTTACCCGACAAATCGAGTTGCTTTCCGTATTTGATTTTTCCCAGGTCGATAATAAGCCGATCTCTCTGAATATTGATGATTTATTAAGCCATTTTATTCTGACTGACCGCTATCTCTGTGATTTTCTGCGCTCCTGTAAAAACATTGCTCTGGAAATAAATGAGAATTTTCATGAATTTATCGCCGGTCGTGAACTGACGGCGCTGAGCACGCTGGCGGCGCTTTGCCCGGTCTGGCTGGATGACTTTGGTCGCGGACGAACGACGTTCCGGCTGCTGGAGCGATTTCGCTTTGATTGCGTCAAAGTGGATAAAGACTATTTCTGGGACAAAGAAAACGATCCCGCTTTGCCCGGGCTGTTACAGGCTATTCATACCCTGACCGGGCATGTGATTGTGGAGGGGATCGAAACCGAAAAGCAAAAACGGCTCATCAATGCGGCCGGGGATATCATTGGTCAGGGCCGTTACTGGAAGGATGAATATATCTTTCTTTGCTGCTGAGCGCCCGCCGGGGCCAGGTTCGGTTACCTGCCATGCTTTTCTTATCCAGTTTTAAACGAATGCTTTGTTACAGATAGTCTTTATTCCCGCGATGATAATCCAGTCTCTTTTACTTGCCTGAAGGATAACTCATTGTGAATACACGCTTGCGTAACACCCTGATCGCCATTGCGCTGACCACCTGCTTCACCGCCGCCAGCCAGGCGTCGACCTCGGCTGACGTGCCGTCTGTCTCGCAGGACCCGGTCGTCCAGCACCTGAAGCTGAGTGAGGATCAGGTCGCCAAAATCCAGGCGCTGCGTAAGGGCTTCGAAAACAGTGTGAGCCAGATTAAAATCAGCGGCTATCAGGACGGTGCCCTGGCCGACGTGATTCATTCCGGGAAATGGGATGAAGCCAAAGTCAAACAGCAGCTGGCTGCCTTTAGCCAACTGGATCAGCAGGTGCGCTATTATCGCGTGAAATACTACTTCGACGTCAGCCAGGTGCTGACCGCCGAGCAGCGTGAGCAGGTGAAAAAAGACCTCGCCGCGGCGATCAACTAACCCGCCTTCGCCATCCGCTCCGGATGGCGCTGCATCGGGCGACAGACGCCGTGTGTCCGGCGCCTGTCGCCCCGCTTGACTGACTTACTGGCCGTGGCCGTTTTCCAGACGGGCAAAATACTCCGGGGCAAACGGACGCGGGTCGACATCGGCAAACGGCGCACGCTCAAAGTGCGCTTTCAGCGCCCAGGGGACCGTGCAGTCAAAAATCGTCTTGCAGCTGATACCTTCCCCGCGGATCGACGGACTGTATTCCGGCGTCTGGGAAGGATCGAGCTGATGACCGCGGATACCGGGGAGGGTGGTGATGCTGACATCCCCCTGCATGCGGGTGGTCATCGCCCACAGGATATCGTCGCTGTCAAAGATATCGACATCCTCATCAACCAGAATGATGTTTTTCAGTTCGGAATAGGTCGCCAGCGCCAGTAGCGCAGCCTGTCCCTGACGTCCTTCGTCGGCGGGCTGACGTTTTTTCACCTGCAGGATCCCCAGAAATTTACCGCCGCCCGCGGTGTGGGCGTAGACGTTTTGTAAAAAGCCCGGGATGGCGGCCTCGACGGCATTCCAGATACTGGCTTCGGTCGGCAGCCCGGCGAGGGTGGTATGTTCTTCCCCCGGTCCCACCAGCGTCTGCAGGATGGCATTGTGCCGCATGGTTACCGCTTTGACTTTGATCACCGGCAGCGACGGGTTGGCGCCGCCGCAGTAGCCGGGAAATTCCGGCATCGCGTGGCCGCTGTTGGTGTGTTGATCTTCTCTGACGCGCACGCCGGGCAGCAGTTCGCCTTCAATGACGATCTCGGCGCGGGCGATGGCTTTCTCCGGGACGCTGACGCCCTGCACCAGCTCCACCGGGCGCTGACGCAGCGCGCCGGCGACGCCCAGTTCGTTATAGCCAAACGGCGTGGTAGGGGCTTCGAAGCAGGCGCCAATATAGATGGCCGGATCGAGACCCATATTGATGGTTATCGGCAGCGGTTTGCCGGCAGCCTCGGCTTTCTGGCGAAACACTTCGATATGGCGGCCGGCGGCAAGAAACATCGACAGTTCATCCCGGCCCTGCACGCACAAGCGGTGGATGGTGACGTCGGTGAGCGAGGCGTCGTCAGGATCGCTGGCCAGCGCCAGGCCCAGGCAGAAGAAGGGGCCGGCGTCGATCGGGGTGTTGGTGGGCGCCGGGAGCAGGGTGCGCAAATCAAAGTCCGGATCGTCGGCCAGAAAAACCTGCTCCTGACAGGGGGCGCTGCCGGCTGGAACCACCACCGGCGCGACCGGTGTTTTCACCGCTTTACCCACCTCCAGCGCCAGCTGCGAAGCTTCGCAGCCCAGCAGCAGCGCCGCCCGCTGGCGGCTGGCGTGCATGCCCACCAGAATGCGTGAATGCGGATAGCCTTTAATATTGTTAAACATCATCGCCGGGCCAATGCGGGTGGGGCGCTTCACGGTGCCGCCGGCGCCGATATGACGATAGACGCCGGCCAGCTCGGCGTTAGGGTCCACCGGATGATTGGTTTCGAGGTATTGATTGTCATGCTGTTGCAGCAGCGCGATGGCGTCGCGCAGATCCTGAATCGGTGCGGTCATGATGTTCTCCTTAGCGTGTCGATGCGCACAGTATGCTTCGCAGGCTAATGGTTATCAATTGCATCATTCATGCGTTATTGATAAGATTTTTATTATCAATAAAACCCATGGAGTCCGGCCATGTCCTTGCGAGCGTTACGCCATTTTGTGGTCGTTGCCGAAGAGTTACATATGCACCGGGCGGCGGAGCGGTTACATATCGCCCAGCCCGCCCTCAGCCAGCAGATTAAACAGCTCGAGCAGCGTCTGGGGGTGGTGCTCTTCTCCCGCGCCAACCGCCGTCTGACCCTGACCGCCGCGGGCGAGGCCTTTTGGCAGAAGACGCGGCTGGCGCTGGAGATGGTCGACCAGGCGGCACTGGACGCCCAGCGCACCGCGCGGGGCGAGCAGGGAAGGTTGCATCTGGGGTATGTCTCCAGCGCGATGTACGACAGTAAACTGCCGGGGCTGCTGCGCGAGCTGCGCGCCGACTGGCCGGGGATTGAGCTGTCGCTGGTGCATGGCGATGTGCAAATGCTCTACGAAGCGCTGCTGGATCTGCGCCTGGATATCGCCATCATCCGCGCGCCGCTGGCCTCGCCGCCGGAGGCGCTGGTGGTCAGGCCGTTTGTGCGGGAAAAGCTCTGCCTGGCGCTCTATCAACAGCATCCGCTGGCGGGCGTGGGGGCGCTCAATCTGGCCTCATTGCGCGCGGATAACTGGATCTCGCTTGACGATCCGCAGGGCACCGGGCTGGAGCAGGTGTTTATTGACGCCTGCCGCGTCGCGGGCTTTACGCCGCAGGTGGCGCAGCGGATTAACGACGTCACCTCGATGATTAGCCTGGTCTCCGCCGGGGTCGGGGTGGCCCTGGTTCCGGTCTCGGCGCGGGCCTTACGCCTCGATAACGTGGTGTATATCGATCTTCAGGACCGGCTGGCGGAGAGTGAGCTGAGCATGGTTTACCACCGCCATATCCGTTCGGCGGTGGTGCGGAAAGTTATCTCGCTGCTCAATGCGACCGAGCAATCACCCGGTTAGCTGGTCTTCAGGCGGCCAAAGCTGACAATCCTTGAGCGGCCCAGCTCTTTCGCCCGGTACAGCGCGGCGTCCGCCGCGCGCAGCAGGCTGTCGCTTTGGGTATGCTGCGGGTAGCTGGCGATGCCAATCGACACATCCACCTGGCCTATCTCGGTCAGACCATCGCGCAGCGTCATCGCATGCACCTGGGTATAGATCTCGCTGGCGCACTGGTGCGCCTCGGCTTCGTCAATGCCGGGGAGCAGCACCAGAAACTCTTCGCCGCCGTAGCGGAAAGCCGTGCCGATATCGCGCACCGCGCGCTGCACGATGGTGGCGACGCTCTTAATCACCAGATCGCCGGCCTCGTGGCCGTAGCGGTCATTGATGGCTTTAAAATGATCGATGTCGATCATCAGACAGCTCAGCGGGGTGTGGGTATGGACCGCCAGCGCCATCTGTGAATGCAGCGCTTCGTCAAGATGATGGCGATTACGCAGGCCGGTCAGGGAATCGAACAGCGCTTTTTCCAGCAGGGCGCTGCGTAAGCGCTGATTGGCCAGCGCCAGGCCCAGCGCTTCCGCCATCAGCTCAAGGTAGGCCCGGGAAGGAGCGTCACTGGCGGTAACGTTCTGAAAGGTCAGCAGCCCGATGGCTTCGCCCTGGGCGATGAGCGGTACGCAGAGCGACTGGCCGGCGTGCGCCTCCGGCAGATGATAGCAGGTGATATCGGGTTCGCCCTGCACCGGCGGATGGCTGAGTCCCCGACGTATCGCCCAACAGTCGTCGGGTGAAAAGGGCGTCGTCTCCCCGGCGGGCGCCAGCCACTGCGCCACGCAGCGCATCTGCCAGGGGTCGGTATCCAGAATATACAGTTTCCCGGGGATCGTCGGGGCGATATTCGGCGCAAACAGTTCCGCCACCTTAATCACATCCTCAATGGTTTCACAGCCCTGCAGACGCTGGGTCATGCGCGCCAGCAGTTCGCGGATCGCCCAGTCAGCGTCGCGCTGCTGCTCCAGCTGCTGGCGGGCCAGGCCGTTCTCGCGAAAAATGCGGATGGCCTGGGCCATATCGCCAATCTCATCCACCTGAGTAAACTGCGGCGTCTCCACCGCATAGTCCTGGGAGGCGAGACGCTGCACCACGTCGCTCAGGCGAACCACCGGGTAGAGCACCCGCCGTTTGAGAATAAAGCCGAGGACGAACAAAAACATCAGCGCGGTCAGGCCGACCATGATTTCCGACAGGGTGCGCCAGATCCGCGAGCGTTCGGTGGCCTGGTCAATGGCGACGGCGGCGCGATTTTCGAGCATCTGGCGGAAGCGATCGATCTGCGTCTGCATGCGTTCCAGCTCGGTCTCGTATGCATTACCGTACAGCACCGCGATGGCCGCTGGCGCATCGCCGTGGGCGACATGCGCCAGCGCGGCCTGTTGTTCATCCTGCAGTTCAGCGGCAATCTGCAGGCCATCGTGGAGCAGCGCCAGCTCCTCGCGGCTGGCGCCGTTATCTTTCAATCTGGCCAGCCGCAGCTCAATGTTTTTGTCGGTCCGCTGCAGCTGCTGGTACTGCTCCAGCGTCTCCGGCGAGGGCTTAACCACGTATAGCCGGGCGAGGTCAGACAGCGCCCAGGCGTCGTTTTCCACCTTGTCGGAGAGGGTATCAAAGACCTGGCGCTGCTGTACCGCCTGGCGTTCGACGCGGTCTGCGCTGGAGGCCATGAGCATGGCGCTCCCGGAGGCCAGCGTCAGGCCGACGGTGATCCCGTAGGCCCAGTTGGTGATGGTGGCGATTCTCACCCTGTGTTTCCTTGCATGCAGATGAAGCTGTTTTAATTTATAGAACCCGTCCCCGTCACGACGGTGGTCCGCTTCAGGGACGGTGCTCGCTGCGGGGGTGTTCGAGGGTCTGAAGAATGATGGCGTGTAGCGTTTCCGCATGGTGGCGCAAAACGAGAAAGACATCGCGATCCAGAGCGCCATTTATAACATCCGTTTCCATAATCTGTAAGGCCTCCTGCCAGGCCATCCCTTTACGATAAGGGCGATCTTCGGTCAGGGCGGTGAAAATATCGGCGATGGAGATAATGCGGTCGGCGAGGGTCAGGTGATCCTTTTCGAGATGCAGAGGGTAGCCGCTGCCGTCCAGTTTTTCATGATGATTCGAGGCCCAGTTGATAATGTCGCCAAGCTCGCTGTAGTCGCTAAGGAGATCCCCGGTCATGTAGCTGTGCTCGCGTACCTGGCTCAGCTCGTCGTCATCCAGCTCCCCCTCTTTTTCCAGAATAGAAAGAGGGATATAAACCTTACCAATGTCGTGCAGATAGCCGGCAACCTGTATTTGCTGGCAGATGGGCTCCGGCAGCTGCATCCAGTGGGCAAGCTGGCGGGCGATTTCCCCCACCATAATACTGTGGCTGGCGGTAAAGCTGCTGTAGGTGTCGACAATTTTGGCAATCAGCAGGCAGACATCTTTCAGACCGTCAATATCCAGATACAGCGTGTTGATGGGGGCAATAATTTCCAGCAGCCGTTGAATATGCCCGGGATGCAGGTGCTGCCAGAAGTTCGCATTTTCAGCGACCTCGCACAGGGTATCGCAGAGTAACGGATCGATCTCCCGGTGCAGGGTGACGAACTGCTCCACCACTGCCCGCGTGGGCCAGGCGGTCACGCGGCTATCCGCCGGCAGCAGCCGTTCAAAGGCATCGGCGAAATAGACAATATGCTGTTCGCGGCTGCCGCGGTGCTCCGGGCTAAAGTGGTGGTCGCGAATCAAGGGGACGATGGGCCGGAAGGTTGCTAACCCCTCGAGCATCGCCGCCCCCTGGCGCTGATGCGGATCGTGGATATTATCGATGGCATCCAGCGAATGAATGGTGCGTCTATCACCCAGTACGCCGATATCGTGCAGCAGCGCGGCGCAAAAGATGGTCTGCTGCCGCTCGGCAGGCAAGCCCAGCCTTTGCGCCAGCGTCAGGGCGATTAAGGCCGTTCGTTGCATATGCCGGTGCAGATCAGGGTTAATGATCTGAATGACGTTGGTGGTCAGCATCAGGGCCGACTTCAGGGCAATACGCATTTCTGTTCTCCGTTCGCGTCACCCGGCGGGCATAAATGACCTCGGGGGTGCCGGAAGTGTCGATAATCTGATCCCAATGCGTGTTGTGTGTTGCTGAAAGGGTAAAAACTCATAATGTATGGGTTCATGGCGCCTGCCCGGTTCAGATCCAGTCATGCACCAGATTTGGGCGATGTTGATGCGAGAACCTTATTATTGTCTGATAGTTAACCATTTACCCCCCGTAAAAGATATCAATTCTGGCAAGCCCTTTGCATTAAGCAAGCGTAAGTTTGATTAATGTCTATGAAGGGAGTGACTTGTATGAATTTTAGAGCATTACTTGCCATTGCGTTACTGACGATGAGCAGCCTGGCGTTTAGCGAGACGCGCTTACCGCATATTGTCATTTTAGCCACCGGCGGGACGATTGCCGGCTCGGCGGCCAGCAATACCCAGACGACGGGCTATAAGGCCGGGGCAATTGGCGTGCAGACGCTGATTAACGCCGTGCCGGAAATAAGTAAAATCGCCCACGTCGAAGGTGAGCAGGTGGCGAATATCGGCAGTGAGAATATGACCAGCGATATTATTCTGCAGCTCTCGAAGCGGGTGAATGCGTTATTAGCCCGGGATGATGTCGATGGCGTGGTGATCACTCATGGCACCGACACCCTCGATGAAACCCCTTATTTCCTCAATCTGACGGTGAAAAGCAATAAACCGGTGGTCTTTACCGCCGCGATGCGTCCGGCGACGGCGATCAGCGCCGACGGGCCGATGAACCTGCTGGAAGCCGTCACCGTCGCCGCCGACCCGGATGCCCGTGGGCGCGGGGTCATGGTGGTGCTTAACGACCGCATCGGCGCGGCGCGCTTCGTCACCAAAACCAATGCCACCTCGCTGGATACTTTCCGGGCGCCGGAGGAGGGTTATCTTGGCGTCGTGGTGGGGGGAAAACCCCAGTTTGAAACGCGGGTGGATAAAATTCATACCCTGCGCTCGGTCTTCGATGTGCGTCAGCTGAAGGCTCTGCCGAAAGTGGTGATCATCTATGGTTACCAGGACGACCCGGAGTATATGTACGATGCGGCGATCGCCCATCATGCCGACGGTATTATTTACGCCGGCACGGGGGCGGGTTCTGTATCGGTACGTAGCGCTGCTGGTATTAAAAAAGCGCAGCAGGCGGGCATTGTAGTGGTGCGCGCCTCCCGCACCGGCAGCGGCGTGGTGCCCCCGGACGACAGCCAGCCAGGGCTGGTGGCCGATTCCCTCAACCCGGCGAAAGCGCGTATTCTGCTGATGACGGCGCTGACGCAGACGAAAAATCCGCAGCTGATCCAGCAATACTTCCACACCTATTGATCCTCTACGTCCAGAGCGTGGTTCGCGCCCTGGCCGCGTTGTTCTCTCAATGACCCGACGCGAGTGCAAACCGGCGGCGGATCATTGTCCGTCATTCACCCCCGCCTGTTTTTATGCGCGAGGCGTAAAGAAATATTTTTTTAGCAGCCGGCGAGGGCGCCATTAAAATGCCTCCGCAGGAAAAGACGAGTATTTTTAAAGCAGGCTTAAATAAACCTATTCTTAATTATTGTCTTAAGGCGAATTTAATCTTCCTTATGCTGATAGATTAAACATGATGCATTCCACGGCGCGCGCGCTTTAATTATCACGCCCACAAATGACGACGCGACGCGATGCACCACGCCGCTGGCCGCGCGGCTTAGCGGACGACATCTCCCCGCAGGCAGGGCGCCCCCGGTGAAGAATTCGGTTTTTTCTGCTAGTAACGCGGATGATTAGCGTGAAAATGATATACATGATGAATATATTAAAAGGGCCGCAAGATTTAAGTTTACATTTAGTAACATTTGTGCCGCAATTATGTTTTTTTGTCAGCACGCAGTTTTTTACTTGCCGGAAGGAATTTCGCCGGATTAGTATTGTCGAACTTGCTGTACGTACCGCCTAATGATGATAAATGGACTCTGTTTTCCTTAAGCGTTACCACATAATTAATGTTTACAGGAAAAATCATGGCCTGCGTATTTCATAAACAACTTTTACACCCGCGCAACTGGCTGACCTGGTTCGGGCTCGGCATTCTCTGGTTGATCGTGCAACTGCCTTATCCGCTGCTGCATTTTATCGGCACCAGCGCGGGTCGTCTTTCCCGACGCTTTCTCAAACGCCGCGAACATATCGCCCGGCGCAATATTGAGCTCTGCTTCCCGGAGATGTCGCCGGCGGCGCGCGAGACCCTCATCGATCAAAACTTTATGTCGCTGGGAATGGGACTGATTGAAACCGGCATGGCCTGGTTCTGGAGCGATGAGCGGGTTAAAAAATGGTTTGATGTCGAGGGCTTTGCCAACCTTAATCATGCGCTTAGCGGCGGGAAAGGGGTGATGGTCGTCGGCGTACACTTTATGTCGCTGGAGCTGGGCGGGCGCGCCATGGGGCTGTGTCGTCCAATGATGGCCACCTATCGTCCGCACAACAGTCCGCTGATGGAGTGGGTGCAAACCCGCGGTCGCCTGCGCTCGAACAAAGCGATGATCGATCGCAACAATCTGACTGGCCTGGTACATGCCTTAAAATCAGGCGAAGCGGTATGGTTTGCTCCGGACCAGGATTACGGCCCCAAGGGCAGCGTGTTTGCGCCGTTTTTCTCCGTCCCGCAGGCGGCTACCACCAACGGCACCTATGTGCTTTCCCGTTTATCGGGGGCGAAAATGCTGAGCATCAGCATGGTGCGCAAGCTGGATCGCCAGGGCTACAGCCTGCACATTAGCGAAGTGATGAATGACTATCCGGGTGAGGATAAGCAGATTGCCGCCGGCTATATCAACAAGGTGATTGAGCGCGAGATCCTGCGTGCCCCCGAGCAGTATCTGTGGGTGCATCGCCGTTTTAAAACCCGCCCGCTGGGTGAACCCTCCGTCTATTAACCTTCCCGCACAGGCTGCGCTTTCAAAATCCCGACAGTTGGGGTAACGTGAGCCGGATCATGTTTTAGTCGTGCGCGAAGGAGTGCAGAGTGTTCGCTGAGTTTGGTGTTCTGAATTATTTGACCTACCTGGTCGGGGCGGTGTTTATCATCCTCGTCCCTGGCCCTAATACGTTTTTTGTGCTGAAGACGGGCATTGCCCACGGCGTAAAGAAAGGCTATCTGGCGGCGGCGGGCGTCTTTATTGGTGACGCGGTGCTGATGTTTCTGGCCTTTGCCGGCGTGGCAACGCTGATTAAGACCACGCCGGTGCTGTTTAACGTCGTCCGTTACCTCGGGGCGATTTACCTGCTGTGGCTGGGGGGCAAAATGCTCTATGCGGTGCTGACCCAGCGTGACGGCCAGGCCGACGCCAGCGCAGAGCCGGCGAGCGCGATCCTCAAACGCTCCCTGACCCTGAGCCTGACCAACCCGAAAGCGATTCTGTTTTATGTGTCGTTTTTCGTGCAGTTTATCGACGTCAACGCCAAAGCTCCCGGGGTGGCGTTCTTTATTCTGGCGCTGACCCTCGAGGTGATAAGCTTCTGCTATATGAGCTTTTTGATCCTCTCCGGCTCGTTTGTCACCCGCTACGTCAAAACCCGCAAGAAGCTGGCCAAACTTGGCAACAGCCTGATTGGCCTGGTTTTCGTTGGGTTCGCCGCGCGCCTGGCTACCCTGCAGTCCTGATCCCCACGGGCCGGTTACCCACAGACCGGCCCGCCGCCTCTTATTCTGCTCTGTAACAAAAACCCTTCATTTTTTATTGCATTGGTGTTACATATACAGCCGTTTATCGCTCAGCAAAAAGGAAGCCCGGATGATTCTGCAAAAACTCCTCAGCAATAAAAACTGCAAAAAATACTGTCTGTCGCTCGCGGCGGTGTTTGCTATCGCGCTGGCGGTGGTAGGACGGGCGACCTTTGGCGGCGTGGTGAGCGAGTACAATATGCCGTACTCGGAGTGGACGACGTCCATGTTCTTCCTGCAGGGGGCGATGGTGACGGTTTACAGCATCGTCTTTACCGCGCTCTTCGCTATTCCGCTCGGCTTTATTTTCCTCGGCGACGAGCGTCAGGATTAAGCGTCAATGGGCGAACCAAAGTTCGCCCTGTTTTATCAGCTCATCAACAGCGTGAAGCATTAATCATCGTCATGATAGTGATGATGGTGGTGATGGCGATGGTGGTGATAGCCATCGTCAACAATGCATCCCGATAACAGCGTGCACAGCGCAATAATCAACGGTAACACGATCGGTTTTTTCATCCTTACTTCTCCCGCTATTTTTCTTTCCCCGGGGCCGAGAATGCCGCGGCGGATAACGTGAGTGTAAAGCGTTAACTTATTGATGGGATAGGACAACTCCGCAATATCGCCGCGGCGATCACCACCAGCCGAACTGGGCGCCGGCCACCGCCACGATGGCGACAACCAGCATAATAATGGTGCTTTTTTTCATTATGCTCCGCCCGGCGCCGCATAGCCGCCGACAAAAAACCAGCCGAGAAAGACGACGGCGATGATAAAGATCGCCACCGGGAAAAGAATACCCAATTTCATGATAGTGTCCCTGTACCCACGAATGATGCCCAGCATGATACTGGATATCGCGTGACTTTAGTCAATATGAATAAAATTCTCCTGCCGGCGAGACTTCTTATCCTGATACATCGCCTCATCGGCAGCGCGTAAGGCCGCTTCAACATCGATACTCTGCGGATCGCAGATGACCACCCCGAAGCTGGCGCCCTCATAGTTGATACGCTGTTCGCCGAGGAAGTAGACGCCGCACAGGGCCTGGCGCAGGGTGGTGACATACGCCTGCTGCGCCGCGGGCGGCTGGGCGCTACCGACGATCAAAAACTCATCGCCGCCAAGGCGGCCAACGATATCTTCCCGGCGCGCGACGGCGGTGAGTCGTTCGCCGACCTGCACCAGAAAGCTGTCGCCGCACGGATGGCCGAACCGATCGTTAATGGCTTTGAAACCGTCGAGATCGATAAAAATGAGCGCGACCTGTTGCTGCTGAGCGCGGGCGGAGGCAAAGCGTAGCGCCAGCTGCTTAAACAGCGCGCGGCGATTAGGGAGCTGGGTGAGCTCATCGGTCGACGAGTGCAGCTCCAGCGCGACGTTTGCCGCCTGCAGCTGTTGCACCAGGGTGTCTTTTTCCACGTAGTGGGAAATGAGCTTCGCGAACAGGCCCATGACCTGTTCACCTTCAAGATTATAAGGCTGTTGTTGCCGGCTGGTGGCGCAGAGGGTGCCGAACAGAGAGCCGTCGGCCAGGCGCACAGGAATGCTTAAAAAGGTGGCGATCCCCAGCTCCTGGGCGGCGATGCAGGAGTGCCAGCGACGGGCGACGTCATTGCTAAACGTACACTGATCCTCAAGGGCGCGTTTGCACAGAGATTCATCCCAGGGGACGGAAAATCCTTCCGGGATCTGCATTTCGCTGCTGTTGTGGGCGAACATGATCTGCTGCCGCTGGGCGTTGATATCGATGCGGGTAAGGTAGGTGGACTCCATTCGCGTCACCGCCTCCAGCATCTCCAGCAGCTGGCGCACCAGGGTTTCCAGGGACTGTTCCGTAGCGAGGGTTTGCGACACCCGGGCAAGAATAAAATCTGACATGAATAATACAGCTCCAGCACGCCAAACGTCACCCCAGCATATTGGGCTGCAAACGGACATCAGCGTCGAGTAAACAGTGATATTTTTAAATTTATCACATCTGTCTGGGGAATACTTGTCGACACGGCGGGAAAAAAGCCCCGTCGGGTGCGTTGGACACACCCGGAACAAGGGGCTTTCAACGGTACAATGCGGGGTTGCGCGGCACGCAAGACCATTGAAAGCCATAACTAATTACCTATCCGTGGACATTATGTGGACATTTCACGCATCGGCGCTACCTCTCAGCGGGTTAAGCGAGATCGCGTCCTGAAGATATTCCGGTGCAAAGTGAGCGTAGGCCATAGTTTGCTCAATTCGCGCATGCCCAAGGATCCTCTGTAACGTAATGATGCTTCCCCCATTAATCATAAAGTGCGTCGCGAAACTGTGGCGTAGTGCATGCGTCGCCTGGCCGGTCGGAAGATCAGGTTTTACTTCCCTGAGTATCTGCCTGAAGTCAGAATAAGACGCCTTACCAAATAACAACCCTCGCTTACCATCCGCTATGAGTTTTGCCACTTCCGCTGAAACTGGAACAGTCCGCTGCTTGTTACTCTTGGTTTTAACGAACGTCACTCGGTTCTGTATGATGTTTTCTGCCTTGAGTCGAGCCGCTTCACCCCAACGAGCTCCTGTACTTAAACAGAGAACGGCTATCTTCTTGTTGTCGCCATCCAGTCTAAAGAGCAAGTGCTTGATTTCGTCCTCTGTCAGATAGCCAGTTTCGGGGACTTCTTCTTTCAACTTCTTCCTGCCCCTGATCGGATGTTCACCCGAAAACAACTCGGCCTCGATAAGCGCGGTGAACATGCCACTGATGCTGTTGAGGTCACGGTTGATGGTAGAAGCTTTAATGCCCTGGCTTCTTCTTGCCGCGTAATACTGACTAATCAGCGCTTTCGTAATCTGAAAAGCACAAGGATCGTCGGTAATCCTGCAAAACACGTCTAACTTGTTGCGGTTTATCCTACCGTGCTCCTCATGCTTGCCTTTCAAATTCCACCAAAGCTGTATCAGTTCAGACAGATGCCGCTTATCCGTCGGTTTTGATAACCATTCTTTGGTGTGGTGGTTGAACTGCGTATGCTTCTCGAACGCTACAGCTTCACTTTTCTTATCAAACTTCCTGCGGATACGCTTTCCATTGCGACCAGCAGGCCTGATGTCCACTTCATATCGACCATCATCGAGTTTCTTAATAGTCATAAGAAAACCCTCCGATGGGTGCGTTTGCCTTTCGGCCTCAACGCGTTGCAATTATGTGATGAATACTTTTCGACCAATAATAGACATTTGAAATGTATGTAGGACTGGTTAATTGTTAACCAGTCTTTTGGTCTGAGTGCTGCGAGGTTGTTAAGTCTTGCCCAAAGTGTGCGAGGGCCGGTGCGATTTGACCGGCTTCAGGCGAAACCTGATCGGTCATAAACCACAGTGTGTATTTCACAAATCTAGGGTGTTGGAAGATTTTCATGATTGGTTCAAGGCTCGCACTTTTTGTACCAGCCTCATAGCCAGAAAGTGTGCTGTAAATTACTCCTGTTAACTCGCTGAATTGCCTACGATTAAGCCGTTCTGACTCCCTGATAAGCTTCAACTTCTCTGAAATAGGGATTGACATAAAAACCTCTTTGGGAAAATATTACGCGTATGGATAATAAATTTTCATTTGAGTAAGTGTCTTAACGGGCAATTAAAACCCATTAAGAGCAATTAATTACCCTAAAGGAGAATGTAACAGATGAGCAAACAGCTTGTAAGTAGCACGGATGCTGTGCCTTATCAGGAGTTCGCCAGACTCATCGGGAAAACCCCTGCTGCGGTGAAGGGCATGATCGAAAAAGGGAAGCTTCCTGTAATCGAGATGACCGATCCCCAGTCTACTTCTGGCCGTGCCGGTGAATACTGGGTTTACCTTCCAGCCTGGAACAACGGCATGAAACTGGCCTACGAAAGTCGTCCAAAGGAGATCAGGGAAGGGTGGTTGATGTGGCTTGGTCTCGGTGAGCCAGGTCGATAGCTGGTTTCAGGAGAGGAAACATGAAGAACGGTAGCCGCGGATCAGTATCACAGCTCAATAGCAAAACCAGCCTCTACTGTGGTTTTACTATTCTGAAACTCCCACGCAAAAAACCGTACAACCGCGAGCGCTATCAAATTACGCACACAGGCCATTATTACGGCATTGACTTTGCTTTATCCGAAGCATGCCGAACGATTGACAGAATCATGAATAAAAAGCGGTTTATTGCTTTTTAATCTCTGGGAGCGAAAATGAAACTCGAATATGCAGACAAAATTAACTCGCTTTTACAATGCTTCCATTTCAATAAAGAGTTTCTGGAATGGAATCATGATTACTCTCTCCAGCTTTTACGCCATGGCGTATCCCACCTTTATCATTTCGCAATGCTTCAAGGCGAGAATGATGAATGCACTCTTGAAGAACTCCGCAACATCATTATTTCCGTGACCGATGGTGATATCCCTAAACCATACGACCTGCTATCTCTGGACGCTGAGCAACTGAAGAAGGCTATGAAGTTTGTTCAGCCGCAGGCGGTAACCGTAGAAGTTACCCCGGAGATCTTCGAACACCTGAAACTGGGAGCTAAAGCCTCCTGGCGGCTGGAGCCCCCTCGCTTTAACTGATCATCGGAGTACGCCATGTTCACCGAAGAAAAAACATCTTGGGAACAGGAAATGCTGATTCGAGAAGCAGTGGAAAGTGCCGAGCAGGGGTTCACTGTACATCTAAAAAATGGGGCTCGTATCACCATTAGCTCAAAAAGCCCGTCTAAAGATTTAATAATTTACGGGCTCGAAAAAGCCATTCGCGGTAATCACGATCGCGCGCGAATGACCTTTATTGATTTCATGTATTACTGGCATGAAAGGATATTTAAGCAGATTAAAAGAAAATCGCGTCCAAACAATTAATTAACCCGCTGTAAAAATAACGGCATTCACTTTGCCGGGGATTCGTTTTGCCTTTTTCAGGAGGTTGCATGTCGGTTACGTCAATAAAGCCGGAAGGCGGAATAAGCGATCCAGAGTTTATGGGAATCAGCACCAATGCGCGCAAAGGCGAGCGCGCACACTTACTCGGATTGCTGCGCATTCGTATGGGCCTGCTGAAAGAGCAAGGCCTTACCCCCGAAGAGATTTATTCAGCACTTGAGCAGTGGATAGCCAACCACGAAACAATCACCAGTGAGGGCAGTAGACCATGAATCACGTAATGATCGATTTGATTAACGTTAGTAAGAAACCGTCATCACCTCTGTGTGCCATTGAAGCTGTGTTTTTTGAACCCTCAACAGGGCAGATCGGAAAGGTTTTTTATTCTTCGATAGACATTCGTAAATCTGAAAGCTTGAAGGGCCGTATCAGCATTAGTACGGCATTCGACTGGATGAAAAAAGACTCTCACTGGCGCGCCGAAGTGATGAGCGCAACCGAAGCTGAAGAAGATGCACTTTGCAGCCTTGCTGCTTTCATCGCCGACAACACCTGTCCCCGGAACTCGGCGTTATTCGTATGGTTCAAAGATGCCCCGGAAAAACTGGTTTCACTTCGCTATGCAGTGGATCGCTCAGAGGTGTCAGGCATTTTTCCTGAAGGCACAAAATACCGCTGCATTCGTTCACTTCTCGACCTTGCTGCGGCCACAGACTATGCGCCTCATGCGAGAAGCGCTCTGGCACGTTACACGCTCACTGACGCGCGATATCAAGCGGAACAAGTCTGCGAAATCTGGCAGCGATTGACCTCTCCACACATTGGATCGCTGTGAGGGCCGCCATGCATTCGCATTTATCTGTTGTTTGTAAAGCGCCGTTACCGGTCTGTAAGAGGGCGCTTGCCGCCCTGAATTGCTTTGCTCGTGGACAGCGTAATTACACCCGCGTCAAGCCACACGCCTATCTCGTTATCCGCATTGGCCTCCGTTGGCGTTTGCTAAGCAAAAACGGTGGCAAGCAGTGGCGACTGATGACCCATGAAACTTATAACCAGGAATGTCGAAAATGACTGAGGCTCTCCTGAAGCTAATTCTTGGAGGCGAAGAATGTCTCTAATCCAATACCCAAAAATCTTGTTTCAAAAGGACACATACAGCGTTTTATCTGTTTCTGGGGGAAAAGATAGCCTTGCAACGTGGTTACTTGCCGTTGAAGCAGGAATTAACCATAGCGTTGTATTTGCTGATACTGGACACGAACATCCTCAGACCATGGAGTATCTCGATTATCTCGAAATGAAACTAGGGCCGGTTGTTCGCGTTAAAGCCGATTTCTCTGATCGTATCATGAAAAAAAGGGAGTTTATTAGAACAGCTTGGCCGATTTCACTGGTAAATGAGTGCGGACTTACAGAGGAGCAAGCGGATTATACAGTAGAGCGAGCGCTTAAAATTTTGTGGCCCACTGGTATTCCTTTTCTGGATCTCTGTATGTGGAAAGGGCGTTTCCCTTCGACTCGGGTGCGTTTTTGTACTTTTGAGTTGAAGCATGCCCCTATCAAGAACCAGGTTATTGATCCGCTACTTGATAAGTATGACAACGTAATTAGTTGGCAAGGGGTACGAGCACAAGAGTCTCCAGCAAGGGCTGATTTACCTGAGTGGGAAGAAGATGCAGATGATAGACCCGGCTTATGTATTTATCGTCCGATCCATAAGTGGCTGCATGATGATGTTTTTGCTATTGCACGCCGCCATGGCATCAAGCCGAACCCCTTATATTTACAAGGATGCGGGAGAGTTGGATGCATGCCATGCATCCATGTCACTAAGGGGGAGTTAGCAGAAATTTTCGCTCGCTGGCCCGGAGAAATCTCGCGAGTAGCTGAATGGGAAAAACTTGTCGCAGCTGTAAGCCGTCGCGGTAACTCAACATTTTTTCCGTCTACAAACGATCCCCACAAATCGGAACGTCGAATTGAATTTATCACTCTAGAGAAGTACGGGATTGAGTCATATCGCGACTGGGTCATGACGACAAGAGGGGGGCGTCAATTCGATTTATTGGCTGGCATGAATAATGGCGTCAGCTGTTCAAGCATCTATGCGGGCGTATGTGAATGACAAGCCCGAGTTTTGCCTGGGACTGGAATGTCCCGTTAAAGGCCATAAACCCATATGCTCTGGCTAAGCCAGCGAGAAGGCCCTCTGCGCTGGCCGTTTGGATTGCTCTTTATGAGCAGGATAAAAGCGATCAACGCGAGCAGGCTGAAGCAATGAGTCGTGCAGCAGAAGAGTACCTCTTTTCTGTTGCACATTGCGATCCCTGGCGCTATGACGAACTGAATGATGCGCTGATTGAGAAAGCTAAGCGACATGCGGAACTCCATCGTGTTGATCCTCTTACCCTGATTCGTGATGACGTCGCCAGCCTACCAGGTTTCCTGCGAAAGCCGCTGGAATCAAGGATTAAGTATTTGGAAAAATCAGAAGATCCGCGCCATTTACCTACCTATCTGAATGAGGTCATTACTCCCTCATTAGTGAGAATTGACAAGGTCCGTGCTAACCAGGCGTCGCTGTCCTTCCAGGCCATGGCTGGCAGGGATAGCCTTGATCAACTCCTTCGACTTGCTGAACTGAATCAGCGGGAGATTAAGCGGCTTTCAACGCTGGTCGCAGCGCACATTGATATGATTTTTATCCAGCTTTGCGACGAGATGCTGACCGATGAATTAGCTTCTCCTATCGTAATACTGGAGCTATATCGTCGTGTGGCGGCCGAAGTGTCACGCCTCGATGTTATCCCGCCGGGTTATGAAGCGCTCCGCAGCAAACATAATCGCCGCAACCCGATTAACTACGAGTTGATACCGGGCGCGCTTGCTCGTATGCGTTGTGCT
The DNA here is from genome assembly GCF_040065795.1 of Klebsiella sp. JB_Kp004. Lineage (NCBI taxonomy): Bacteria > Pseudomonadati > Pseudomonadota > Gammaproteobacteria > Enterobacterales > Enterobacteriaceae > Klebsiella > Klebsiella sp. JB_Kp004. The sequence continues at coordinate 300,613 of NZ_JBEAKW010000001.1, read as the reverse complement.
GACTGGTGGCAACGTAAGCTGTGGCAACTCCGCAACGAATGGCGGGAAGAGTTGCTTCGGGCAGCGTGCCTTGTTCATCGGCACGCATCACCTTATGTCAGCCATGACATTCTGTTGCAGAAGCGGGAACAACGCCGTAAGGCGATGGATTTTTTCCGCAACCATGATCTGATTAACGAAGATGGCGACACGCTCAGCATGGAGGATGTGGTGCTTGCAAGTGCCAGCAATCCAGCGCACCGTCGTAATGAGATGATGGCCTGTGTCAAAGGCCTGGAATTGATAGCTGAAATGCGTGGCGACTGCGCCATGTTCTATACCATCACCTGTCCTTCTAAGTACCACGCCACACTGATGAACGGGAAGCCTAACCCTACATGGGATCACTCGACAGTTAGGAAAAGCAGCGACTATCTGGTTGATACGTTTGCGGCATTCCGTAAGGCAATGCACAAAAAAGAGCTGCGCTGGTACGGCGTCCGCGTAGCCGAACCACATCACGATGGAACTGTGCACTGGCATTTATTGTGTTTTATGCGCAAAAAAAATCGACGTGCAATCACAGAGCTGCTGCGTCGTTTCGCTATCCGAGAAGATCGCGCCGAACTTGGCAATAACACTGGCGCTCGTTTCAAGTCAAAGCTGATAGACCCGCGAAAGGGGACTCCGGCCAGTTATATTGCAAAGTACGTCAGTAAAAACATCGATGGGCGTGGGCTGGGTGACACCGTCAGCAAGGAGACGGGTAAATCACTACGTGATAGTGCCGAGTACGTCACTGCATGGGCATCGTTGCACCGTGTTCAACAATTTCGTTTTTTTGGGATTCCAGGCCGCCAGGCGTACCGCGAGTTACGATTGTTCGCATCGCAGGCAACTCGTGCAATGAAAACCAGCAAACCGGGCGCTCCGGTACTTATGGATCCAAAACTGGACGCTGTGCTCGCTGCTGCTGATGTTGGCTGTTTTGCCACTTACATCATGAAGCAGGGCGGTGTACTTGTTCCCCGCAAAAATTACCTCATTCATACCGCCTACGAGCCGACAGTCGAACCAGGAACCTATGGCGATCACGGGATTCGTATTTATGGCATTTGGTCGCCAATCACCGGTAAGGAAAACAAAATATGCACGCATGTCCATACCTGGAAGAGGGTGAAGAAGGCTCCCGCTAACCCAGGCGCTGAAAGCGCCGCCCAGGGCGACCCCGTCGCCCCTTGGACTCGTGGCAATAACTATCCCCAGCCCCCAAAAAGGGGAGGCAAAAGATTATTGAATAATCCTCAACTATTGGAGTCGCAGGAGCTAGAAGAAGAATCGGGACCGCTGGATATAAATAAATTACCGGTTAAAGAAAGAAAAGCCGTTACTAGGCGTCTTCATGAAGCATGTAGAGCCAAGGGAATGCCATTGAGTCACCCAAAACGGTTTGATAAATGACCTATGACGTGTTGATTAAGCGACTTTTACCTCCTTGGGGGATTAAGTTCAGATGAAATTGACGCTGAACATTTTTTGAACGCCAGAAATCACTGTCTCAATCTCTACTGAGCTGTTATGACGGAAATTACAAACTACTATCCATAACAGGTGAAAAAACATAGCATTTCCATGCAACATATTGAAATTATTTGGTTTTTTTAAGAAGAAAAAGCTAATTAAAATTCTGGATTTTTGACCCTATTCATTGAAATTAATTTTTTCTCGAAAATGAGTAATTATACGATTTACATAATGCCATCAGTTTGATAACTTAATCTTGCACATAGGGGCAGATTTGTAGGTTGTGGTATCGCAGCCTGTGATCTAAATGTGAGAGGGACTCGCCTTCTGACATCCTTGTTTCATCGTTTCGTATAACTCTATGCTTTGCGTAAGAGTGCCCCTATGTGTAATTCTATCACAGCAGGGAATGAAAATATGGTTGCTCCAACTACTATTGAGCGGTTAAGGCTTATCACCACCCGGCAAGAATTAGCTGCTTTATTAAATTTAAAACCTCATTTCTTAACCAACATCCTTTATAGAAATGGAGTCAACACACAATACAGCCAGTTTCGAATACCAAAAAAAGATGGAAGCTTTAGGCTAATATCATCTCCTTCATCTAAACTCAAAGATATTCAAAAGCGTTTAGCAGAACTTCTTTACGAATGTCAGGCGAATATACATTTTGAAAGGAAAATAAACCCTGTATTATCACATGGTTTTGAAAAAAATAAAACCATTGTTACAAATGCAACCAGACATCGAAATAAAAGGATATTGTTGAATATTGATTTGGAAAATTTTTTCGAGTCAATAAACTTTGGCCGAGTTCGTGGTTTTTTTATTGCGAACAATGATTTTAAATTATCACCATTAATTGCCACAACTTTAGCGCAAATTGCATGTTTTAATAACAGCCTTCCACAAGGAAGTCCTTGTTCTCCAATAATCAGCAATTTGATATGCACTATTCTTGATATAAGATTAAGCAAGTTAGCTCAGAAAAATGGATGTCAATATTCTCGATATGCTGATGATATTACCTTTTCCACAAACAAAAAAGAGTTTCCCCAAGAACTGGTAATTGATAATGATGTTGTGAATGTCGGGGCTGTGTTACTTAAAGAAATCGAACGTGCAGGTTTTAGAATAAATCATAGAAAAACAAGATTGCTTTATTCAACTTCCCGGCAAGAAGTTACTGGGCTAACTGTTAATAAAAAAGTTAATGTCGACAATAGATATTACAAAAAAGTAAGAGCTATGGCTCATACTTTATACAAGGATCAATCATTTTCTATTATAAAGGAAAATGCAAAACCGCAAAAAGGGACGTTAAACCAATTAGAAGGCATGATGTCCTTCATCGATAGCATAGATAAGTATAACAATAAATTAAAACTAGCTAACAAACAACCTCAAAAGTATCAATCTTTTAATTATGGTTTGAACTATGAAGGAAAACTTAATCGTAGAGAAAAAACACTGAGTAAGTTTTTATATTATAAATATTTTCATGGATTACACTTACCGACCATACTTGTCGAAGGTAAAACAGATAGAGTCTATCTCAAATGTGCTTTAAGATCACTTTTTTTAACTTATCCTACATTAGTGAAAAAAAACAATGCTACAGGCAATATAAATTATTCGCTTAATTTTTTTAGGGAAAGTACAAGAACAAGTTACTTTCTCGATATATCAGGGGGGGCGGCTGAATTTGAGAAATTTATCACTCGTTATCCAGAACAATATAAGCGATTTAATCATACCCCTCTGTATCCAGTCATTATGATTTTGGATAACGACAGTGGCACTAGAACCATCGTTCGAAAAATATCTAAAACCTTAGGTGTAACTGAGGACTCTATTAAAAAAAATAGCTTTACCCATATTTTACATAATTTATATATTGTACTGACGCCGCTCCTTCCAGGAGATAGGGACTCATGTATGGAGGATCTTTTTGATAGTTCTGTATTAAGTGCCGTTATTGATGGTCGGTCATTTGATAAGTCTAATAATTATAATAAAAACACGCACTATGGAAAAAATGACTTCTCATTGAAGGTTATTAAAGTTAATGAAAAAAATATTAATTTTTTAGGTTTCTTACCAGTACTAAATGCTGTACGAGATTGTTTAGTGCATTATAATAACATCCCTAAATGAAAGTAATACGCTAGCAGACTAATGCTAGCGTATGTATTGATAAATTTAAATAACACGCAGGCATCTTAAAGCTAAACGTAGCTTATTAGCTTTTAAAGAACAGCCATTCTATTACTCTGAAGTTAAGCACCTGGGAGTTCTGTCAATAACTATACGCAGGAAACTGTCTTTGACACCGACCGTGTTGAACATGTAGCTAGCGAGTTAGCAGATCAGTTGAAAGTAACGGTACCAACAGAGGCCTTGACGGTGAATTTGGATGCACTTTCTCGGCAGGAAAAGAGAGAACTGGCTCAACGGCTTAGTGATGATGTGCGAAGTAAGCGTAAAAAACAGCGACCGCTGCGGGAACAGAGAGCCAGACTATCCATAAAAGAGCTTCTGGTTAAAGATCTTCTCGCACTGCGTGGGATTCATGCCAGTGTTGGGATGGTACAATCATTAATTGCGGGAGCGCATATTGACTATGGTAATCTGATCTTCGCGGTTAAAGATGGGCGTCTGAGGATTAGGAATCGATTGGATGCGGGCTTTAAAGTCGCCACGAAACAAAAGATGGCGAACATTTTAGATAGAGATAGAATACTAGAAAGGTTGAAGAAAGCCTTTTATGTAAATGGCTAGGGCAAATGGTGCCTCGTTAAAAGAGTGACAGCTTATTGCAAATTGGGATGAGTTATGAGCGTTATAAAAATAGAAGTTAATGGTAAGCCTAATGGGGCTATTATTTATGGCAATGTAAAGAAAACTATAATTTCCTGTTTCGTAGTTTCCTTTTTAATTCTTGCTGGAATGTATTTATCACGTTATTGCAATGAGCCATATAAATATCTTTTGATTAGCCCGTCTTTTTATAATAACTCTTATCTAAGCTGGACTACTGGTGTTTGGGGCAGTTTTTTAGGAATACATGGCACTATAGCTGCTTTGTCTATAACTTTCATGGGAATGTTTGTTGATCAGGTTTCAAAGACATCTGAGCATGGTTTCGAGTCTTTGTCTAAAGTACTATTACTAAGGGAGTATGATTTTTTAGGTTTTAGCGTCCAATCTGTATGCAGCCTATTGTGTGGTATTTTTTTACTTCTTATAGGTAGCGGTTTAATTGGGTATTTTGTTTCATCTTTCTTTTCATTATATTTTATTGTTAAGTACGGAATGATGTATTATAGGCTTTACCATATAACTGAAGAGCCTAGTATTATTAATGGGATTTTGTTGGACTCTATACGTTTCACGGGAAAAAAATATAACGACGTAAAAAACCAATGTCAGGAAATTACTAATGAATTTTCTAAGGTGATTTCTAGTAGCTCATACTATAGTAATAACCACAGTGCTTTCTACAGGAGTAATGATTCTATAACGTTAAGTGTTTTTCCTGAAAAAACCGATATTGCTATTTCGGGTTACAACCCAAAAATATTTAGTCAACTTTCTAATAAACTTACAGAGTTTAATCTTAAGCACAAACCTACTTTATTTATCTCTTTGGCCTTTTTATCACCCATATCAAGCTCCTCGATTAAGATCATAACTGCTGCTGATTCTGATTTAACTGAAGAGCATATATCAGAGATTGAATCTATTTTGAAAAAAGGGTTAACTTATACCACTGTTCCTTATATCTATAGTGATTTCAATAAATTTGAAGAAGCACTTGTCGAGAACATTAGGAACTGTTTATTGAGTGGTGATGAGTGGTCGTTAGATTTTGGTGTGCGTATTTTCAATGAATTAACTTCAAGTGAAAATTATATTAATACATTAAGAAATATTGATTTGGCAATAACATCATCCAATACAAAAGATCTTGTTAAAACATCGGTGCTCGCAAAGTTTTTTGAAAAAATGATTAATGAGTCTTTTAATCAAAACGAACTTGAGAAAGCAGCGAATATAATGCGATCATTAATTGATCTCGCAGGGTACATTTACAGTAAAAGCAACTTCTCCGATTTTTATAAAAAGATTTTTAGACTGTTTGAACACCGAGTTAGGTATCGTTTGGAAGAATCTAATTATGTTTTTTTAGATTTGTATACATCTATAGTTTTGCGAAACTTAGTTTATAAAAATTATGCGGCATTCAAAGTTGACACTGATTTTGTCACTAAAAGACTCCAGTACTTAGACCTCAGGAATGAGGCAAAGTATGATTCACTGAACGAAATGCAACGTAAAATGTTACGTTGCACTTTTGAAGTAATATCTTTGTTAATTATGCGGATAGAGTATGTTGGGGAAAAGGAGGGGGAATACAAAGAAGAGCTTATAGAACTTATTTCTTTATTGAAATCGTGGGTAAATGCTAAGTTTCTGCAAGAGTTATATTATAAGAAGGAACTTTACGATGTATTATTTTCTATTCCTCAAAAGTTTACTGTGTTCGATGCGGAAACTAAAATTCGAGAAATTCCTGATGGACAGGCGACGTGGAGATCGGTTTCGAATGATACATATAAGATGATTGCTTTTATACTTACACAAAGTGTATTCAATAGTAATCAGTTCAATCTTTTATTTGTAAGGGATGCTACTGAATTCAAGAATAAAACTTCTATACTAACACATGAATTAAAATCTATTATAACGTATATGAATGGAGATTCGTTTGCTAAATTATTTAAACTTATTACTAAAACAGATATCTCCGATAATAAAAATAAACAACAAGTCGTAGCTGAACTGGAGTCAATTACTTCATCATTAAGTGCTTTAGTATTGCGCAACGTAATTGAATCAGAATTAGAACCTTCATTGGTTGAAATATATAGTAACGAAATAACACTTTCTGTGGAGAAATTATTTGAGCTAATTATACCCTTGGATTCTATCTCTACAGAAGCGGAAGTTAATGGAATTGAAACTTCTCTTTTAATTGATAAAAGAGAAGTTCTTCCTGTAATAGATGGCACTTCTTATGTGATGAGTATTGATATTCATAGTAAATGGTTAATATATGAATGGATTCGAAGTGTGTTGAGTAGCATTGATATTAATGTAGTGGAAATTATTAATATTAATCATCCACAGGACTTATTAACTGATAAGCTAATCACGATAGAATACAAAGTCGAAGATAGAGTTAATACGTTTAGATATTCCAGAGGTTTGAAAGTTATTGACAAGGAGGGCCATCTAGATTTAAATGGCTCAGGGTTATATTATTTGGATTTATCAAATAATTTTTATTTGAAAAGATCAAAAAAAATATTATCAATAGATATTGAAAAAATTTCCGATGAAAATATTGAAGGCATTAGGGAGAGATATGATTTTGAAAAAGACAATCCTTATTTGTACTCGGTTTTGGATGCCTCGTTTAATATAGTGTGCGACACCAAAAGATATATGTAAACTTTACTTTATATCAGAGAGGGAATGCCAAACAATCAATGAAAGGCAAGAAAGGGAAATGGAACAATTAATTAAAGGAAACAGAACCGAGAACCCTGATAACAGTAATGTATCCTAAAAAGTATAAATGTGAAGTTTTTAATCATTATTGTGATTAACTCGCCATATACACAGATTTTTAGAGGGTAATTTTATCAAATGAGACCTAAAAATGTAGACACTCTGCTGCTGCAAAATAGTGCACAAATTTGCACAATTTTTTGAAGGTAATTTTACCCTTTCCGCCTTGTGGCGGTGCGGTCTAGCACCGGATCGGCAAATACACAAAAAACGAAGCAAATGTCGCGCGCAGGTGACGGGGGGCAAGCCCCCGCAAGCGGGTCAGGGTAGGGAAGGCGGCAGAATACGCAATTTGACGGTTTCTGCGTCACGGTGAGCGGTCGTTTTGGTTGGAGGCATGCCCTTTGCTGGGAAAAAGCAGCGACGCGCAGAGGGGCGCTGATGCGGGATTTTTTCAGCAGAAAAGATGAGGCCAGCGAAAACGCTGGCCTGTTATAAATGGCTGATGTTGTTTAAAGAAACTGAGTTTTCTGGCGGTTATTTCTCAGGGGTAAGCAACGCGTAAGGGTTAAAGCGGATCACTTCTTCTCCGATCCACTCATTGACCACCTTCAGCGCCTCCATTACGGGCGTCAGCTCGTTGATAGCGTAGACCCGGGCGGCTTTCTCGATATCCCCAAATGAGCCGTTTCCCTCTGGCATGGCGCCCATCAGCTGCGGCGGGATACGGTGTGCTGCGAGTATGTCGTCACGTGTGGCGTTCTTAATGTTGATAAACTCATCTTTCGCCGTGATCTGCTGGAAGGGGAGGATTTGCACGCCGTCTTTGCCGCCGCCTGGCGCATGCAGCAGCAGGTTTTTAAATGCGCCTTTCCCACGCGCACCGGTCAACGTCTCTTTGACTGCCTTCATGCTTTTATCATCAATCTGTCCAGCGCCAATATAGACAATACATCCAGCATGCGATCCGTTGTCGTAGTACAACTTACGGAACATGTCAGCGGAGTGGGCCAGGCTGGCGGCCAGCAGTGCTGCCATATATTCCGGCATACCGTAGATCTCCTGATTAATATCAGGGTTCAGAACGTGACAAACCGTTCCTGATTTGAACGTGTGCTCTTCTTTCCAGCGCCGGATAAACCAGTATTGATCGAGATCTGTGCTCCCACGCCGGGTGTACTTCGCCAGAGAGTGTTTGAAGGGTAGCGGGCCGCCCAGGCGATTACGCGGCAATTCGAGATAGGCATTGCCAAACGTGAACCAGTCCAGCGCAAACGCGGAAAAGGTCTGGCGATTGAGCAGCTTGTGCGGGATAAAGCAGCCGGTGAGCACATTTCGTTTGAAATACAACGCCGACTCATGCCAGGCGCTCTGACGTGGAGCTTTAGCCAGCCCGTAAAAATCCACTGGCGTCTCATAGTATCGCCCGTTGTCCAGGCAATAGAGATTGTCCAGCAAATCGGCCATATCACGCACTGGATAAGGGCCATCAAAGCTGAACGCTGTCAACGCGGGATCGGCCTTCAGTGACTCCGCAATGTCAGAACCGGCTGTGCTGGCTATCGGCTTTTTACCGTATTTCTTTTTCACAGTTACCATCCCATTGCGAAACCACCGCCGCCACTTTCCTGGCCCAACGGTTCATTAATAATCGAAAGCATGGTTGCCCACGCCATATCACCATGGCTTACGCCGCGCGATCGGTCAGTTTCGTAAGTGATGAAACCGCCGGGCGTAACAACTTTGCGAACAGCGTTAAAGGCTCTGACCAGGCCCTGCTCGCTGCGGTCATATTCCCAGCGGCCGGCGCGGATGACCTGCAACATTTTGAGGACAAGGGCGCGCTTGGAAGAGAGGCTCATCTGGTAGCAAATAGCCGCCGGGAACCAATTTTTAACAATCTGCCAGACCGCCTCCCCAACGCCTTGTCCGTCGATGGCGATGTGAGTGACGTTGTAGCGCTCGGCAGCCTCTTTGATGACCGCCGCCTGCTGCTCAAACTCCAGCCCTCGCAGTTGCTTCAATTCAACCGTGCGAAACCGGCCGCCAGCCACAAGGGGAGGGACAGTTACGGACAGAGCACCGGCATCACCATTGCCGCTGCCGCCGTTGGCGTCGTAGCCCAGCCACACCTCACGTTGGCCCATAGGGCGACTGGCGAACGGTTTCCAGTCGGACCAGTCGTCATACCCGTCAGCGCCGCACCCCAGTAACTGGCTAAGATTGAACGCGCTTTCGCCGTCTTTGACGAACTCGCACATGTACAGGTTTTCAAATTCATCGGGGCTGTTTTCGTCCCTGATTTCATCAATGTCGGTGTAGTCCCAGCCGTTGTTGATAGCGTCCTGAATAGTGACGATCTGCCGCCACGTTTTATCCGGGTAAAGCACGCCGCTATGGGTTTTCTTCCATGAAACGTCAAAGTCAACGCGCTGCGCTTTAGGCCGTTTCGCATTCCATCGATCGCCGGTCCAGAACTGATAGGCTTCATGGCTTTCGCTGGATGGCGTGGAGAAGTACGTGCGTGTTAAGCCTTTGAGCGTTGCCATGGCGCCGGCAACTTTGCGCAGGTTGATAAAGTTTCCTGTCCAGAAAAACTCATCAAATCGCAGGTGGCCGGTGTACGACTGCGCCGTCGCCGCCGACGTCCCGAGAAAATGCAGCTCCGCGCCGTTTGACAACGTGATTTGCTCACCGCCTTTAAGTTCGACGTCCACCTCTTCAGCCGCTTTACGGATGAAGTTGCGGAACTGGAGCGCCTGCTTGCGGGACGCCGACAGAAAAATTTGGTTGCGCTGATAGTCGTGCTTAACGTCCGTTCTTAGTGCGCCCAGCAATGCCTCGCGGGCAAAGTACCAGGTTGCCCCAATCTGCCGTGATTTGAGGATCATCCGGTTACGCTGATCTCGTTGTTCGTACCAGCCGCGCTGGTGCCATGCGAGAGAGTCGAGAATTTTTAAGCGCAACGCCTCGATCTGCTCCTCGGAGAAGTGATTTTTCTTCTTGCGACGACTGGTTTTTTTTACGCCGGTGATAGTGGAAGCCTGCCCGGTATCTAGCTTTTTCAACTGCCGGGTTAACAGGTCAATCTCTTTGAAATCGCCACTGGTTTTATTGTCTTTCGCGCTCAGCTGGCAGAGACGGGTGTCAATGGATTGCGTCACCCGTTTGATGGGCGTTGTGTCATCCCATGCGTCGCGCTTTTTCCACGAATAAACCGTGTTTGAGTTGATGCCCATGAGTCGCGAAATTTCGGCGGGCGGGTAACCCTGCCAGTAGAGCTGTTTTGCCCTTAATCGAATAAACGCATCCTGAATCATCACTTCCCCCTTTTGAGCAGGGAGATTACCTGCGCGCGATCCCCGCGGCTCGGGCTTTCAGGTCTGGCCGTTCTCCGACAACAAAACCGCGTGGCGCCGGGCTTTCAGGCTCTGCGATGATGCAGCGACTGACATTAATCAACAGGATAAAACGACATGGCCAGCACGACTAAACCCGCCCGCAAAAAGTTTCGCGTTGCGGTTTCCGGCGCCACCGTTGACGGGCGCGAGATCCAGCCGCAGCACCTCCGCGATGCGGCGGCGAGCTACAACCCGGCCGTTTACGGCGCCCGCGTGAACGTGGAGCACTATCTCTCCATGCTTCCTGACAGCAATTTTGGCGCCATGGGGGATGTTGTTGCTTTAAGCGCGGAGGATATCACCGAAGGGCCGCTGGCCGGTCGTACGGCGCTCTATGCCGAGATCGACGCTTCGGCACGAATGAAGCAGCTCACCGATGAAGGAAAAAAAATCTATTCCAGTATTGAGCTGCATCCGCAGTTTGCCCTTAACGGTAAGGCGTATGTGGTCGGCCTGGCGATGACGGACACCCCGGCAAGTCTGGGGACTGAGCGCCTAAAATTTGCCGCGCAGCAGCGCGCGCAGGTGATGGCCTTCAATAACCAGCAGATCGAGGCGCCGCTGTTCTCTGATGCGCTTGAAGCTGAAGTGATCGAACTGGCAGCTCATCGCAGCGAGGAGGGCGTCAACTGGTTCAACCGCGTGATGGGCATCCTTGGCAAAGGCCAGAAAACCGACGATCAGCGTTTCAGTCAGTTGCATCAGGTTGTTGAAGCCGTTGCTCAATCTCAGGCAGACCAGATTGACCGGTTCAGAGCCCTAGAACAGGAACGCCAACAGGATAAAGCCACCATTCAGCAACTGACCAGTGAACTTAACGAGCTGCGCGGTCAGCTTCAGCTCCAGCCCGCAGAAAATTACAACGCACGACCGGCGGCAACCGGCAACAGCAGCGCGCAGCTTGCAGACTTCTAAGAGGTAACCATGGAAAACCAGACCCGCGAACTATTTGATAAGTACATTGTGCGCCAGGCACATCTGAACGGTGTCTCACCCTCAGCCGTTGCCAATCGTTTCAGCGTCGATCCGACTATCCAGCAAAAACTGGAACAGGCCGCCATGGAGTCGGATGACTTCATGAAGCTGGTTAACCACTTTGGGGTTAAAGAGCAGGAAGGGCAGAAAGTAAAAATTGGCAGTAAGGGACCGATGGCGAGCACCAATAACAGCTCGGACGGCACCAACCGCCGTAACCCTGCACCGAACCATAACAAAGAGCCGCAGAACTACCACTGCCGCAAAACCAACTATGACTATGCGCTTTCGTATGCGGAGCTGGACGCGTGGGCCGGTCACCCTGAATTTCAGTCATTAATCAGTAATGCGATGGCCCGTCAGCTGGGGCTGGATCGCCAGATGATTGGCTTTAATGGCACGCATTACTCTGAAAACTCCGACCGCACGACCTATCCGTTATTGCAGGATTGCGGCGTTGGCTGGCTGCAAAAGATCCGCAATGAGGCGCCGCAGCGCATTATGCCAGGTATCACGCTGACTTCCCGTGATGAGAATAACGCGGTAATTGCGTCAGGCACCTACGGCAATATTGATGCCGCCGTGCTCGATGCACGCCACAGCCTTATGGATCCCTGGTTCCGCCGCGCTCCCGGTCTGGTGACTGTGCTCTCGTCCGATCTGCTGCTGAAAGTGAACCTGCCGAAAGTGAACGCGCTCAGCCAGACCAATCCGAATACCGAACTACTGGCCGCGCAGCTCATTGTCAGCCAGGAAAAGATCGGCGGCCTGCCGACGGTCTTTGTCCCGGGCATTCCTGAAGATGTCGTGCTCATCACCAACCTGAAAAACCTCTCTGTGTACTACCAGAAAGGCTCCCTGCGTCGCTCTATCCGGGAAGAGCCGCACTACAACCGCGTGGCGACTTACCAGTCCAGCAATGATGACTATGTCATTGAAGAGTACGGCATGATTGCCATGATCGACGGCGTGACATTCGCCTGATAATCCCCATCACATGGCGGGCAGCAAGCCCGCCCAGGAGAATGAACCCATGCTGACACCGGCACAAAGACACTTTCAGAAGGTCATGGCAGAGAGGCGGGGCATCAGTGATGAGCGTGACGCGGAGACGCGCACCGCGCATGAGCAGATCCTCTTTCGCCTGCATATGCATAAATCTTCGCTAAGCCAAATCCAGTCCCGCCAGGCGAAGGCCGCTGTAAAGGCCAGCATCCTTCCTGAGTTTCAGGGATGGATTGACGGCACGATCGAGGGCGACAGCGGGCGCGCGGATCCGGTTATCACCACGCTGATGGTGTGGGCGGTGGACTGCTCCGATTATGCTCTGGCGCTGCGTATCGGGCGCTACGTTGTTAAGCATGGCCTGAGCATGCCGGAGGACAACTATCGCCGCCCGGCGCCCACGGTGCTGACCGAAGAAATCTGTAACCCCATTCTGAACATCGCCACCACGGATGCCGGGGCCGAGCTGTCAGGTTATATCGCCATGCTGGACGAACTTGCCGAAATTGTGGCTGACAGTGATATGCCGGATGAAGTCCGCGCGAAGCTGTGCAAGGTACGGGCGTTTTGTCGGCGCGACACGGAAGACGCGGAAACCAAAGGCGAAGCGCTGAAACTCTTCCGGGAAGCCATGAGCCTGAACCCGGGTGCAGGTGTGAAACGGGAGATCGCTTCTCTGGTCAGCGCTTTGAAAAAGGCGCCGCAGACCAGCGCAGCAAGTGGTGATGCGGAAGATGAGATTTCATCCAGCGATACAGCAGCAACCGAAACACCCGCAACAGAAAAAGCAACACGAACGCGCAAGCAGACGAAAACGGCGGCCGGCACTCAAAAAGCCACCCGCAAAACGGCGGTAAAAAAGACAACGAAAACCGCCACAAAGTAAACGCCAAAGCGTAATGAACTGGCCCCGCGCCACAGGCGGCGCGCCCGGCGATCTGCCCGTAATGCGGTCTTTTTACCGGACGCCCACCGCCTGACCTACCGGAGAAACGACGATGAGTTTTATCGCACAGCGCCCCGTCAGACCTGCTGAAAGTGATGTGACAGACGTGGACGACGGCGGCGCACAGATTGCCATCGGCACTTTCTGGCCGACGGTAAAACTCCACGATCTGCGCCTGGCTGCCCGCATCGCCGGTGACATTACAACATCCCGATTAATGCATATGGCAACGGAGGCCGCGCTGCATGTCGCTGATCAATTGAAGGACTGGCGCAAGCAAAGGGAAGCGGAAGGCGCGGAGTCACTGGCTTCTGTACTGCTGACTTCCGCCGGTGAACCTGTCGAGCAGATTAACGGCGAAAGCGCAAAAGTTTATCGCTTCCGACGCGCGGTCTACTCCTTCACGCGCGCCAGCGTACTGGAAGGTTACAGGGACGTCGGCACCACGCCAAAGGGCGACAAGGATGCGGAGGCCCTGGACAGGCAGATCGACGATCTATGGCGGGACGGGCGCTGGAGTATCGCTGACATTTGGGAAGAAGCCCGTATCTATGCGGAGCTGTTCTGATGAAAGTCAGGGCGTTGCAAAACGACACGGTTGATCAGCTCTGCTGGCGTCATTACGGCAAAACCGCAGGTGTCACGGAGAAGGTGCTCGAAGCCAATCCGGGACTGAGCAACCAGATATTTTTGAATGCCGGGCAGGAGATCGAAATGCCCGTGATAACCAGCGAGGTGGAACGGGTAACCGTCCAGTTATGGGAATGACTTTGGATCGTATTAACGAATATTTTGCGTTTGCAACATCCGCCCTGGTGACCGGCGTGGGCGTGATGACCGTCAGCGAAAAGCTGGCGCTGGCTGGACTTCTTCTGGGGATTGTTTCCGCCGTACGGCTGGCGATTCACCGCCGCCGCATTGAGCAGGCCAGCCAGCGCCGTAACGATTTGATCGAGCAGATTCTCCGCCAGGCGCAAACCCGCAACCTGTCGGACCGCGAGCGGCAGTTGCTGGAGCAACTGCACGGAGACAAACCTGCATGAAGAACATCATCAAAAAATGTTCGATTGCGGTGATAGTGGCTCTGGGCATTTCGCTGGCGCCCGGGAGCGTCAGAACATCGAAAGAAGGGCAGCAGAAAATTGCAGGTTGGGAAGACTGCCGCAGCACGCCTTATTACTGCACGGCGGGGGTGTTGACGGTTGGCATTGGCTCCACGGGCGGCGTGGAAAACCGCGAATACAGCAACCAGGAAATAGCGCGGCGCTGGATCAACGATCTGCAACGGGCGGAGAACTGCATCAATAACAATTTCCATGGTGCCGACATGCCGCAACTCACCTTTGAGGCTATGACGGATGCGGCCCTGAATCTGGGCTGCACCGGGCTGATGTGGTTCACCGATAAAAACGGACGCAAGCAGAGGACCACGATCTGGAAGCATGCCCAGGCCAGACAATGGCCGCAGATGTGCAACAGGCTGACTGATTTCGTCAATGTGGGCGGTAAGCGCTCCGCCGGCCTGGTTAACCGGCGCAATGATTTTAAAGCCTGGTGCCTGCTGGGCCTGAGTACGCCGTCATGAGGGCGGGCAGTGTGATTGTGATGCTTGTCCTTCTGGCTGCTGTCTGGTGGCAGACCGACCAGCTGAGCGAGGCCCGGACCCGCAACAAGCTGCTGACCGAAACGGCGACCGGTTACGACCAGGTTATTCAGGAAGTGAAGGCGACCGCCATACAGACCCACAAATTACTGGCAGAGGTGAAAGTCCGTGAGCAACAGCGTAATGCAGAAGGGGAGCACCGACGTGAAGCAATGCAGGCCGCGTTCAATGGTGACGCGTGCGCTGTTACTCCTGTGCCTGACGCTGTCAGTCGCAGCCTGCAAAAACGCGCCGCCCGCGCCGGTCATTCAGCTGGTCCGTGAACCCGTCCCGGAGAGTCTGACCGAAGAGACACCACGCCCGGCGCTGGATAAGCCAGTGACCTGGGGCGCGGTGGCGATATTCAGCGACAGGCTGATGGATGCGCTTGATGCCTGCAATGCTGACAAAGCGGCGATCCGCCAGTGGGACAGCCTGCGCCAGAACACCCGAAAGGAGCCATAAATGCTGAAGATAAACACACTCCGCGCCGCCATAGAGAAAGCAAACACCTGGTGCCGGGCGAACCCGGAAGCCTGGACGGTGTTTGTTGAAGAGGGTGGCATTGAAACCACCGGTGAAACACCGTCTTTCATGTATCGCTATTCACTGGTGCTGTTCGTCATGAACTACGCCGGGAGTATTGACGACTTCACGCTGCCGCTGATGGCCTGGCTCTGGTTTAATCAGCCCGATCTGCTGCTGAACCCCGATAAAAACCAGCAGATTACATTCACCACGCTGATTAACAACGACGACACCGCCGATCTGATGTTTGAGCTGCAGGTGCGTCAGCGGGTACTGGTGCAGCTGGATGAAAACGGCGTGCCGTACGCCGAGCATTTGCCGGAGCCGCGCCCGCGCGTGCTGGCCCCCCACGCCGCAGGCTGGGGGCTGGTATTTGAAGGCATGCTTCAGGAGGCCGGAGCGTGAGCGATCGGATGTTCAGCGAGCTGGATCAGGTCTTTCAGGACATTCTCGACGGCGTCAGCCCGGCAGGGCGCACCCGTACCGCGCGCAAAATTGGCCTGGCATTGCGCCGTAGTCAACAACGCCGCATCGCATCACAGAAAAACCCGGACGGCAGGCGCTACACGGCACGCCGCCGCAAAGTTTACCGCACCCAGCAGGGGATCAAGTTCGTCTGGAATAATGAGGTCCGGGCGCTGAAAAACTGGCGGGGCGGGCGTGGGAAATACGGCCGGACAATCACGGGATTTGATGAGAAGCGCAGCGGTATACGCACTTTCTACCGGGCCGATATCGAGCGCTATCTGGAAATCAAAACGCAATCAGCGACGCAGACAGAGACAAAAAAAGCGCCGATGTTTACCCGCCTGCGCACCCTGCGTTTTATGAAAGTCAGACCGGACGCGGGCGGCGTCACCGTAGGATTTGATGGCATTGCTGCGCGCATTGCCCGTATTCACCAGTACGGCCTCCAGGATGAAGTTGGCCCGGGCGCTTACGCGCAGTACCCGGCGCGTGAACTACTGGGCATAACTCCGGCAGACCTGAGCGCTACGGAAAACGCCGTTATCAGCAGTCTGGGCGGTGCGTCATGAATGCTGAGCTGATGCGCCTGCTGGAAAACATTCTGCGCCTGGGCGTCGTGGAACAAATCAGCGCCGACAAGAAAGCGGTGCGCGTTCGCTCCGGCAGGTTGCTGACCACCTGGATCCGCTGGAACGTCACCCGCGCAGGGGCATTCAGCATCTGGCTGCCGCCCTCGATAGGGGAGCAGGTCTGGATCGGTTGTCCGGGCGGCAACCCTGAAAACGCGTTTGTGATTGGCTCTGCATACAGCGCAGATAATCCGCCAACGGGCAGCAACCTGCTGGAAATCAGCATCACCGCACCGGATGGCGCGCGCCTGCATTACGACGCCGCCGCCGATGCCGGAGCACTGTCCGTGACCGGTATTAAAACCGCGCATATCCAGGCAGAGACCCGCGTCACGCTGGACACACCGGAGGTGGAATGCACGGAACACCTCAAAACGCGCACTTTCGAACTGACCCACGGCGGCACGATGGCCGGTGATGTGTTCCATTCCGGCGGCGTGTTGCAGTCAAACGGGATCACCGTACATGAACATAAACACGGTGGCGTGCAGTCTGGTGGGAGTACTACAGGAGGCCCGCAGTGACAGCCAGTTACACGGGGATGAACCCGGAAGGCAACGGTTCGCTGACCGATCACGATCAGCTCTGGCAGTCTGTGACAAAAATCCTCACCACGCCAACAGGCTCCCGTGTGATGCGCCGGGACTTTGGCAGCGTGGTACCTGATTTACTCGATGCGCCACAGAACACCGTCACCCGCATGCAGCTGATGGGCGCCACCGCTATTGCGCTGGCGCAGTGGGAGCCGCGGATCAGTCTGACCACCGTCAATGTGGTGTTTTCAGAAACAGGCGCGGTGACTGCTGAACTGGCCGGCACTATCACGGAAACCATGACAGATACCAGCAACACCATCAGGTTAAGGAGCTAGCGTGCAAACGTCCGTCGATTTATCTCAGATCCCACAACCTGATATCGTCGAGGTGCCGGATTTTGAAACGGCGCTGGCTGATATCCGGGCGCTTATCGTGGCGGCCATGCCTGTGGAACTTCAGACTTCTGTGTCTGCTGCGCTGCTGCTGGAATCTGAACCGATGGCGGCACTGGCCCAGGCCTTCACCTATCGCGAGATCCATCTGCTTCAACGTATCAATGAAGCCGTGCGCGCAGTGCTGCTTTCGAGCGCCCTGGGGGCGGATCTCGATCAGGTCGCTGGAAATTTTGACACTGAACGCCTGCTGATTACCGAAGCCACCGACGAGGCTGACGCAGTATATGAAAGCGACGAAGAGCTGCGCGGCCGCACGCTGCTCTCATGGGCTCGCCTGAGCACGGCGGGCGCCAGAAATGCCTATCACTATTTTGCGCGAGGTGCGGATGCGGATGTGCTCGATGTGCGCGCCTATGGCCCTGAAACCCATAACCAGGAAGGACGCGTTTTTCTCTACGTGCTGTCACGTACCGGAGATGGGACTGCCCCGCAGGCGCTGCTTGATAAAGTCCTGTCAGCGGTAAACCCGGAAGACGTGCGTCCGATTACGGATTATGTTGCTGATTATGTCCGCTCCGCTGTGATTGTGAATTATCAGGTGGTTGCTGACATTTACGTCCCTTACGGCGTGGACACCGCCACGGTGCTGGAAAAAGCCACCGCAGCACTGAACGAATACACCGCCTCTGTTCATCTTCTCAACGCCACCGCTGCACGGTCGGGCATAGACGGGGCGCTGCATCAGGACGGCGTTGTTACCGTCGATTTGCATTCACCGGCCGCCGACGTCGTTGCGACGATGGGCGAAGCGCCTCATTGCACCTCTGTGAAAATCAATCTTGTGGTGATGGACTATGACCGCTAATTATCCCGCCAGCATTCTGCCACCCAACGCCACCGCCGTGGAGCGGGCCATAGACAGGGCCAGCGCCGCCGCACTGGAGAGGTTGCCGGTATATCTGATCCGTTGGGTTAAAGATCCGGACAGTTGCCCGCTGGCGCTGCTGCCGTGGCTGGCGTGGGAATATCAGGTTGATACCTGGAATATTAACTGGTCAGAACAAAAGAAACGCGATGCGATCAAGCGCGCCCACTACATCCACCGCCATCGTGGTACGGTCGCCGCCGTCCGTCATGCCCTGGTGGACAGTCCTTTCGGGACGGATATTGTTGAATGGTTCAATCAGAACCCGAAAGGGGATCCGTATACCTTTCGCCTGAACGTGTATCAGAACGATTTGCCGGTGACAGAATACGACCAGCAGGATCTAAAACTGGCGGTGCTGCGCGCCAGGAATCTGCGCAGCTGGTTTTCCGTTCATGTATTTGGCCGACTTCAGGGAACCTCGTATGCGGCCGGTTACATGTACGCCACGGAGAAAATCACGCCGCGCTTTGTCCCGTTGCAGGTGGTTTTATCCCGCTACGAGCTGAATCTGGCCCCCGGGGACGCGGAAACGGTCACGGTGACAATTCTCCCCGAATACGCGGAAGATAAAACCTTTACGGTAACTACATCGGATCAAACAATCGCGACCGCCCGGATAGTAAACGGCGATATTCTGGTTACGGGCATGAAGCGAGGTACCTGTTCGGTCACCGTTACGACGACTAATGGCGTCAGTGCGGTGATCAGCATAAAAGTGGTCGCGGTAATGAAGTTCATTACCCGCATCGACAGTGCAACCAGGCCAATATTCTTTGCTCATATGGACGAGGGTTTCACGGTTGACTATGGCGACGGCATTGACAGCCGGGACTACCGTTTCGATCCCGCCAGTGAAGCTTCAGGTTGGGTTATTCCTACACGTGAATTAGTACAGGGAAAGGAATACACCATCACGGTTAAGAACACGGAAACCGCCTGTCTGCGCAGCCGTTTATCTAACTATTCTTCGAAACTGAACCCTGTTGTGGAATTGATTAGTGTTACAGGGGAAAGAGGTCATCTTTCAGGGTTCGCTTTGGATACCAGCGGATTAATGTCTATTCGTCCCGGAGCATTTGACGATTTGCCAAACGTGAATAACTGCAAAAATATTTTTACCAACTGCTCGTCGCTTACAGGTATCCCGGCATCGTTGTTTGCTCGCATGAAGATAGAGGATTTTTCAGACGCATTCAGAGGGTGTACATCGCTTACTGAGGTTCCATCGGAGCTATTTGCAAACCAGCCTGATGCGATCGACTTCTCATCGGTATTTGCAGGCTGCACCGGCCTGAACAGTATCGGCAATAATCTGTTCCACAGCTGTGTATCTGCGGTGAATTTCAGTTACGCGTTTGATGGTTGCTCAATGCTTGCAAATATCGGCACGGGAATATTTACAGGATGCGGTTCAGCAAGGGCATTCTCTTATAGCTTCAGGGGGTGTAAAAATCTTCTTGCCTTGCCTGCTGATATGTTTGCGGATATTCCGGGCGGCGCATTCACCGGCGTATTCCAGAATTGTACGGCACTGACGGCAATTCCCGCCAACCTGTTTAAAACATGTTCTGAAGCGAATCATTTTGGCGGTGCATTCACTGGCTGTTCGCAGCTTCTTTCTGTTCCTGCAGGCCTGTTTGCTGGTCTGTCGAAAGTGACCTATTTCGGCACGGTCTTTTCTGGTTGCAGTTCACTGAAAACGGTCGGCGCGGGTTTATTTGCCGGGTGCAGCCTGGCGCAGACATTCGCGTCTGCATTTTACAGCTGCCGCTCTCTTGAAACTGTAGCGAAAGATATTTTCAGCGGCTGCGGAGAGGTGACAACCTTTGCCAGTACATTCTATGGTTGCAGCAGCCTGACGGCGCTCCCGTCCTTTGCTGACTGCGCGAAAGTCACCACTTTCTCATACGCTTTTGCTAACTGTGGATCGCTCACGAAAATTGATGCTGATGCTTTTGCTGAGAAAGCGCTGGTAACGACATTCACATACGCTTTTGTAAACTGTACTTCGCTGGTTTCTGTGGGGAACGGCGCATTTCGGGGATGTAGCGCGTTAACTAGCCTGGGCTATACGTTTTCAGGTTGCCGCGCTCTGGTTTCTCTCGCGGGAGATATGTTTGCCGGTTGCGCCAAAGTGACAGCCGTCGATTTCTTGTTCGACAAGTGCTCTGCGTTGGTTGGACTGCCAAAAGAACTGTTCATTGACATGGTATCTCTGAAAGGTATGGGATCGACATTCCGTGATTGCAGCGCACTGATCGCGCTACCGTCCGGCCTGCTTGATGGTTGCATCAATCTCACTTCGTTAACACTGACATTCTCGGGTTGTACCTCACTGGCGGCATTGCCCGGCGATTTGCTGAAAAACAACATTCTGCTGTCCGGCGCCGGATCGACGTTCTACGGTTGCACCTCACTGGTAAATATTCCGCCGACGCTGTTCGCGTCCTGCTCGCTTATTACCTCGTTTGGCGCCACGTTCCAGAATACCGGCGTGGAGGAAATACCGGAAAACCTGTTCAGCGGTAACCCGCTGGTGACCTCTTACGGCCAGACTTTCAGGGGCTGTAAAAACCTGCGCTCAGTGCCAGCCGGTCTTTTTGCCGCCAGCATAAGTGCCACGGTATTCACGAATGTCTTTTCGGAATGTAGTGCGCTGGAAGTCGTCGGGGCGGGATTACTCAACACCACGGCGGTAACGACGGTGGGTTATCTGTTTGACGGCTGCGCGTCATTACGCAGCGACGTTAACACGATATTTAATCTTGCGAGTTACCCGGAGATTGTCACCACAACGGCAATATTCAGGAGCTGCGCATTACTGGCCGGCAAAGGCTTGGTATTTATGGGCAAAGTGCCGAACGTCACCGCGCACTATTACGCGTTTTATGCCTGTGCGGGCCTGGACGATTACGACGATTTACCCGGCAACTGGATAACGAATAAATTATGAAAACATTTAATCAATTAAAAAGCCTGATCGACTTTTGCCAGACAGATGCGTTTTTCCTTGAGCACCTGAACCGGCTTCAGAGCGCTGGCGTGATTTATCTTGATGAAGGCGATATCGATGCTGACCGCAAGACCGTGAGTGATGATTTTTATGATCGACTTGCAAGCGTGTACGGCATAGAGCCAGAAATAAAAAGCGAGGAGGCATAATGGCCACGGGACTGACACTAACCACGGCGGGCGCCGCCGAAATAGAGGCCGCATATCAGGCGGGGGAAGTGGTCGATATTACCGCCGTGCTGATCGGCGATGGTGGCGGCGTGACATTGCCGACCGATCCCGATGACCTGGCGGCGGTGACGGCGCTTTTTGGACAGTTTGGCCGTGAAACCTTTGACTCTGATTCAAGCTATGAGGGATTTATCAGCGGTCAGATCGTTATCAACTGCCAGGATTATCCGGGTAAAACGCTCAGAGAAGCGGGGCTGGTCAGCGCTAAGGGTACGCTCATCGCTTACGGCACATATCCGGCGACATACCTCCCGGCGCAATCTGATTCCATTATCAAAGAGATCATTCTGACGCTGGTGTTGACGCTGACGCACAGCTCAAATGTGAAGCTGGTTATCAATCCGGCGCTTGCCACACTCACGCAGGAAACGGGTGATAAACGCTATCTGCGGCGAGCACAAAATCTTGCTGATTTAAACGATACCGAAGAGGCCCGGGAGAATCTGGGGCTGGGGAACTCAGCGACACGGAATGTAGGCACCGAGGCGGGAACGGTAGCTGCGGGGGATGACTCACGCATTACCGGCGCACTGCAAAAAGAGAGTAACCTATCTGATTTAACCGACGTTGAAAATGCGCGCGAGAATCTGGGGATGAACTGTGACGGTGAGGGGTTTAAAGATATCGTCGATGCCATTCTTTATCCTGGAATCATTATCCCTGGTGAAAAAAGCCCGGCTGAGCGCTTCCCGTGGCAGACGTGGGAGAGTTTAAGCGATACCTTTGCCGACAGGGTAGTGCGCATTGGTTCCGGGCACGGTGCGACAGGTGGCAGCAATAAGGTAAAAATTGCAGCCAGCAACCTCCCGCCACACTGGCACAAATCGGGTGACAGATCACCCGGTGAGACCTGGGATCCGACCACGACACATGGCACGGACAACCAGAAGAGCGGGCCGCTCAATATGACAGCAGGAACCTATAGCGACGCGGCGGGCGAACGAGAAACCGCAAACGATGCGATCGATGTGACAAACGAATATGTCACCCTCTGCCTGTGGAAACGTATAGCATAAAAAGACACGGTCAAGAATGACCGTGGTTGCCGGTATCGAGTAAGTGTATTGGCTCAAACTTGACCTGACAGTTTCACCTTCAGTACACAATCAAATTTGATAGTCTGCTACGAGCGAGAACCAGACCTTACGACATCATTAATCAGTGAAGGTTCTTTTGCCTTACTAACTCAGAAAATTGTAAACGGGTATAGACAAATATGTTAGTGTCACAAAGCAAAAATCAAATAGTTTTCATGTAATGTTTGGGAGATAAAAATGGCAAGAAATATAATGATGGATTATCCAATCCCCGCCTACTGGCAGGACTTTGAAAGACTGACATGCGAATTATGCCGTGAGCTATGGAAAGATCCAAACACTCATCGGCATGGAAGAGCTGGGCAGGCTCAGGGAGGAATTGATATATCTGGCCGTGATAATACCTATAATGGTCAAAGAGTTGTAGTCCAGTGTAAAAAAAGAGTGTGGAAAACTACAGCTTCAAAGGAAACACCTGCTAGTTCTCTTTCAATTCAAGAAATCGATGATGAAATAAGAGAGTTCATTGACTCAGGAAAAAAAGTTGATCGTTATATTATTGCAATTACTGGAATGCGGGATAAGGTGCTTCAGAATTACATTGACTCTATAAATGACTCTAACATTTATACTTTTGAAGTAAGTATTTGGTTCTGGGATGAATATTGTGAATGGTTAAGTGAAAATCCAAAGATAGAAGCAAGTTATTATTACGATATTGTTAAGTTTCGTGATGCATATAGTGTTGAAGAATTGTTTTGCGATATGCTCTATTCTGCTTTTGATCGACCGGCCTTTCATACGAAATTCTGTTTTGAAAACAGTATAGACAAATTTTTGCAGTCGCTTGAGGCTATTCAACAAGCATTAACTACAGGTAATCTTGTAAACAGAGAGGGGCATGTACAAAAGCAGGTACGCATCCCTGAAAGGAAAAGCTTACCTCCTGAATATAAAGAATTGAAGAAGAAAATTCAATATTTAAGAGATTACACAACACAGGAGGTACGTGCAGGAAAAATCACGCAGCAGAATGAATGGTTAATCATAAGTGATAATGTCACTGAAAGAAAAATGAATGAATTTAGAGTTGAAATCATAAATTTATTAAACAATATTCTCGACCATTATGGTTTTGAAAAATTTTCATTGGAAAACTATTAATTTGTGAATGGTTTTTACATTAGGCAGGCCTCAGTAATAGCAGCTTCAGGTGCAGAGCTTCCTGTCAAATTAGGTTTGGCTCTGGGCGATAGATATGTCAGGACAAATCTAAGCTAATAGCAGTATCTTCATTGATGACTGTGTTGCAGCTCAGGAAGTCATATCGCCGAGTGTCTCCTGAGCTGTATTTAATGCAGTCTCTGCACCTTGTTTTAGTGTTGCCAACAGATCGCTGGCAGAGGTGCTTTGCAGCCGTTCCCGGATATCTTCATCGACGCGCTGCAACGAGAGTGTGAACTCTATCTTTTTTGCCTTGCCGTAGCGATCAAACTCCTGATGCGTCTCCTGCAAACCCGTGATGACATACATCCCGTAAATGGACCCGACGCCATCGATCAGCGGCCAGGCTAGCCCGGTGTAGGCCATTGCCGAGACAGCACCCAGCGACAGGTTGCCGCCAGTGATTTCAGGATACAGCAATCCACCTAGCGTCAGCTGGTTCTCACCTGCGCCAACGTACTGCCATTTTGCACTACGGCCCACACGGTCATTCTTTACGTGGCGCCAGTTACGAGATAACTGTAATTGCTGATAGGGCAGTGTCCTGAGTTCAAATACAAAGAGCCCGAATACCATCATCATAGTTATTACCCCTAATTAATCGTTATCCCGGAACGAACTCCGGGCAGCGCGTTGCTGTTTATCAATTTCTGCGCGGACCGCTTCGCCAACAAGTCGCGCCAGTTCGCGCGGATTGCTGCTCTGAATGCCGTGCAGATGGACGTGAATTTCACCGGAAAAACTACCACCTGAAGCCGCAGCCGCCGTGTAGGCGCTTTGATTTCTGCGTACCGGTTGCCATGCTTGCGTCTGTTTTATCACTGGTTCGCCAGCGGCAATAACCGGGTGAGCGCTAACAGACTGGCGGACAAGCTTCGACTCCTGCCATTCACCACGTACTGCAAGGGCTGGAAGGAGATTTTTAAATACAATGTCACCCGGCCCGATACGTTTGCGCTTTTCCTCATCTAAAAGGCCTTTGGTGTTATCCGCGATTTGGCCCAGCCGCCGCTCTGTTCCAGTGTTGCCCCCGAGCACATTGGGCGGCGGGGCGCTGCCTTTGCTTGCAGGCTTTTCAGATGACCATTGCCACTCCCTTTTAACCATGCGTCCGGATTTCTCATCCCATTCCCACATGACCGGAATAGCCCTGAGTCTTGCTGCTTCCAGCCTGGCTCTTTCAATGCCATCGGGGATGAGATCGAGCTTCTCCAGTAACCAGCCAACGCCTTCCATTAACTTCTGAAGCGGCCAAAGCAGTACGCTAAGTGCAGTCCCCAGTACCTCTCCAAAGGTATGCCCGGCGCTGGCGCATTTGTTTAGCGCCTCGCGACTCTCCTCAATGGGCAATAATACTTTTTTAAACCAGTTCCAGACGTTTTTGACGCCATCCCCAATGACCCCGAAAACGGGCGCCAGCCTGGAAAATGCGTTATAAACAGGCGCTAACCCCTGGATGACGCCTGTAAAAAAACCGCTAAAGAAGGCCTTAATTGGTCCCCAGTATTTCCAGATCAGTACCCCAGCAGCTAAAAACGCAGCACCCACTAAACCGATTGGGCTCAAGAGCATTGATAATCCGCCGCCCAGTGTCGTAATTCCACCTTTCACAATACCGAGCAGAGCAGGGAGCCCGGTTAGCCGCAGCGCCAGCCCGCCAACGCCTTTTGACAGGGCGCTTATCGCCGTCCCCGGAAAGGAAAAGGCGCCAAGTAACGCGCCGCGCAGGGTTACCATCAACCTGGTTAATACGCTGGCGCGTCCAGCCAGACCGCCGAGTAAGGCACGCCATCCGCTGATTTTTGCCAGTGAACTGCCGCCCACAGCACTCAATATGCGGAACGCTGATACCGTACCTCCGATGCCGCTCCCGCCGGACAGCAGCGCAAACCCCAGCCTGAGCTTTGCAAGCGGCCCTAAAAGTAGACCAGCAGCTAATGACATACCGCCAATTACTGCGGTTAATGCCAGTGCAGTACCACCGGCGAGTAACAACGTTTGTGAAAGTCTGGGGTTTTCTTCTACCCAGCTTTGAACAGTGCCAATAACCCGGCTAAGCCCCTGTGTCAGCCTGCGCAATGGGCCGTCTACTGTCTCAGCCACAGAAATGCGGAACGCCTCCCACGCGCTGTCCAGCTCCTTCAAATCGCCGCCCAGGTTGTCTTTCTTCTTGTTAGCGACGGCGAAGGCCTCCTGATTTTTATGTGCTTCTGCAATTTGTTCATAGAGTGACTGGAGGTAGCCATCACCTGCGCCGTTGACCAAAGACTGGAGGCTCGTAAAACCCTCTTCTCCGGCGATATCTTTGAAAAATGAAACCTGATCCACCTCGCCAAAGCGGGAAACGCGTTTTTGTAGATCGAGAAGAATATCGAACGGACGTCGCATCTTTCCGCTTGCGTCGGCAGTTTCCACTCCCAGCTCTTTGAGTGCTTTTTTGGCTGCCGTAGTGGGGGAGGCCAGGCGGGAGAGGGAGCGACGCATTGCCGTACCGGCCTCGCTACCGCGAATACCCACGCGCGCCAGCGTGCCGGTCATAGCTGCGGCTTCTTCCAGGCTTATCCCAAGTCCCGCGGCTACCGGCCCGACAACTTTCATTGTCTCGCCGAGGCTGCTAAGCGTGGTGTTGGTACGGGTAAATGTACCTGTCAGCACATCGCTGACGCGGTCCATTTCCCCGGCGTCGAGGGCGAACTGTGAAAGAATATTTGAGCCGATGTCTGCCGTTTCACCCAATTCCATACTGCCCGCTAGTGCCATATTGAGCACGCCGGGCAGTGCGGCACGGATAGCATCTGGCGTGAAGCCCGCCATTGCCAGAAAGGCTTGGCCGCTGGCGGCGTCACGTGTGGTGAAGGCGGTTTCAGCACCGAGTTTTTTTGCCTGAGTGCGCAAGGCGGCCAGCTGCGAATCGCTTTTATCGAGCCGCGTCAGCGCCTGGACGTTTGACATTTCCTCATCAAAACCAACCGCAGGCGACAGGAAGCGTCCGGCGCCGTACCCGGCAGCGGTTGCTGTACCTAATGCTATGGCACCGCCAGAGCGCAACTTCCCGGCCATCTGCTGTGCGCCCTCGTAACGTTTACGAGCCTGAGTGACCGCAGCAAGTTGCCGTTTTTCCCGTTCAAGGGATTGGTTATATTGTTCTGTGCGGCGTATAGCGTTACCGATGGTGGCGCTACTACCGGAAAGCATGACGCCATGCTGGCGCAGGGCTGATGCACTCTCACGGAGGCGGGCCACTTCCGTCACGCGTTTTGCGGTCAGCCGATCAAGCCGCTCCCCCAATCGGGACATCAGTATTTGCTGTTTTTCCGTCAGCGTTCCGTTTTTACGTTGCGCTTCTGACAAGCCATCAAAGCGGGCACGGGCACGTGAGATGGAACGGTCGGTTTTGCCGACGGCCGCGGTCATTCGCTGAAAAGTGGCACTGCTCTTATCGAGTCCTTTCAGGGCAGATTGTGTTTTTCTGAGGGAGTCGGAAAGGCTGCCCGCACTCTGGCGGGCAGCATTAACGGGGCGGGTAAATCTGTCGATCGCGCTGAAAGCAACGCGTATATCAAGACTCTTCATCACTGGCACCACTTCGAAGCGCCGCCCGCTTGCGCCAGGCTATCACCTCGCCAAGATCCATGCCGAAAACTTCAGAGGGCGGCCAGTTAAAAATAACGGCAATATCAGCAACCAGATCGTCGATCTGGTCAAACGCGACGGTGATTACTCGCTCTCCGTCTCCGCCACGTTCGACGCTCCAGGCTCCGGCGGATTCAAGAAAGGGACCAGAAGCTCTGCCAGCCCGATAAAGTCCAGAGTGTGCATTTCGTTGATTTCTTTTTGTGTCAGTGCAGGCGCAGTGACTCGCGTCAACAGCGTGGCAATTGAGTCTGCATCCATGTTGGCAACGCGGATAAGATTCAGGCCGCGCAATGATCCGGCCTGACTGATGGCACCGGTGATTTCCACCTGACTGATCTCACTGTCTTTGCGAACAACCGGCTGCATCAGCGTGAAAAGGTTTTTGGTTTTTTTAGCCATGTTTAAAATCTCCGGGCGGCATCTTTGCCACCCTCTGAAAGGTTATTAATTGCCCATGCCAAGGGCGGAGGTGATGCGGTCCGGGAACATGTTCTGACCGTTTTTTTTGTAGATGAAATTCAGCAGGTCGATTTCGATAATGGGCAGATCATCAATGGAGAGCTTGTAGTAGGTAGCTTTGAAGGTGTAGCTTTCCTCCGTATCTTCCCCTTGCTTAGAATCCCCGCCATCAAGCTCAGTAAATCGCCCGCGTAGCTCCACCTCAACCAGTTGGCTCTCGCCGTCGGTGTAATACTCACCCGCAAAGCGCAGTCGCGTGTCGTCAATTCCCGCTCCATATTCGAGAAACAGCGCTTTGATGACACCACCAAATACAATCGTGGAATCCAGCGCGCCAGCCTCAAGGCCGAGGTCAACCCCGACCGCACCCAACATGCCACCGCCCTGATAGTCCTCTACCTTTCGTGAGAGTTTGGGGCGAGTGAAGGAGGTCACCTTTCCCAGATAGTTATCGCCGTTAACGAAGCAGCTAAAAAGCCGCAGTTTGTGAGGAACAGCCATTATTCACCCCCGAGCGACGCGAACGCCGGTTCGTAAAAATCATCAGTAAAGGTCTGGTATAGCGTCAGATCTTCAAGCGGCGGGACCGGGCTGTAGCTATAGCGCACAATCAGTTTTCCCTGGCGCAAATCCGTGGTGCCGTTGTCCAGCGTGTCATACCAGCAGTCAGCGCCGATAAGCTGGCCGGCAGTGACTTTTTTGCTGAGAGCAGAGCGGATGCCGCTTACCACATCTTTCACGTTGGCCGGAGTGAGGGGGCTGTCAACAGAGGTAAATTGCGCCTCCGCGATACTGTCCGCCAGGATCTGCGCGGTACGGGTGAACACCTCGAAAGTGTAGGTTTCGGTATCCGTGGTGCGGTTGCCCCAGAAGCGGAAACCGTCACGCTTGATAAGCGTCGTGATTTCGTTGTTGTTAAGCTCGTTCGCGTCGCTGTCTTCTGCCTGTAATGCCCAGAAAACATCCTTCGAAATACCGAGAACGTTATTCACCACAACATTCGACAGCGATTTGTGCCAGCCCTGGCTGTTATCGATAGCTGCGCGCAGGCCGCAGGCGTAAGCCGGGGCGGGAAACGTTTCGTTATCATCCGTCAGGGGGTTGTAAGCGATAAAGTCAGGCCAGATAAGCATAAGCTCGCGGTAAGCGAAGGTTTTGCGATAAGCAATAGCCTCCGCCATGGTCGCGCAGCCGTTACAACCGGCATAAACAAAAGCCCGCAGATTTTGGGCAATCACGCAAAGCTGTGACGTCACTTCCGCAGTGTCGTAGTCCGGCACCGCCAGGATGCGCGGGCGATAGCCGGTTTTGGCCTCCGCCGTCAGCAGGGCATACATTCCCGTATAGCTGTCGCCATCTGTTCCGCCAATAATGGCCTGGGACTGGCTGTCGCCGTTACCGGAAGCCTCTTTCACCCGGACAATCACAACGCGCGGGCTGCACTGATCGGAAATTGCTTTGAGGGCTTTGTAAAGTGACCCGGTTTTACCTGCCTTGCCGAGGACGTTACGCACCCGTGTCAGCAGAACCGGCGTATTGAGCGGGAAAGTTTCCGGATCGGCGTCATCAGCAACCGCAACAATGCCGATCACGCTGGAATCAATGTCATTGATTGCCTGCTGTAGGTCGGTATTTTCGCGAGAGCGGACGCCGTGAAAACGAGTTTCAGACATAAGTTCACCATCATGTTGCTCTTTGAGTTCAGGGCAATATTCAACGTTAAGTCTGCTGGCGTCGCCTGGTTACCGGTCTGCCCGTTCGCTGACAACAAAAAGGGATTCAGCCCCGCGCGCGGGCATGGAATCATCAGCAAAAAACGGGGGAGTTATGTCGATAGTAGACACGCTGACAACAGCAGCCGAAGCGTATGTAGAAAAATTAAGTGAGGTCGTAAAGACACCGGATTTTAGTATCACGCTGGGTGGGGTTGCCCTGACCGAACTGGCCGACCGCATCACCTCGCTATCTGTTACAGATAACAACGGTTTTGATGCTGACCAGCTAACCCTGTCAGTAGATGATTCTGACGGGGTAACAGATTTACCCCCACGTGGTGCGGAGCTGGCGGTGTCCATCGGCTGGCTGGGTGAGGCGTTGATCTACAAAGGTCTCTACACCGTTGACGAGGTGGGGCATAGCGGGCCGCCGGATGTTATCGACATCACCGCGCACAGCGCTGATTTTCGCGAAGAGATGAACGTCAGGCGGGAGGTGTCCTGGCATGATGTGACGGTAGAGCGGGTGGTATCGGCCATAGCCCGGCGCTATGACCTGAAGCCGATGATTAGCGAGGCCCTGATCGACATTGAGATCGACCATGCGGATCAGACCGAAGAGAGTGACATGTCGTTTTTAACGCGCATGGCGGAGATGTTGGGGGCCATTGCCACCGTGAAAAATGGCTGTCTGCTGTTTATCCTGCCTGGGGGCGGCGTCAGTGCATCTGGTAGGGCGCTGCCATCGGCTGAGATAACCCGCGCCAGTGGAGATCGCCACAGGTTCCGCATTGCCGATCGCGATGCTTACACCGGCGTGCGGGCGTACTGGCTGGATCTTAATTTCGGCAAGAAAAAACCGGTCAAGGTCACCAAGCGTAAGACAAATACTGCCAGAAAAAAGGCTGAGGAGAAAAGCAGCCGCCCGGAGGGGAATTACATGGAAGGCGCTGAAGGTAACGTGTATGTTTTGCGTAAAACCTATCAGAACGAAACGGCGGCCAGGCGCGCAGCTGCGGCAAAATGGATACAGCTCCAGAAAGGCGCGGCGCAGTTTTCGATAACCCTGGCGCGCGGCCGCGCCGATTTATACCCGGGTATGCATCTGACCGTGTCGGGCTTTAAGCCTGAAATCGATAATCAGGATTGGATCATTGCCAGAGCGGAACATGTGATCGGTGATAACGGATTTACCACGAAAATGGAGCTTGAGGCGAAAATAAGCGACTGGATTGCAGAAACTGAACAGTAGCGGCCATAATAGCCGTGAGTTCAACTCCCTATGGGAGATCATCATGTTTGTTTGTCCCTACTGCGGCGCAAACGCCCGCACCCGCACCAGCCGCCGGTTAAGCGAGTTCACAATCCGGCAATACCATCAATGCCAGAATCTTGAATGCAGCGAGTCATTCACGACACTTAACACCGTAGAGCGCAGAGTAACAAAGCGCTCAACCAGCGCAGATCCTTTGCCGCCAGGATTTATCCCCGGCGACGCTTTCCCTGCTTCTCATTACGGGAACAGTCAACTTAGTCTTGCAGTATAAAAATAGCCCCCTGGAAAGGGGGCTATTCTTGTCAATGTGGTCGATATGTGGACACTTTTGAAATAAATCCTTTTATTTCAATTTATTAAATCCCAAAAAAAAGCCCCGTCGGGGGCGACGGGGAAAAACTCATTGATTATGGAATGATCTGTTCTCTGGTCAGTTCGAGAACAAGGGTTAATCTACGGGGGAAAAGTGCAGGCAAGATGGAGAAAACGTGGAGATTCAGGCTAAAATCCCCGGGAATTGAAGAAAGGGAGAAAAGATGAAAAAGTTACTGGCTATTTTGCCCCTGGCGCTGGCCGGCTGCGCCCAGCCGC
Source organism: Klebsiella sp. JB_Kp004 (assembly GCF_040065795.1). Lineage (NCBI taxonomy): Bacteria > Pseudomonadati > Pseudomonadota > Gammaproteobacteria > Enterobacterales > Enterobacteriaceae > Klebsiella > Klebsiella sp. JB_Kp004. Next base: position 268,899 of record NZ_JBEAKW010000001.1, on the reverse strand, counting down.
AGCCCACCGCGCCGACGAAAACCATCGGCATGGCCAATCCCGCGTCGGTCTACTGCCAGCAATCCGGCGGCACCCGGGTGCCGGTGCAAACGCCGCAGGGCGTCAGCACCCAGTGCAAGCTGCCCAGCGGCGAAACCCTCGATGAGTGGGCGCTATGGCGCCGGGACCATCCGGCTAAATCGTAACCGGCAGGGCCGCCAGCCAGGCGGCCAGCACCCGGGCATGATTCTGCTCGGTGTTCTTCGCGGCGTACAGCAGCGTCAGCGGCTGGCGCTGCGCCAGCGCCGCCAGCCGCAGGCCCGTTTCGCGATGGGCGTCGAGCTCCTGACGATAGCGCTGGCTGAAGTGGCCGAAATCGATCGCCTCGCCGTGAAAGGCTTTCCGCAGCTCAGCGGACGGCGTTAACTCTTTACACCACTCATCGCAGGCCAGCGCCTCTTTTTTAATCCCCCGCGGCCAGAGACGGTCGACCAGCACCCGATAGCCGTCGCTGCTTTCCTGTGGATCGTACACCCGTTTACATTGAATCATCATCCTGCTCCCTCTGTGCCATCCAGGCGAGCAACTGCGGGATCTGCCCGTCGGAAAATACCGTGATGCCGTGAGCGCGCAGCAGGTCGGCGGCCACGCCGGCGCCCGCTTTGCGCCGCCCGCGAAAGGAACCGTCATAGATAAACTGACTGCCGCATGTGGGGCTGCCGTCGGTGAGTAATGCCGCCTGACATCCTGCTTCCCGGGCGGCGCTGAGCGCCAGCCAGGCGGCCAGCTGATAATGTCCCGTGACGTCGCGGCCGTCGCTTTCCACGATCCGCGCCCGTCCGGCAAGCACATCGCCGCCGGCGCCGCCGAGGATCTCCGCCGGCAGGCGGGGCGTCGGCAGACCGGCCGCCAGCTCCGGGCAGTGGATCACCAGACGATCCGCCTGCTGCCAGCGGGACAGCGTCGCCGCCAGCTGCGCTTTCTCGCTACCGTTATATCGCACCTGGAATCCCAGCAGGCAGGCGCTGACCAAAAGCTTACTTTTCATCCTCTCTCCCTTTTGCGCTTGATCCAGTATACCTCACCCGCCGGCCACGGCGGGGGGGTGAAAATAAGGATTGTGTTCCGCGGAGGGGATCGCTATCCTGACGTGCCTTGTGCTGCTCGTCTCGTCCAGACATAAGGAACCTGCTATGAAAACCCCTTTACGCCTCGCCCTCGTCGGCGATTATCACCCCGATATTGTTGCCCATCAGGCCATTCCCCTGGCGATAGACGATGCTGCCGCCGTGCTGGATCAGCCGGTGAAATATGACTGGCTCGCCACCCCGTCGATCGCCTCCGGCGACGCGCTGGCGGAGTACGATGCCGTCTGGGTCGTTCCCGGCAGCCCGTATCGTCACCCGGAAGGCGCGTTTGCCGCTATCCGCTATGCCCGTGAAAACAGCATTCCTTTCCTCGGCACCTGCGGCGGCTTTCAGCATGCGGTGATTGAATACGCCCGTAACGTGCTCGGCTGGCAGGACGCCGGTCATGCGGAAACCGACAGCGAAGGGCGGATGGTGATCGCTCCCCTCAACTGCTCGCTGGTGGAGACTACTGCCGTCGTCGAGCTGCGGGCGAATACGCTGATTGCCCGCGCCTATGGTCGGGAGAGCATTGAAGAGGGCTACCACTGCCGCTACGGGGTGGACAGCGCGTTTGCCGCGGAGCTGGAGCAGGGCGATCTGCGCGTCACCGGCTGGGATGAAGAGGGCGAGATCCGCGCCGTCGAGCTGGTGACGCACCCGTTTTTTGTCGCCACCTTGTTTCAACATGAACGTCATGCGCTGGACGGGCGTCCTGCGCCGCTGGTGCAGGCGTTGCTGCGCGCCGCGGCACAATAACCCTACCGGCAGCGGGCGCTGCCGGTCATTTTCAGGGATGAATCTCCCGGTCGCGCCCGGCGAGGGCGCCGCAGACCGCCATCACCAGCGAAATCAGCGCCACCGCCAGCAGCGGAATATGCCAGTCGCCATTGGCATCGTGGATCCTACCCATCAGCGGCGGTCCGCAGGCGGCCAGCAGATAGCCGACGCTCTGCGCCATCCCCGACAGCGCCGCGGCCTGGTGCGCCGAGCTGGCGCGCAGGCCGATAAACGTCAGGCCGAGGATCATCGTGGCCCCGGAGCCAAAGCCGAACAGCAGCGTCCAGCCGATGGCCAGCCCTGGCAGCAGCCACAGCCCGGCGGCGCTGATGGCGCACATCAGGGCGACCAGCACCGCGATCCCACGCTGGTCGCGCAGCCGATGCAGGATCAACGGTATCGCCAAACCGGGCGCGGCGGTCGCCAGCTGCAGCAGGCCATGCAGCGAGCCGGCCTGCGCTTCGCTATAGCCCATACTCTGCAGAATCGACGGCAGCCAGCCGATAATCACGTAATAGACCAGCGAGTTGATGCCGAGGAACAGCGTCACCTGCCAGGCCAGCGCCGACCGCCAGATCCCCCGGTTATGCATGGCGCCTGAGCCGGTCAGCGGCGCCTCCGCTTGACGCCGGGACTGCGGCAGCCAGCTGACGAGCGCCAGCAGCGGGAAGATCATCAGCAGCAGCAGCGCCCCGCGCCAGCCGAATCCGGCCATCGCCACGGGGACCACCAGCGCCGAGCCAAGCGCCGCCGCGCCGCCCATCGTCAGGGAATAGGCGCCGGTCATCCGGGCGACATGCTGCGAGAAATCCCGTTTAATCAGCCCGGGCAGCAGCACGTTACCCAGCGCAATGCCGCAGCCGATCACCGCCGTGCCGATAAACAGCCATGCAGCGGAGGGCAGGGAGCGCAGGGCAATGCCGGCGCAGATCAGCAGCATCGCCAGTAGCAGGCTGCGCTCCATGCCGAATCGGCGGGCAACCCCAGCCGCCAGCGGCGAGACAAGGCCAAAGGCCAGCAGCGGCAGGGTGGTGAGCAGCCCGGTCTGCGCGGTGGTCAGGCCATAGTCGCTACGAATCGCGTCCAGCAGCGGCGCCGCGCCGGTAAAGACCACGCGCAGGGTGGTGGCGATGAGCAGGATACCGGCAATCAGCAGCGCGGGGCGGCGGCCGGTGGAGGAGATCACAGAAGACATATCATTCTCAAGGTAACTAACGAGGGGGGTTACGATAGCGACTTTGCCCCCTGTTTAAATCAAGCTAAAATGACAGATTATCGCTAATATCGGACAACATGATGATCGGACTGGGTCTGGATGGTTATGAACCGGACAGTGGCCACGAATCGGCTATTGCCTTTCGTATTCGGGTGGTGGAGGCGGAGCAGTATATTCCGGCGCATTCCCACCGTAAGGGGCAGCTGATCCTCGCCCTGCACGGCGCCTTGACCTGCGAGGTGGAGAACGCGATGTGGATGGTGCCGCCGCAGTATGCGGTGTGGGTCCCGGGGCAGCTTTCCCACAGTAACCGCGCCACCCCCGGCGCCCAGGTGTGCTTCCTGTTCATCGAGCCGGGCGCCGCGCCGATGCCGGACCGCTGCTGTACGTTAAAGATTTCCCCGCTGGTGCGTGAGCTGATCCTCACCCTGGCGGAACGCGGCGGCGAGTCGCTGGCCGCCCCCGCCACGGCCCGGCTGGTGCAGGTGCTGTTTGATGAGCTGCCCCGGCAGCCGCAGGAGCACCTGCAACTGCCGGTATCGAACCACCCGAAAATTCGCCAGATGGTGACGATGATGGCCGAGGATCCGGCGCGCTGGCAGACCCTGAGCCAGTGGGCGGCGGAGTTCGCGATGAGCGAGCGCAATCTGGCGCGGCTGGTGGTGCGTGAAACGGGGCTGAGCTTTCGCCGCTGGCGCCATCAGCTGCAGCTGATCCTTGCGCTGCAGCAGCTGATCCGCGGGCAGACGGTGCAGCAGACGGCCCAGGCGCTGGGCTACGATTCCACCACCGCCTTCATCACCATGTTTAAGAAAGGGCTCGGACAGACGCCGGGCCGCTATCACGGCAGCCTGGCTACGACTTCCCAATAAACAATGAGATGATCCCGGCGGCAATCAGCGGCCCGACCGGGACGCCGCGAAACAGGGCGACGCCGAGCACCGTACCGACCAGCAGTCCGGCCACCAGATGCGGCTGGGAGCCCATCAGCGAGACGCCGCGCCCGCCGAGCCACGAAACAAACACCCCGACCGCAATCGCCAGCAGTGATTTCCAGTTCATAAAGGAGTGGATCAGGGTCGACGGCGGCAGCGTGCCGCTGGCGATGGGCGCCATCACGCCGATAGTCAGAATGATGATCCCGACGGTCAGTCCCTGTTTCTCAATCCAGGGAAAGAAGGCGTTCAGCGGCGTGACGCGCACGATAATCAGCACGAGGATGGAGATCGCTACGGTGGTGTTATGGCTGATAAAGCCGAGCGCCGCCAGACCCAGCAGGATCAACAGGGTGGTATCAAACATGTACAGAGGTCCTTGCCAAAAAAGAAAGCCAAAAAATATCCCGCTTACTCTACGCATCATGGCGTGAATAAACAGGATTTTTGCGCCATGCGGCGGAAATCAGGGCCGATGCCCGGTTAGCTAAGACGGCGAAAGGTCGCGATCTCCGGTCGGGCGATATGTAAATAGTCTTCGGTATCGAGAATGATCGACCGGTCCAGGCGCCCGGCGTTAAAGGCGATTTGTGGAAAGCGCTCAAACAGCAGCGGGTCGGCCACCAGGCGCAGCGCCGGATGGAAGCTGAAGGGGGGAATGGCGCCGAACACGCAGGCGGTGAGCGCCTCCACTTCCGCCGGGCTGGCCAGCGAGGCTTTGCTGCCGCCGATATGCCGGGCCAGGCTGGCGAGGTCGGCCTGCTGATCGGCGGCGAGGATCGCCAGCACATGCTGGTTGACGCCGTTTCCTTTTACTTTACAGACTAACGCTTTCGCACCCTGGCCAAGCGCGGTGCCGCGGATCGCCGAGACGGCTTCGCACTGGCCGACCGCGTCGTGCGCCATCACCCGGTAGCGCGCCTGGTGTTCGTCGAGCAGCGCGCACAGTCGCTGGTGGATATTACCTTCTACTGCTTCAAGCATAGCGTCCTCCTGACAGCATAAAGCAGCCAGCTTAGCGCTGTTGCGCCGGCCTGCCAACGGTGGGCCGGGAAATTCACTATTCACTCATTATTGCTTCACAGTGCTGTGTTGCAATCCCGCAGGGCTGGATGAGTTTTGTAAATAAAAAAAAGAATGATTTTCATTTTCAATCGAACTTTTTTTATTTCGCTCAGTCTTTATCGGACGACACAGAATATTAATGATTGCCGTAATGAGGTTAGGATGATGCACGATGCAACCATGCAGGGTTCCCCACGCAAGAAGTTTAATAAAATAAGGGAGCTCAACAGACGGCGAAATTACTTTACTAAGAAAGTACGTAATGCTCTGCGGGTGGGAGTGGCGAAAGCGCTCTGGGATCGCCGACGCCGTCAGCCGGTGGATTTGTCGTCCGCGAAAACTGTCTTACTGATGCGCAACGAGGGGGCGGTCGGCGATGTGGTGGTGGATTCCGCGCTGGTGAAATGCCTGCATCAGTCAGGCTATATCGTTGATTTCCTGCTGACGACCTCTAATAGCCAGGTGATGCGTTATAACCCGCGGATCCGCCATATTTATGAAGCTGACCCGGTCACGTCCGCCGATTTTTTGCGAAAATTTAATCATAACGTTCCCCGCGACGTTATTAATGAACTGGCTAATAATAAGTACGATATTATTATTGACCCTTCGCTGTTCGATATTCCCGTGCATCGTCTACGGCTTTTCCGACAAATAAAAGCGAAATCGGTGCTCGGGTTTAATAAATGGCCGTCGATTAAGCACTACTCCCACTCTTTTGATTTTGACTGCCAGCGCTGGCACGTGACGAAAACGTTCGAGTTGATCGCCGATTATCTCAAACTGGACACCTGTGGGCTGGATGCTTACGACCTGGCGATCCCCGGGCCGATTATGCAGGAGGTGGCGCAGTATCTGGCGTCGCTGAGCGGAAAAGCGGTAGTGATTAATATTTTTGCCGGCCATGCCGACCGCAGTCTCTCGCAGACGCAGCTGGCCGAACTCCTCGACAAGCTGCTGGCTCGCCATCCGGGGATCGCGGTGATTCTGCTCGATCACCGGCGCGAGATCCGCATCCCGCTGCCGCCGGAGGTGGTGGTTAATCCATTTAACACGTTGCACCATGCGATGGCGCTGATTGCCCAGGCGGAGCTGATTATCTCCCCGGACACCTCGGTGGTGCACATGGCGGCGGCGTGGAACAAACCGCTGATCGCGGTCTACAAGGACGTTCTGCTCAACAACCGTCTGTGGGCGCCGGGCTATGACAACGCCAGGCAGGTTATCGTTAAATGCGGGAAGGTGCATCAGCATCGCGAGCTGGTGGATCGGATAATGGCGGCGCTGCCGGAGACGCTGTGAGGCGATGAGGGGAGGCTCACCTGCTGGCCGTATGCAAGAGCCAGCAGGTGAGCGAAGGTTGCATTGCCAGTCTGCAACCGCCGCTATTGTACTGTTGCCCGTGGCTCTGCCACATCCGGGAAAGCTCTTAAAGAGGGGGGGCCGCGAGGGACGGGCGGGATTACTCTTCAGTGAGCCACATGTCCGCCTCTTCAAACATCTCCTGCACCGTGCGGCTGATCAGCTCTTTTTCATGCTTGCTGGCGTCGGTGTTGATCGCCGGGAGCGTCATCATCGGCTTCACCCGCACTTCCGCCTCCGGAAAAATGCGCTGCATGCGTTTGGTCAGCTCGTTAAGAATGGTCTCTCTGGCGCCCGGCAGCCCGGCAAAATTGCGCTTGTCATAAATCAGTTCCACAAACATCTTCTGTCCTCTGTATGCTGATCGCGGGCGATAGTTTTACTGTATTAATGTACAGTGTCAAGCGATTGCCGCGGCGCTGCGTATCCGCCACCTCGCGCGGCGGGCGGGCTGCGCGCAAAAGCAGCAAACGGTCCGCCACCGACGACGGTGACCTTTAGTGACATCAAGGAGTTATTTCAGTGCTGGCGATTGATAGCTGGAGCCGATATTGACCGGCAAAACCGGCAAAACTACTGTATATATATTCAGTATTATATGATGGGTTGAAAAATGAACTTTTACACGCCGGTTGAGCTACGTCAGATTGTCTCCTTTCCCTTTTTTGCCGACCTGGTGCAGTGCGGCTTTCCCAGCCCGGCTCAGGACTATGTCGAGAAGCGAATCGACCTCAACGAGCTGCTGGTGCAGCATCCCAGCGCGACCTATTTTGTCAAAGCCGCTGGCGACAGCATGATCGACGCCGGCATTGACGAAGGCGATCTGCTGGTGGTGGACAGCGCGCGCAAAGCGGAGCATGGCGATATCGTGATTGCCGCCGTCGGCGGCGAGTTTACCGTAAAAAAGCTGCAGCTTTTGCCGCGGGTGCAGCTTAACCCGATGAACCCGGCCTATTCGCCCATCGTGGTCGGCCGCGAGGAGACGCTCGATATTTTCGGCGTGGTGACCTACATCATCAAGGCGGCGGGCTGATCATGTTCGCGCACTGTGATGTGAACGCCTTCTATGCGAGCTGCCAGACCGCCTTCCGGCCAGACCTGAAGGGGCGGCCGGTGGTGGTGCTGTCGAACAACGATGGCTGCGTGATCGCCCGCTCGGCGGAGGCGAAGCCGTTTGTGAAAATGGGCGAACCCTACTTTAAGCAGAAGGCGGCGTTTCTTCGCCACGGCGTCGTGGCGTTCAGCAGCAACTATGAGCTGTACGCCGACATGTCCAGCCGGGTGATGTCCACCCTGGAAGAGCTCGCCCCGCGCTGCGAAATTTACAGTATCGATGAAGCCTTTTGCGATGTCAGCGGCGTGCGCCACTGCAGAGATCTGACTGACTTTGGCCGGGAAATCCGCGCCACGGTGCAGCAGCGCACCCATCTGACGCTGGGCGTCGGGATCGCCCCGACCAAAACCCTGGCGAAGCTGGCCAACCACGCGGCGAAGCAGTGGCAGCGGCAGACGGGCGGGGTAGTGGATTTATCTTGCCCGCAGCGGCAGCGAAAGCTGATGGCGCTGCTGCCGGTGAGTGAGGTCTGGGGCATCGGGCGGCGGATCGGCAAAAAGCTCGAGGCGATGGGGATCGGCACGGTACTCCAGCTGGCGGAGAGCGATATCCGCTTTATCCGCAAGCACTTCACGGTGGTGCTCGAGCGAACGGTACGGGAGCTGCGCGGCGAGCCTTGCCTGGCGCTGGAGGAGTTTGCCCCCGCGAAGCAGGAAATTATCTGCAGCCGCTCGTTCGGGGATCGCATTACGGCCTATGAGGATATGCGCCAGGCGATCTGCAGCTATGCCGCGCGGGCAGCAGAAAAGCTGCGCGGTGAGCATCAGTACTGCCGGTTCGTCTCCGCCTTTGTCAAAACCAGCCCCTTCGCGTTGAATGAACCCTATTACGGCAACAGCGCCTCGCTGAAGCTGCTGACGCCGACGCAGGATTCCCGGGATATTATCGTCGCGGCGACAAGCTGCCTGGACGCCATCTGGAAAGCGGGGCACCGCTATCAGAAGGCCGGGGTGATGCTCGGCGATTTCTACAGCCAGGGCGTCGCCCAGCTGAACCTGTTCGACGAGCTTGCCCCGCGGCAGAACAGCGCCAGGCTGATGCAGGTGCTCGACCAGCTGAATGCGAAAAACGGCAGGGGGGCGCTCTATTTTGCCGGCCAGGGGATCCAGCAGCAGTGGCAGATGAAGCGAGAGATGCTATCGCCGCGCTACACCACGCGATACGGCGACCTGCTCCGCGTCAGATAACGCGCGCTATCCCTGCACCGCGTCCGGAAAAACCGCCGCCAGCCAGTCAATAAAGACGCGGAGCCGGGGCGGCACGTGCCGGTGCCGGGCATAGACGACGTGAAAAGGATAGGGGGCCGGGCGCCAGGCGCTGAGGATCTCCACCAGTTTGCCGCTCGCCAGCGCGGGTCTTAGCGAATAGGTAAAGGTCTGCACAATGCCTAAGCCCGCCTCGACGGCGGCAATATGCGCGTTGCTCTCATTGATGCCGCGATGGGGCTCTGTCTTGAGCTCGGTACTGACGCCGTGACGCGTAAAGCGAAACGGAAACGCTCTGCCGCTGGCCGGCGACAGGTAGCTGATGAGCCGGTGGCCATGGTTCAGTTCATCCGGCGAGGCGGGCGTACCGTAGCGCTGAAGATAGCAAGGGGTGGCGCAGGTAACCAGCGTCGCCTCGCCGATTTTACGGGCGATCAGCGTCGAGTCTTCCATCGGCCCGCCGCGGATGGCGCAGTCAATATTGCCGCTGATGAGGTCCGCGGGTTTATCGGCCACCTGCAAATCAATATGGATATCCGGCCAGGAGGTCATAAAGTCCGCCAGCATCGGGATCAGCACATCGCGCGCGGTCGACCCGCCGATGGCGATCCGCAGATGGCCCTTCGGCTTATTGTGGGCGGTATTGAAGGAGGCGTCGATCTCTTCCAGGTCTTCCAGCAGGCAGCGAGCTTTTTCATAGTACTCCCGTCCTTCCGGCGTTACGGTAATACGCCGGGTGGTGCGCTGCAGGAGGGAAACCCCCAGGTGCGCTTCCAGTTGCTTGATGGTTTTGCTGAGCGTGGCGTTGGGCATATCCAGCGAGTCCGCGGCGCGGGTAAAGCTGCCGGCTTCGACAACGCGGGTGAAGGCTTTGAGGGCTGAAAACCGGTCCATTATGGGCGTGATCCTGGTTATTGGACGTTATTATCCACGGAGGGGAAAAGTGTTTTTCAGATTAGGCCATTTTTCCGCCTCTCTGAGGCGATTACAGTGCTTTCCATACCCGGCGGGGCGCTTTCGCGAGCCTGGCCTGTTTATACTCTAACCAAGGAAATGCACCATGAGCAAAAAACTTGCGGATAAAGTGGCGTTAGTGACCGGCGGCAGCACCGGGATTGGCCTGGCGTCGGCGAAAGCGCTGGCGGAGCAGGGCGCGAAGGTGTATATCACCGGCCGCCGACAGGAGGAGCTGGATGCGGCGGTAAGATTCATCGGGCCCGCCGCCCGCGGGATCCGCGCCGACGCCGCCGTGTTAAGCGATCTTGACGCGGTATTTGCGACCATTGCCGACGAGTCCGGCCGCCTGGATGTGCTGTTCGCCAATGCTGGCGGCGGGGATATGCTGCCGCTCAGCGCCATCACCGAAGCGCACGTCGAGCGGATTTTCGCCACCAACGTGCGCGGGGTGGTGTTCACCGTGCAGAAAGCGCTGCCGCTGCTCACCGACGGCGCCTCGGTGATTTTGACCGGCTCTACGGCGGCGGTCAAAGGGACGGCTAACTTCAGCATCTATAGCGCCAGTAAAGCTGCGGTACGCAGCCTGGCGCGCTCCTGGGCGCTGGAGGTGAACGATCGCGGGATCCGCATCAATGTCGTCAGCCCGGGGCCGGTACGTACCCCGGGTCTGGGCGGGCTGGTGGCGGAGGCGGACCGTCAGGGCTTGTTCGATGCTCTGGCCGCCAGCGTGCCGCTCGGGCGGCTGGGCGAGCCGGAGGAGATTGGTCGGACGGTGGTGTTTTTAGCGTCGGATGAGTCGAGCTTTATTAACGCCGCAGAGATCTATGTCGACGGTGGAATGGCGCAAATCTAAGCACAGTCTGTCGCCAGGCGAGCCGCCCTGGCGGAGACCGGGGCGGCTCGTGGTTTTGCCGATCGCTTACTCATCGTCCGGGTGGGCAGCTTATTGCGCGCCCAGCTGTTTCATCAGCGTCAGGTTATCTTCAATATGCCAGTTGGCGGTAATTTTACCGCCGCTGATCTGATAGATATCGGTGGCGATAAAATCGATATTTTGTCCCTTCCCCTGCCGGGTGCCGAAGGTCCCGGTAAAGTGGCCATGAAAATGTAAGTGTGAGACCACCCGGTCACCGGCCACGATCATTTGTTCGACATCACAGCGTAAATCCGGCACCGCCTGGCGAAACGCTCTGGAGGCGAGGATCGCTCCTTCCGGCCCCTGTTGGCGCCCTTCCGGGGGCGTTTTATCGATAAAGTTCTCCGCCAGTGCCGCCCGGGCCAGCGCGTCATCGCCGGTATTCCAGAACGTGGCGTATTGCCTGGCGACATATTCATTGGCGGCGCGTGTGGCAGCGGGAAGGCTGCCGTCAGCGATGAGTTGTGCCGGCTTCAGCAGATCCTGTTGGGCTGCGTACGCGGAGCCGGACATTCCGGCAAGCAGCAGCGCGGTGGCGCAGCGACGGCGCGTGAGGCCGCGCCTGGCCAGCGTGCGGGCAACAGCGACACCACACCCGGCAGGTAACATATTGTGGGTCATTTTCACTCTTTATGCTCCGTATAGAAGGGATAGTCGGTATAGCCCGCCGCCGTTCCGCCAAACAGCGTGCCGGGATCGCTGACGGTCGCCAGCGGCCAGCGGTGCTGAAGCCGCTGCGGCAGGTCGGGATTGGCAATAAACGGGCGGCCAAAAGCCACCAGGTCGGCGAGACCGGCGCCAAGAATGCGCTCCGCCTTTTGCTGATCGTAATTCCCGGCCACGATCAGCGTGCCGCTGAAGGTTGCGCGCAGCGTGTCGCGGAAGTGCCGGGGAACGGCTGGCGCATCGTCCCAGTCCGCCTCCGCCAGGTGGATAAAGGCGATACCCTGCTGTTCGCACCAGGACGCCAGGGCAAGGATGGCGTCGATCACCTGCGGATCGTTCATCCCGCGCTGGGTAATGAAGGGGGAAAGGCGGATGCCCGTCCGCTCGCGGCCGATAGCGTCGCCGATGGCGGTCAGCACCTCCTGGGCAAAACGGATCCGGTTGTTCAGGCTACCGCCGTACTCATCGGTGCGCTGGTTGGCGGTACGCCGCAGGAACTGGTCGATCAGATAGCCATTGCCGCCGTGCACCTCCACGCCGTCAAACCCCGCCGCGATCGCATTGCGCGCCGCCTGGCGGTAATCGGCGACAATACGCTGGATATCCGACCGGGAGAGCGCCCGCGGCGGTGGGCAGTCCACCATTTGGCCCCGGCCCTGCTCATCCACCACCCAGACCTGGGCGTCCGGCGCCAGCGCCGAGGGGGCCACGGGTTGACCATCCGCATGAAAACGGGCGTGCAACATGCGTCCCACGTGCCAGAGCTGAGAAAAAATAACGCCGCCGGCCTGGTGTACGGCCCGGGTCGTCAACTGCCAGCCGGCCATCTGGTCTGCGGAATGCAGGCCGGGCGTCCAGGAGTACCCCTGTCCCTCGGGAGAGATTTGCGTCGCCTCCGTGACGATCAACCCCGCGCTGGCGCGCTGGCGGTAATACTCCGCCATCAGCGCGGAGGGGATATTTCCCGGCTGCAGGGCGCGCGCCCGGGTCATGGGGGCCATGACGATGCGGTTTTTCAGCGGCAGCGTACCGATGCGATGACGATCAAAAAGTGAGAGCGTATTCATAATGATGTCCCTTGCGAGTGGAATGGAAATCACTTTACAGTCGGGATCTGATTTTGATAATTAGACGAAAAACAGATTCACTTTTCGGGAAATGCGAAAAATGGGCAAACTGGAAGATATGGCGCTGCTGGTGGCCGTCGCCGAGGCGGGGGGACTCTCCGCCGCCGGCAGACGGTTGTCGCTCTCGCCGGCCACCATGACTGCACGTCTGAAGGCGATGGAAGAGCGTTATCAGACCCGCCTGTTCCATCGTTCCACGCGGGCTATCACTCTGACCAACGCGGGGGAAGATTTTTATCATGCCGCGCGGCGCGTGCTGGAGGAGGCGCGCCACGCCGAGTCGTTGCTGACGCAAAAAGAGGGGGTCCTGAGCGGCGATATTCGCCTTTCCGCCCCCTCCGACTTTGGCCGACAATACCTTAGCCCGGCCATCGTCGACTTTACCCGCCGTCACCCGGAAGTGACCTTTTCCGTCTACTTAGGCGAGCGCGTGGAGGATCTGGTCGCCAACCGGCTGGATATGAGCATTCGCGTCGGTAACCTGCCGGACAGTAGCCTGGCCATCCGCCACATTCGTCCTAACCATCGGGTGCTGGTGGCCTCGACGGATTACCTTGCCGCCCGTGGAACGCCTGCTTCGCCCGAGGCGCTGCATCATCATCGCTGCCTGGCGCTGGAGCGGCACGGCGTGGTGATGAACGAGTGGCGCTTTGAGGACGCGGGAAAAGAGCAGGTCATCCGGGTGACGCCGGCGATGGTCTGCGACGATGGGGCACTGCTGCGGCAGTGGGCGCTCAGCGGGGCGGGGATCGCCGGTAAATCATGGTGGGATGTGAAGAGGGATGTCGAGGAGGGGCGGCTTCAGGTGCTGTTTGCCGACCGCTTCACCGGTTTCAGTCGGTTAGACCGCAAGGAGGTTGGGCTGCAGTTTGTCTTTCCCCAGCGAAAGCTGCAGCCCCCTCAGGTATCGGCGTTTATGGCGTTTTTTATCGACTGGCTGGAGAGATGACGGGCACGGCGGTTAGTCATGCTCAGAACCGCAAAGGATGGCCCCCGGGTGTTATGCCAGCCTATAGAGTCTTGATCTCAAATATGATTAGATAGCTTTCACTTAAAACCAGTCAGTGGCTGCCATGAATCTCAGGGAAAAAATCATTAATGAATTCGGCGGGTTGTCGCCCGAGCTGCAACGCGCCGCCGAGTTCTCACTGCAAAATGCCAGTCAGCTGGTGGTGTTATCCATGCGCGCCTTCGCGGCGGAAGCCGGGGTAAAACCGGCAACGCTGCTGCGTCTGGCGCAGCGGCTGGGCTACCGCGGCTGGAGCGAGCTAAAAAGCGATTTCATTGACGACCTGGGGCTGCGCAATGATACATACGTATCAAAAGCGGAAAAAATGATGGCCCGCGGGACGCAAACGCAGCTGTATAAAGAGGTATTTCAGGCGCATCAGGCGAACCTGACCTTTACGCAAAACGAAAATGCCCAGCAGATGGAGCAGGCGGTGACCTTGCTCGATAGCGCGGAGAATGTCTATATCTGCGGATTCCGCGCCAGCTTTCCGATCGCGTGGTCGCTATTTTATGTCTATCGACTGTTCAACCGCCAGGTATCGTTAATCGATGGCCTGGCCAGCAATATCGAAGTCTTTACCCGCGAACTGACCGCCCGGGACTGCGTCTTACTCACCAGCTTTGCGCCCTATTCACGCGAATCACTGGATGTTTTACGGGCAGCCCGGCAGGCCGGGGCGAAGATCCTCGCCATTACCGACTCGCCGGTTTCCCCCTTAGCGCAGGCGGCAGACTGCACGCTGCTGTTCTCCATCGACAGTCCGTCATTTTTTCCTTCCGTGGTCTCCGGCATGGGGCTGGCGGAGTGTCTGCTGGCGATGCTGGTGGTGCGCCACGGCCGGGAGGCGGTGAGTAAAATTGAAAGTGCCGAACGCTATCTCATTGAGTCTGGCGCCTACGTGATCCCCGGTAAGTCCTGATAAATGATTCAAATGTATCAGTTATAAGTATAATGGATGCATTTATATCTTTAATTCGTTGACGTGATCCAAATGGATCCTGCAAGATACGCTCAATTAATGTAGCGGATTCAGGAGCAGAACCCAGTATGAGTCATGTCATTCACCGCAGCCTGCATAGCACGCCGATGGTGGCCTCACGTGCGCAAGGGGCCTATATCTTTGATGCCCAGGGAAAACCGTATCTTGATGCCTGTGGCGGGGCGGCGGTTTCCTGCCTCGGACACGCGCATCCTGATGTGCTGGCGGCGATGCACCGCCAGATCGATCGGCTGGCCTATGCGCATACCAGCTTTTTCACCAGCGATGCCGTCGAGCAGCTTGCCGAACATCTCACCCGCACGGCGCCCGGCGAGCTTAACTACGCCTACTTTGTCTCGGGCGGTTCTGAGGCGGTAGAGACGGCGCTGAAGATGGCGCGGCAGTACTTTGTGGAGATCGGCCAGCCATCGCGCACCCGCTTTATCGCCCGTCAACAGAGCTATCATGGCAATACGCTGGGCGCGCTGGCGGTGGGCGGTAACGAATGGCGCCGTCGCCAGTTTGCCCCCTTATTAATGGATGTTATCCGCGTCTCAGCCTGCAATGAGTACCGCGATCGCCGGACTGACGAGACCCAGCAACAGTATACCGAACGTCTGCTCAATGAGCTGGAGCAAGCCATCCTTGAGGCCGGCCCGGAAACGATCATCGGTTTCTGTGCGGAAACCGTGGTGGGAGCGACGACGGGAGCCACGCCGCCGACGCCGGGCTATCTGCAAGGGGTCCGCCGCCTGTGCGACAAATACGGCATCCTGTACATCGCGGATGAGGTGATGTGCGGTATGGGGCGGACCGGGACGCTGCATGCGTTTGAACAGGACGACGTGGTGCCCGATTTAGTGACCATCGCCAAGGGACTCGGCGGAGGCTATCAGCCGATTGGGGCGGTACTGGCGAGTGAGACCATCGTCTCCGCGCTGAAGGCGGGCAGCGGGTTGTTCCAGCACGGTCACACTTACATTTGTCATGCCACCGCCGCGTCGGCAGCCCTGGCGGTGCAGCAGGTGATCGCGCGCGATAATTTACTGGACGCCGTCAAACAGCAGGGCGCCTATCTGCACAAGGCGCTGCGCGAGGTGCTGGGGGAGTTACCGCATGTCGGTGATACGCGCGGACGTGGCCTGTTTGCGGGGGTCGAACTGGTGCGCGATAAAGACGACAAAACGCCATTCGATCCTGCCCTGAAGCTGCACGCCGCGATCAAAGCAAACTGTATGGCGCGCGGACTGATGGTCTATCCCATGGGCGGCACGATCGATGGCCAGTCTGGCGACCACATCCTGATTGCACCGCCGTTTATCATCACCCCGGCGCAGCTCGATTTTGTGGTCGATACGCTGAACAGCGTGATCCGCGAAGAGACGGGGAAATTATGATCAATCGTTTACCGCCCCTGGCGGAACAGGAATGGGACGATCGGCAGCGTCAGTTAGCGGAAGAGATCATCAACGGACCGCGCGGCGCCTTACTGCCGCCTTTTGAGCCGCTGCTGCGTAGTCCCGAGCTGATGGCCCATGCCCAGCGTATGGGGGAGTACCTGCGCTATCGCAGCGCGCTGGGCCAGCGTCTTTCTGAACTGGCGATTTTGCTGACCGCGCGGCACTGGTCGCAGCCGGTAGAGTGGGCGATCCATGCGCCGATAGCCCGCGAGAAAGGGATCTCTGCCGCGGCGGTGCAGGCGATTAAGGAAAGGCGCCGGCCCGCGGATCTGCGGCCCGATGAGCAGGCGATCTATGACTTCTGTCAGCAGCTGCATCAACAGCAAAAGGTCAGCGATGAGACCTGGCAACAAGCCATTGAGTTATGGGGCGAGAAGGGCGTGGTGGATCTGATTGGAATAAACGGTTATTACAGTTTTCTCTCCATGGTGATGAACAGCGCGCAAACGCCAGTACCGGATACCTCTGACTCTCTGTTTTCTGAATAGGTTATCGATTTTATTCGGGCGCATAAAACTGCGCCCGGCATATCAGCTCTTATAATTAATTCTTCCGGCGAGATATTTCGCAGGATGACGTTCGTTGTAGGCTATTTCACTGACGCTGAGGGTAATTATGAGTGGATTATTTAAGAAATTAAAGCTGACGCTGGCATTAGTTATTTGTTCAGCCAGTTTTGTGACAGCAGCAGAAGATAAAATAACGGTGGGTGTCGATACTGCCTTTGTTCCATTTGAATTTAAACAAGGCGATAAATATGTCGGCTTTGATATCGATCTGTGGGACGCGATTGCGAAGAAAATGCATATCAGCTACGAATTAAGGCCGATGGATTTCGGCGGCCTGATCCCCGGTCTGCAGTCGCGTAATCTGGATGTGGCGATGGCGGGAATAACGATTACCGATGCGCGCAAGCAGGTCGTGGACTTCAGCGAAGGATATTATAATGCCGACCTGCTCATGGCCGTGAAAAGTACCGACAACTCCATTGTTAAATTCAGCGATTTGACCGGGAAAAAAGTCGGCCTTAAGCAGGGGACGGCGGCAGCCAGCTTTATGAAAAGCAAATATAAAGCGAATTATATCGAGTTCCCGAATATCGATAACGCCTACCTTGACCTGCAGGCCGGTAATCTCGATGCCGTGGTTCATGATTCACCGAATGTCCTTTACTACGTGAAGACGGCGGGTAACGGCAAGGTCAAATCCACCGGTGAGACGGACAGCATTCTGCCACAGCAGTATGGCTTTGCGATGCAGAAAAACAGCAGCCTGACGCCAAAAGTCAACCAGGCCCTGCAGGCCCTGCGCGCCGATGGCACCTACGACAAGATTTACGTAAAGTGGTTTGCTAAACAGCCGAAATAACCCTGCCAGGTCGGAGCGATCCGACCTCATATTTTCTTTACGGGTAGAAGCATGAATTTTGACAGTCGCTATATTTGGGATGCATTACCGCTGCTGATGCAAGGTTTGCAGCTGACGCTGATTATTTCGTTATCAGGTTTATTAGGTGGATTAATCATTGGCTTGCTGGCCGGGACCTGCCGCGCATTAGGCGGAACAATATCCAAAACGGTATCGCTGGTGTTTGTGGAAGTCATCCGCGGGACGCCAATTATGGTGCAGGTGATGTTTATCTACTTCGCCCTGCCGATGGTGTTGCCATTGCGTATTGACCCGGTTCCCGCCGCCATTATCACCATTGTGATTAACTCCGGGGCTTATATAGCGGAGATCACCCGGGGCGCGATTCTGTCGATTAATAAAGGATTTAAAGAAGCCAGCCTGGCGATGGGATTATCGCCGCGCAGCACCCTGTGGCATGTCATTATGCCGCTGGCTTTTCGGCGGATGATCCCGGCATTAGGCAATCAGTGGATTATCAGTATAAAAGATACCTCGCTGTTTATTGTCATTGGCGTGGCAGAATTAACCCGTCAGGGACAAGAGATTATTGCCGGCAATTTTCGGGCGCTGGAGGTGTGGACGGCGGTGGCGATGATTTATCTGTTTTTAACATTGTGCCTGAGCTTCCTGCTGAAACAACTTGAGAAAAGGATCCATATTTTATGAGCATGGTTGAATTTAGCGCGGTAGCGAAAAACTTCGGCGCCACTCAGGTGCTGCACGATATCAATTTAAAGATTGAAGCGGGCGAGGTGGTGGTGATCATCGGTCCTTCCGGCTCGGGAAAATCGACCCTGTTGCGCTGTATCAACAAGCTGGAGGCGATCTCTTCGGGCACGCTGCTGGTGGCGGGCATGCACATTACGGATCCGCATGCGAATGAGTGTGATATTCGCCGCGAAGCCGGTATGGTGTTTCAACAGTTTCATTTGTTTCCGCATCTGACCGCCCTGGAGAATGTCATGTTCGGTCCGCTTCGCGTGCGCAAGCAGAGCAAGGCCGCGGCGCGGGAGCAGGCGCTGGCGTTGCTGGACCGTGTGGGGCTGCGTGAACGCGCCAACCACTATCCGGCAGAGCTCTCGGGCGGTCAGCAGCAGCGCGTGGCGATAGCGCGCGCCCTGGCGGTGAAACCCAAAATGATGTTATTTGATGAGCCAACATCCGCCCTCGATCCTGAACTGCGGCATGAGGTGTTAAAGGTCATGCGATCCCTGGCCGAAGAGGGCATGACGATGGTGATTGTGACCCATGAGATTGGCTTTGCCAGAGAGGTGGCTTCCCGGTTGATCTTTATTGATGGCGGCACTATCGCCGAAGATGGTTCACCTGAGGCGCTGCTCACGGCCAGCAGCAATCCGCGACTGCAAGAGTTTTTGCAACACGTATCCTGAACATAAGTGAATGATGACAATATGAAAACAATCGCAATCCGTGGTTCCGCCTATGCGGTCGGTCAGCAGCTTGGCGCGTTTGGTCGTGAGGCCTGGCATACTAAAATCAGGCAAACGGCGCTGTGGCAAACCGTAACCGCCCTGAAAACGGCGGAACAGACCCAGCGCATGCGTGCAGCCGTGCAGGCGCAGTTCCCGCTGATTTGGCAGGAGCTGGAGGGCATGGCGGAGGGGCTGCAGGCGCCGGTGGATGAGGTGTTCGCCTGGAACTGTCGCGGCGATCTGGTACGTTCGACGTCAGATGGCTGCACCACCCTGGCGGGGAGAAGCCCGGAGGGCGCGTTGATCATTGCGCACAATGAAGACGGCTTCCCGCAGCTGCGTGAAGAGTGCGCCATCGTCAGCGTAACCCCGGAGGTGGGCCTCGCCTTCACCAGCTTTGCCTATCCCGGCTCCCTGTGCGGGCACACCTTCGCGGTGAATGAGAAGGGGATAGTCAATACGGTCAACAATATTCGCGCCGTGCATCGTCCGGACGGCATGCCGCGCCAGATTGTGGCCCGCGCATCGCTGAACGCCGCCACCTTAGAGGAAGCCGTCACTTTGCTGAGCGCCACGCTGCGCGCGGGCGCATTTCACCACACCCTGGGCCAGATGGGTGATAGCCGTCTGTTTAGCGTGGAAGCCACCGGCTCCGGCAGCTCGGTGCTCGAGTTGTCCACCACCGGCGGGCATGCCAACCATCTGATCCATCCCCAGCTTGCGGCCATTGAACAGATCGTGACCGGGAGCTCCGCTTCGCGCCAGCGGCGCCTGGACGCGTGGCTGGCGACGAACCCGCCGCTGGATGGCGTGACAGCGAAAGCGATGCTCTCCGACCAGCAGGATCCGCTGTTACCGATTTACCGGCTGTCTCCCGACGATCCGGATGAGGAAAATACGCTGGCGACGGCCATTTTTACCTTGAGCGCGACCCGCGTCGTGTGGCAGGTCTTCACTCTGGACCGTGAAAACGCGGTTTTACAGGGCTGTGTTTAGCGGGCCGAGGGCGCTTTCAGCAGGGCGATCAGCAGCGTACTGCCCACCATGATCCCCGCCGCCAGCCACACCATTCCCGACAGGCCAGCTGAGGCGATCAGCTGGCCGCCGACAAGCGCCCCGGTGCCGATGGCGGCATTAAAAATGGCCACGTAAATGGCTGACGCCGGCTGGGCGACCGCGCCCGCGCTGCGCAGCAGCCAGGTCTGTAAGCCGACGAACACAATCGCGATGCCGGCGCCCCACAGGGCTAACAGTAGCCCGCTAAAACAGAACGGCAGTGGCGCAGGACGGGCGGCGCCAAGGATCGCCAGCGCGCCCCCGCTCAGCAGCAGCGCAGCGAAAATCAGCCCCTTCAGATGACGATCGATAAGCTTACCGGCGATAACGTTACCCAGCAGCCCGGAAACCCCTGACAGCAGCAGCAGGCCGGAGAGGGCGGTCGCCGGGACTCCCTGCAGATTTATCAGCAGCGGTTCAATGTAGGTGAAGGCGGCAAAGTGTGCGGTAATGATGCAGGCCGTGGCGCCATACAGGCCACCGAGCAGTGGATTGCGGAAAATATCGCGATAAACACGCAGCCTGACGGAGGCAGGGGCGGCCAGCGGGGGCAGCGTCGAGCACAGTGCCGCTGCGGCGGCCAGTGACAGCAAGGCCATCGCCATAAACGCGTGTCGCCACCCCGCCAGGGTGGCGATAAAGCTCGCCAGCGGTACCCCCACTACGCTTGCCGCCGACACGCCGCCAAAAATGATCGCCGTGGCCAGCCCCAGCCGGTGCGGCGGTACCAGCTGCGCGGCGACGATGCCAATTAAGGCCCAGAAGGCGCCATGCGCCAGGGCGCCAATCATGCGGGCGCTCATCAGGGCGAACATCGAATAAGACCGGGTTGCGGCGAGGCAGGAAAGCGCCAGGATCAGCATCAGCCCGACCAGCAGCGCCTTGCGGGAAATACGCGCCGGCATCGCGCCGGAAAGCAGAGCCGCCAGGGCGCCCACCCAGCCATAGGCGGTGACGGCGAGGCCCATGCCGGATTCCGTCTGGTGAAAATCCGCCGCCAGGGCGCTGAGCATGCCCACCGGCGCCAGTTCGCTGGTGACGATCGAAAAGGCGCAGATCCCGAGCGCAACGAGGGCTATCCAGACGCGCGCCGGCGCCGGGTGGAGGGGTAAAGCAATCTCTTTCATATCAGGCGTATCCTTAGGAAAGGTGCGTTCCGCGCGGTGCGCGGACGTTCAGGTGAGGAGCGAGCAGGCGACCGGATGGCCTGGTTGTCTCCGCGAGTGGCGTGCAGTATCATCCCTGCGAAACTGATAAAAAAGAGCGGAAAACGGAGAGTCGTTTTCCGTAAATGGAAAATAGA
Organism: Klebsiella sp. JB_Kp004; assembly: GCF_040065795.1. Lineage (NCBI taxonomy): Bacteria > Pseudomonadati > Pseudomonadota > Gammaproteobacteria > Enterobacterales > Enterobacteriaceae > Klebsiella > Klebsiella sp. JB_Kp004. The sequence continues at coordinate 247,797 of NZ_JBEAKW010000001.1, read as the reverse complement.
TGACCGCAGAATTTAACTGGGATGATGCGCGTATATTCCTCGCCATCGCCCGGGCGGGAACGCTGAGCGGCGCCGCCGACAAGATGAACATGGGGATTGCCACGGTCTCCCGCCGGCTGGATCGGCTGGAGCAGGCGTTGAACGTTCCGCTCTTCAGCCGCCATCAGAGCGGCTATCGCCTGACCGACGATGGCGAAGCCCTGCTCGCGCGGGCTGAGGCGCTGGAATACGCAGGCCTGGCGTTCGGCGAAGCGGCGCAACTGCAGGGGCATGTCGCCGGGGTTGTCCGCCTGGCCACCGCGGAAAACCTGGCCACGCATTTTATTCTGCCCTCCCTGAAAGGGCTCCTGGACCAATATCCCGAGCTGCGGGTGGAGGTGCTGAGCGGCGTGCAGCCGGTGAACCTGCACCGTCGGGATGCCGATCTGGCGATCCGCATGGTCAAGCCTGAGGCCGGGCATCTGACGTTAAAGCGTCTGGGGACGGTGGGGTTTGGCGTCTATGGCGCCGCCGGCTATCTGGCCGGGGCGGACGGCCTGTCGCTGAGCGAGGCGGACTTTGTGGGGTGGCCGGAAACTCACCAGCACCTGCCGGCCGCCCAATGGATCACGCGCATCCTGCGCGGCCGGCCGTGTAAAGTCGAAGCCAATACGCTCGTGGCCCAGGTTTCCGCGGTATCCGCGGGCCTCGGCCTGGGCGTCCTGCCGCACTTTATGGCGCGGGCCAGCGGCCTGCAGTGCCTGCAGCCGGAGATCGGCGCGGATCAGACCCTCTGGCTGGTGATGCATTCCGACCTGGCCGGTTCAAGACGCGTGCGGGTTCTCGCCGACCATCTCATCGCTCTCTTTGCGGATCATCAAGAGCGGCTGGCGATGCCCTGAAGGGACGCGGCTTGGGCGTGTATCGATAAGACCCCCCGGGGCTGACGAGCCACGATTTTTTCCGCGCCCGCTAACAGTCATACTCACCGCGCAATATTCGGCCCAATGCTGCGCCGCAGTCGAAAATACTGCAGAGTGAGGGGATACCCTCGTCCGGCAAAATAATTTTGCGTTGTTGCCAGCGCCGCCTTGTTGCGCTCCCCCAAAAATGCCTGTCGATGTTAGGGTGAGAGGTTGATTACCACAGGAGAACGCAAATGATTGTCAGGACCTGGCACGGCAGTGTGCCATTGCAACATGCCGAGGGGTTTGCAAAGCACCTTGAGCGGACCGGCGTGGAACACGCCCGGGGTATCCCCGGCAACAGGGGCGCGCTGGTGCGCCGGGAAAACCAGGGCGAATGGGCGCATTTCTTTCTCGCCACCTACTGGCAGGATCTCGCGGCGGTCAAAGCCTTCGCTGGCGAAGACTATCACGTCGCGGTCACCTATCCGGACGACGAAGTATTCGAACTGCTCTCCGACCCCTACGTGTTTCAGCATGAGGTTGAGGCCGTGTCGCCGCTGTAGGCTGCTTGTCGGGCAGGCGGAAGTTAGGCCAACCACAGACGGTTGCTGGCCGCGTGAGATCGACCTCTATCTTGCATGGGCAGCCAGCCACCGTTGGGCGAACGTGGAATGACAGGAACACTTAGCGTTTGAGTGCGGCAACAATGGCGGCTTCCATTTTCTCCGGCGTCGTGAACGGCGCAAAACGCGTGAGGGGAGTGCCGTCGCGACCGATGAGGAACTTGGTGAAATTCCACTTGATCCGTTTGCCGAGCACGCCGGGCAACGCTTGTTTCAAATAACGAAACAGCGGGTGCGCGGCAGGGCCGTTGACGTCCACTTTCTCAAACATCGGGAAGCTCACGCCGTAGTTAACGTGACAGGTCTGCTCGATTTCATCCGCACCGCCGGGTTCCTGCTTGCCAAACTGGTTGCAGGGGAACCCAAGCACAACCAGCCCCTGAGCCGCGTACTTTTTGTAGAGCGCTTCAAGGCCAGCATATTGCGGCGTGAAGCCACAATGGCTGGCCGTATTCACCACCAGAACCACCTTGCCAGCATAGTCAACCATGGAGAGGGGCTGTCCGCGCAGGCGGTTAGCCGTCAATTGATAAAAAGGGGTCATAGCAGGCTCCTGAGAGTAGAAACAGTTCAACGCTGACGATCGCGCGAATGTTTGAAGCAGATTAGGCAGTTATGATACACAGGGTTAGGGATTTGTACCTGGAGTGTTAAAAAAACGCCAGATGTCATAGAAAAAATCGCGAACAGGAACGGCTGAAAATGGTGAAATATATCTTATCGCTGGTCGTAGTGGCGATGCTCGCAGGCTGTACCAGCGCGCCAAACTTGCCGCCTCGGGATACCATTGTGGCGATGAAACCCACAGAGTCCGGTATTGTCGCCAGCTCAGCGAAATACAGTTACCGCTTTGTCCGTGACGGTGTGCCTGAGGAATATCAGCGTTATAAGACCTTTTATGAGCGCTTTCACCAACAGGCTTCCGGCGTGCGGGTTAACTTTGTCGTGGAACAACATGAGGTAACGGCGGAATATCTGGTGGTGATGGATCAGCGCAAACTGGATGCCGGGCAGCATAGCGAGCTGGTAAATCAGTATCATGCGGTGCAGATTGATAACGATCGCCTCGGGGTGTTGTTTAAAGCGACAGGGTTTTGGACGGCATCGGACGCGTCAGATCTGGCCGCCGCCTACCAGTTAGCGCACCCCGTTGTGGTATCAATCAATGATAAGACCAAAACGATTAGCTCGCTTGGCGCCGTCGCCATGGCCCCGTTGTTTCCGTTTTACATGATGTATGGCTGTGCCATCGGGCCTTGTGTCTGAGGAAAATAGCCAGCAAGTCACCCGACTCACTGGCTGAGTATTTCACTACGCTTCACTTTTAGACGATTGTTTGTGAAACAGTTCGCGGAATACCGGGTAGATATCCTCCTGGTCGCGGATATGCTGCATGGCGAAATTATCAAAGGTCGCCTGCAGGTGTTCATACTCGCGCCACAGGGTCTGATGCGCCCGGCGGGTAATTTCGATATAGCTGTAATAACGCACCACCGGCAGAATTTTCTTCGCCAGCAGTTCGTGGCACAGCGGGGAGTCGTCGGCCCAGTTGTCACCATCCGACGCCTGGGCGGCGTAGATGTTCCACTGCGCCGGGTCATAACGCGCCTGCACCACTTCATCCATCAGCTTCAGGGCGCTGGAGACGATGGTGCCGCCGGTCTCCTGAGAGTAGAAGAACTCGTGTTCATCCACCTCTTTCGCCTGAGTATGGTGGCGGATGTAGACCACATCGACGTTTTTATAGGTCCGGCTGAGGAACAAATACAGCAGGATATAAAAGCGCTTGGCCATGTCTTTGGTGGCCTGGTCCATCGAGCCTGAGACGTCCATCAGGCAGAACATTACCGCCTGGCTGGAGGGCTCCGGCCGTTTTTCGTAATTTTTGTAGCGTAAGTCAAAGGTGTCGATAAACGGCACCCGTTCAATTTTAGCCCGCAGCTCGGCAATCTCTTTGCGCAGGCGCTCCTCCTCCAGCAGCTGCACCGGTTCGCTGCGGCTGATGGTCTCCAGATCCTCCTCCAGGGCGCGCAGTTCACGGCGCTTGCCGGCGGTCATCGCCGTCCGGCGGGCCAGCGAGTTCTGCAGCGATCGCACCACGCTGATGTTGGCCGGCACCCCGTTAGAGGTAAAGCCCGCGCGATGGGTTTTAAACTCGTTCAGCTGCCGGTGCTGATTTTTCTTCAGGTTCGGCAGGGCGAGATCTTCAAACAGCAGATCCAGGTACTCATCTTTCGAAATCTGGAAGACAAACTCATCCTTCCCTTCGCCATCTGCGCTGGCTTGCCCCTGACCGCCGCCCCCGCCGCCGCCGCCCCCTTGCGGGCGTTCGATGCGGTCGTTTTGCACGAAATGGTCGTTGCCCGGGTGGACGCGGTTGCGCAGCCCGCCGCGACCCTGATGAAACATCGGTTCGTTGATATCGTCCGTCGGGATCGAGACGGATTCTCCGCTCTCAATATCGGTCACCGAGCGCTTGTTGATGGCCTCGGAGATCGACTGTTTAATTTGCGCCTTATAACGGCGCAAAAAGCGCTGACGATTGACGGCGCTTTTGTTTTTCCCGTTCAGGCGTCGGTCTATGAACCAGGTCATATGCCCTCCTGTACTGCATTAGCCAACTTTACTTATCATCATTCAGCTGCAGTTGGCCCGGCGGCGCACCGCCGGGCTGGACGCATCAGGACGATTTACGAACCCGCAGGTACCACTCGCACAGCAGGCGAACCTGTTTGCGGGTGTAGCCTTTCTCCATCATGCGGTCGACAAAGTCGTCGTGTTTTTTCTGCTCATCGGTTGAAGTTTTGGCGTTAAACGAAATGACCGGCAACAGCTCTTCGGTATTGGAGAACATTTTCTTCTCAATAACCGTGCGCAGTTTCTCATAGCTGGTCCAGTTCGGATTACGTCCGCTGTTGTTGGCTCTGGCGCGCAGCACAAAGTTGACGATTTCATTACGGAAGTCTTTCGGGTTGCTGATCCCGGCCGGCTTCTCAATTTTCTCCAGCTCGGCATTCAACGATTCACGGTCAAACAGCTGCCCGGTGTCCGGATCGCGATATTCCTGATCCTGGATCCAGAAGTCAGCGTAGGTGACATAGCGATCGAAAATGTTCTGCCCATACTCGGAGTAGGATTCCAGATAAGCGGTCTGGATCTCTTTGCCGATAAACTCGGCGTATTTCGGGATCAGATAGCCTTTGAGGAACTCCAGATAGCGCTCGGCCTGCTCCTGCGGGAACTGTTCGCGCTCAATCTGCTGCTCCAGCACATAGAACAGATGCACCGGGTTGGCCGCCACTTCAACATGGTCGAAGTTAAACACCCTTGAGAGGATCTTAAAGGCAAAGCGGGTGGAGAGCCCGTTCATCCCTTCATCCACCCCGGCATAGTCGCGATACTCCTGATAGGATTTCGCTTTCGGGTCGGTATCCTTCAGGCTCTCGCCGTCATAGACCCGCATTTTCGAGTAGATGCTCGAGTTTTCCGGCTCTTTCAGGCGCGACAGAATCGAGAAGCGCGCCAGCGTTTCCAGCGTGCCCGGGGCGCATGGCGCATGCGTCAGTTCGCTGCTGTTGAGCAGTTTTTCATAGATACGGATCTCTTCGGAGATCCGCAGGCAATAAGGCACTTTGACGATATAGACGCGGTCGAGGAAGGCCTCATTGTTTTTGTTATTACGGAAGGTCACCCATTCCGATTCGTTGGAGTGGGCAAGGATGATCCCGTTAAACGGCAGGGCGGAGATCCCTTCGGTCCCGTTATAGTTACCCTCCTGGGTCGCGGTCAGCAGCGGATGCAGCACCTTGATCGGCGCTTTAAACATCTCGACGAACTCCATGATCCCCTGGTTGGCGCGGCACAGCGCACCGGAGTAGCCGTAGGCGTCCGGGTCGTTCTGCGCATAGTGTTCCAGCTTACGGATATCCACTTTACCCACCAGCGCCGAAATATCCTGGTTGTTCTCATCGCCCGGTTCGGTTTTGGCGATGGCGACCTGCTCGAGAATCGATGGCCAGACTTTGACCACGCGGAATTTCGTGATATCGCCGCCAAACTCATGCAGGCGTTTGGCCGCCCACGGCGACATAATGGTGCCGAGATAGCGGGTAGGGACGCCATACTCTTTCTGAAGGATCTGCGCATCCTCCTGCGGATTGAACAGGCACAGCGGGTGATCGTTAACCGGGCTGCGCTCGCCGTTGGCGCTCAGCACATAGATAGGCACGCGCTGCATCAGGGCTTTCAGCCGTTCAGCCAGCGATGATTTACCACCGCCCACCGGTCCCAGCAGATAGAGGATCTGTTTCTTCTCTTCCAGCCCCTGGGCGGCATGCTTGAGGTAGGAAACGATCTGCTCAATGGCGTCTTCCATACCGTAAAACTCTTCAAACGCCGGATAGCGTGCGATGACCCGGTTTGAAAAGAGACGGGATAGCCGCGGCTCGAGAGCCGTATCAACCATGACGGGTTCACCAATGGCCATCAACAGACGTTCTGCCGCATTGGCATAGGCACTGCGATCTTGCCGGCAGATGGTAAGAAACTCCTGCAGTGTGAACTCTTCGTCCTTGGCAGCTTCATAGCGCTGGCGATAGTGATCGAATATATTCATGGCATGCCGTCCTTTCGTTTTTTAGCACAGGTTGAGAGCCGTTCATATGAATAGTGGGGGCCCCCGGAAGACATAAGCTGAACATCGCTCTCCTGGTATCCAGCAACCCTTATGCCAGGTTGCGGGTGGGGTAGCGTGAATGTGCCCTGCAATTACACCTTCTAAATTTAAGCGTAGATGCATTTAGAAATCTTGCATGCCGCAGAAAATCAATTTCAATGACATATCAATAACTCATCCTGAAAAAGACGCTTTTTGATTCGCCGGGACGTGAAGCTGTCATCGGGCTGTCACCAGATGGTAAGAGAAGGGTGGGAAAGTGAACGATTTGTGTCATATCGGGTAAAGAATTTGAGGCATGAGACCTACGACGGTAAACTGCACGGGCTGATTATTTGACAACGGGAATATGGATTGTGACTAAAATCAAACTTCTGGCACTCGGCGTGCTGATTGCGACCTCCGCCAGCGCGGCGCATGCCGACGGGAAGTTCACGCTTGGGGCTGGCGTCGGCATCGTTGAGCATCCGTACAAGCAGTATGATGCGGATGTTTATCCGGTGCCGGTCATTAGTTATGAGAGCGATAACTTCTGGTTCCATGGTCTGGGCGGGGGTTACTACCTGTGGAATGACACCAACGATAAGCTGTCGATAACGGCTTACTGGTCGCCGATGTACTTCAAGCCGGGCGACAGCGATAGCGAACAAATGCGTCGCCTGGATAAACGTAAATCGACCGTGATGGCCGGTCTTTCTTATGTCCACAACACGCCCTATGGCTTCCTGCGCACGACGATTGCCGGCGATACGCTGGATAACAGCAACGGCATCAACTGGGATCTCGCCTGGCTGTACCGCTACACCAACGGGAACCTGACGCTGACGCCGGGCATTGGCGTCGAGTGGAACAGCGACAATCAGAACGAATACTACTATGGCGTCTCGCAGCATGAGTCCCGTCGCAGCGGGATGCGCAGCTACGATCCGGACAGCAGCTGGAACCCGTATCTGGAGCTGGCGGCCAACTATCGCTTCCTCGGCGACTGGAGCGTATACGGTATTGCGCGCTACACGCGTCTGTCGGATGAAATTACCGATAGCCCGATGGTGGACAAATCCTGGAGCGGTCTGATCTCAACCGGGATCACCTACACCTTCTGATTGTGCATTATTACAGTGCGCTTTATGCATCAAAACAGGGCTTCGCGCCCTGTTTTGCTTTATGGTGGTGCATGGCGCGAAGAAGGAGACGATGGTGAAAAAAACAGTATGCTTTGGCGAGCAGGCGGCAGTTCCGGCCATCGGGCTGGGAACCTGGTATATGGGCGAGAACGCGGCGCAGCGTCAGCAGGAGGTGGCTGCACTGCGCGCGGGCATCGACCATGGCCTGACGGTAATCGATACCGCGGAGATGTATGCCGACGGCGGGGCGGAGGAGGTAGTGGGCCAGGCGATCCGCGGCCTGCGCGACCGGGTGACGCTGGTCTCTAAAGTCTATCCCTGGCACGCCGGCGGAGCGGCGATCCGCCGCGCCTGTGAAAACAGTCTGCGCCGGCTGCAGACCGACTATCTGGATATGTATCTCCTGCACTGGCGGGGCGATATCCCCCTGCAGGAGACGGTCGAGGCGATGGAAAGGCTGGTGGCCGAGGGCAAAATCCGCCGTTGGGGCGTCTCCAATCTGGACACCGACGATATGCAGGCGCTGTGGCGCACGGCGGGCGGCGAACGCTGCGCCACCAACCAGGTGCTCTATCATCTCGCGTCGCGGGGCATTGAATACGATCTCCTGCCCTGGTGCCAGCAGCACACCCTGCCGGTGATGGCCTATTGCCCGCTGGCGCAGGCGGGGCGCTTACGCGATGGACTTTTTCAGCATACCGATATCATCAATATGGCTAACGCGCGGGGCGTGACGGTGGCGCAGCTGCTGCTGGCCTGGGTGATTCGTCATCCGGGAATGCTGGCGATCCCGAAAGCGGCGACTATCGAGCATGTGGTGCAGAATGCCGCCGCGCTTGATATCGTTCTCAGCCCGCAAGAGCTTGCGCAGCTGGATCGCCTCTATCCGCCGCCGCCGCGGAAAACCCGGTTGGATATGGTTTAACCCACAGCGCATCCAGGTGGAGAAGAGAAAAAGCCCCGTGATAAACGGGGCTTTTTGCGGTTAGCGTTTTTTCACGCTGATGGTTTGCGCCAGGCGAGACGGGGTCTCTTCACTGGCTTTCTGCGGCTGGGTCACGCAGCAGGTTTCGACGCAAACGAAGGTTTTATAGCCATCGTCCGGCATGTCGCCCATGCTGACGGACAGCGCCGGGCCCGGGTTCCAGGCCACCACGTTGTGCTGATGATGATGCACCACGTCGATCGTGCGGCTGAGCGCGTCGTCGTGGATCACGCTGCAGCCTTCGGCGTCGAGATAGACGCGGTCGGTACGATCCGGGAAGGTCTGCACGCCGTTGTTCAGAACGCCTTCTTCGGCGTTCTTCACTTTATCGATATAGCGCTCGCCAAGACCGCTCACTTTCACCGCCGCGATATCGCCAACGTTGAAGTAGCTGTGCAGGGCAGAGGTGGTCTCGAATTCGCCGTGGGCTTCCAGCTCGATTTCGCAGGTCTTACCCAGCTTGAAGCGGGCATAGAGGGTGAACTCATGCGGCCACAGCTTCATGGTTTCAGCGCTGTTCTGCAGCGCAAAGGTCAACATCACGCCGCTGTCGTCTTCATCATGCCCTTCCAGGGTCCACGGCAGGTTGCGGGCAAAGCCGTGCGACGGCAGGCCCTGCTGCGCCGATGGGCCAAACCACGGCCAGCAAATCGGCACGCCGCCGCGCAGGGCGACGCCCTGTTTAAATGGGGTGTTGTTGCTCAGCCACAGGACTTCTTCTTCACCGGCGGGTTTCCAGGAGAGCAGGTGCGCCCCCTGCAGCGCCACAGAGGCTTTCACCTGCGGATGGTCGATGACAATCAGCTCCAGGTCGTCCAGCTGGCGACGGGAGATAACGGGCGAAATGGTTTCATTCACCGGGAGAGCAAAAATTTTATTTATCATTGTGCAATCCTATCTCTGCAGACAAAAAAAAGAGCGACCGAAGTCGCTCTTACAGATTACTTTTTCATCTCAACTTATTTGGAGATGTGGGCAATCAGGTCCAGAACTTTGTTGGAGTAGCCAGTTTCGTTGTCGTACCAGGAAACCAGTTTAACGAAGTTGTCGTTCAGTGCGATACCTGCTTTAGCATCGAACACGGAAGTGCAAACTTCGCCGTTGAAGTCGGTAGAAACAACGTCGTCTTCGGTGTAACCCAGAACGCCTTTCATTGCGCCTTCAGAAGCGGCTTTGATAGCTTTCTTGATTTCTTCGTAGGACGCTGCTTTTTCCAGACGAACGGTCAGGTCAACAACGGATACGTTCGGAGTCGGAACGCGGAACGCCATACCGGTCAGTTTGCCGTTCAGTTCTGGCAGTACTTTACCTACAGCTTTAGCAGCGCCGGTAGAGGACGGGATGATGTTCTGAGCTGCGCCGCGGCCGCCGCGCCAGTCTTTGTGAGACGGGCCATCAACGGTTTTCTGAGTAGCGGTGGTTGCGTGGACGGTGGTCATCAGGCCTTCAACGATACCGAAGTTGTCGTTGATGACTTTAGCCAGCGGTGCCAGGCAGTTGGTGGTGCAGGATGCGTTGGAAACGATGTCCTGGCCAGCGTAAGTGTCGAAGTTAGCGCCGCGAACGAACATCGGGGTGTTGTCTTTGGACGGGCCAGTCAGAACGACTTTTTTCGCGCCAGCGGTGATGTGTTTACGAGCGGTTTCGTCGGTCAGGAAGATACCGGTTGCTTCAGCAACAACGTCAACACCAACTTCGTCCCACTTCAGGTTAGCCGGGTCACGTTCAGCGGTAACACGGATTTTTTTACCGTTAACGACCAGATGACCGTCTTTCACTTCAACGGTGCCGTCGAAACGACCGTGAGTGGAGTCATACTTCAGCATGTAAGCCATGTACTCTGCGTCTAACAGGTCGTTGATTGCAACGATCTCGATGTCAGAACGTTTCTGAGCAGCACGGAAAACAATGCGACCGATACGGCCAAAACCGTTGATACCTACTTTGATAGTCATATATTCCACCAGCTATTTGTTAGTGAATAAAAGGTTGCCTGTAAAATTACAAAAACCTTACGCAGCGTCAAGCGGAATCGTGTCAATCATTGCGACAAATCAATCCTGAGCACACCTTGCGCGATTGATTTGCCTCACTCTCCCTTTGAGCCCAATTCCATATGGGGGCTGCGCGCGGAATTTTAAAGGGCATTTAAGATAAAAACGTGATTTAAGTCACAATTATCTGGCTGCCTGTGGGCACCGGATAAGTTTAGAACAAAAGTGTACGCTTCATTGTTAATGTTTTGTTAGAATTGGGGCGAAAGTTGTCCATTGCAAAGCGAGATGTAAGCCCATGGCGAATAAACCCTCCCCGGAAGAGCTGAAAAACGGCTTGAGCGAAATGCAGTTTTACGTGACCCAACATCATGGCACCGAACCGCCTTTCACCGGACGGCTGCTGCACAACAAGAAAAATGGCGTGTATCACTGCCTGGTGTGCGATGCGCCGCTGTTCAACTCCCAGACCAAATACGACTCCGGCTGCGGCTGGCCGAGCTTCTACGAGCCGGTAAGCGAAGAGGCCATTCGCTATCTGGACGACAGCTCCCACGGCATGCAGCGCATTGAGATCCGCTGCGGAAATTGTGATGCCCATCTCGGTCACGTGTTTCCGGATGGCCCGCAGCCGACCGGCGAGCGCTATTGTGTCAATTCGGCGTCGCTCAGCTTCACCGATGAGCAGAACGGCGAGCAGATTAAGGGCTGAAGAAACGATTCAGCAAATTATTCCAGGTGGAGGTGAGCGGAAGATGGATATTGAGCAAATTATCGACAGCATGACCCCGGAAGTGTATCAGCGTCTGGCGACGGCGGTAGAGCTGGGAAAATGGCCGGATGGCGTGGCGCTGACGCCGGAGCAGAAGGAAAATAGCCTGCAGCTGGTGATGCTGTGGCAGGCCCGGTATAACACCGACGCCCAGCATATGACCATCGACACCCGCGGGCAGATGGTGATGAAGAGTAAACAGCAGCTGAAGGAAGATTTCGGCATCGTGCCGAAGCCGATCGCCACCGTGAAGTTGCAATAAACCGCCGGCCGGCGGGGAGACGTTCCGGCGTCGGGTGATCCGGCGCCGGACTAGGGTAGCGTCAATGACCGCGCCCGGCGGTCAGTCGCTTCGCTTACTTTTTATTCATCATCGCTTTCAGGTCGGCAAACGGGTTGTAGGTGGCCTCGCCGACGCTCTTTTGCGCATCTTCGCCCGCTACCACCGTGGAGCCATACTGATCGGCTTCGGTGTACTTGGAATGTTCGTGATCGTGACAGTAAAGGCACAACATCTCCCAGTTGCTGCCATCTTCCGGGTTATTGGAGTGGTCGTGATCGATATGGTGCACCGTCAGCTCGCGCAGATTGGAGTAGACAAACTCCCGTGAGCAGCGTCCGCATACCCAGGGAAAGAGCTTGAGCGCCTTTTCGCGGTAACCCACTTCCAGACGTGCGTAATTTTTGGGGATATAGGCCATGGCCCCCTGCCTCCTGTCAAACGGTTAAGCTGCGCCAGCCCCTGGCGCAGCGGATAACAGGCATCATAACCTATCCCGGGCGGCGCGATATACCTGCATTGCCGGCGATGCTGCCTGCGTCACGCCGCCCGGCGGCGGCGATGCGGCGGAACAGCCGCGATTAGTGTTTGATCCCCAGCGATTCCGCCAGCTGGCGGGCCAGCTGGTTCTGGTCATCGGCGCCATACTCCCAGAACATCGCTCCGGCGAGGCCTTTCGCCTTGATGTAGTCCGCTTTAATGGCTACCGAGCGCGGGTTCTCGTAGGAGAGGGCGAACAGCGGCTTGCCCTCCGCGGACTGCACCGACAGCCACGGGACTTTCGCCTCATCGTCCCAGTGCTCGGTAAAGCGTTTCTGCGGATCGTTGAGCAATTTGCCCACGATATCATTGTATTTCACGTAGGTGTCTTTGCTCAGGTCATAGCCCAGCGAGGCAAACAGCGCGATCTGCTGGGGACCAAAATAGGGCTGGGTGACCGGGTTCTTTTGCGCATCCGCTTTACTCCAGTCAATCCCCGGCTCGACCGCCCGTTTCGGCACCCGGCCATAAAAACCAATCCCGAGGTTCATCTGGCTGGGTTTAAGCCCGGCGGCCAGGTAATTGTTGACCACAAAATCGGCGCTGTATTTATCCGCCGCGGCGACCGTCGGCCAGTGGCTGGAGTCATACAGGTTCGAGTTGAAGTACTGCGTGCCGTAGGCCATGTCGTAGGTCATCAGGTTGATGTAGTCGAGCGATGACGCAATCGCTTTAACGTCCACCCAGCTTTTCGGGCTTTCGGCGTTGGCGCCCACGGCGATAGTGACCAGTTTCCTGGTACCAAACGCTGCGCGCAGCTCTTTTAACAGCGCGGTAAAGTTATCGCGATCGGCCGGTTGACTGGCAACCAGCCCCCAGGCGCCGTTGACCGGAAACTCCCAGTCGAGGTCAATCCCATCCAGACCATATTTTTCAACAATTTCCTGCGCAGACTGAATAAACACCTTCCGGGTTTCTTTGCTTGCCGCCGCGCCGGAGAAACCGCGCGCCCCCCAGCCGCCGACCGACAGCAGGACTTTGAGGTCCGGGTTCTGTTTACGCAGGGCCGGGAGCTTTTGCAGATCCGCCTGCACCTTCGGCGACAGCCAGATCTCGTGCAGATGAGCAGGATCCTTCAGGGCTGCGTTGGTCTCGTCTTTTTCATCGTTATAGATAAGGCCAAACGAGTAGTTGAGATGGGTGATCTGCCGGACGTCCAGCTTGTCGATATCCCCGCCCGGCCCGGCAGTGACGTCGCCGCCGCCGTTGAAATAGCCGACGGACATCAGCGGTTGGGCAGAGAGCGCGGAAGCGCAAAGCAGGGGCAAGGCTGCCAGCAAGGGCAAACGTTTCATAGTGGTTCCTCTTTGACATAAAAAAATAACCGCGCCACGGAAATGGCGTGGCGAAAAAACAGCCTTGCCAGACTACCAGCAATAACCTGTTGAAACTGCGAGAGAGTTCAATTTATGGACGATAACGAAGCGGCAGAAGAAGCCCCGGCGCGGGCGCGCCGGGGGCGGGATCAGGCGTGGGTTTCCCGCCAGTCGTCGAGGGTATAGAGCGTGGCGCCTGCGGCGGCCATCTCCATAAACGCCTGGCTGCTGTCCTGCGGCTGAAGATTCACCCCGCGGCAGCCGTCGGTGATGACGTTGACCGCGTAGCCCAGCGCCAGGGCATCCAGCACGGTGAACTTAACGCAGTAATCGGTGGCGAGGCCGAGCACGGTCAGCTCCACGATCCCCTGACCACGAAGCCAGCCGTCCAGTTCAGTTTTCTGCCGGTGACCGTTGTCAAAAAAAGCGCTGTAGCTGTCAATGACCCGGTTTTGCCCTTTGTGGAACACGGCGGCGATGGCCTGCTGCTTGAGCAGGGGATGCAGCGCCGCGCCTTCGCTGTGCTGAACGCAGTGATCCGGCCAGAAAGTTTGCGCCAGGCCATCCAGGTCGCCCACGGTGTAGGGCTCCACCTGGTGCTGGCTGGCGAAGCTGCCGTGATCCGCCGGGTGCCAGTCCTGGCTGGCGACGATGGGCTCGCCGCGCGCCAGGCTCCAGTCGATAAGCGCATTGGCCACCTCGACGGTACTATCGCCTTCAGGAACCGCCAGCGCGCCGCCGGCGCAGAAGTCGTTCTGCAAATCAACCAGTAACAGCGCTCGATGCGCCATACGTCCTCCTTAAGCTTCGTCAGGGGTCAGTTCGCCACGCAGATTCTGCTGCATCGCCGCGCGAATGGCGTCAACGTCCAGCTGCTGGCTCAGCAGATAGTGTAGCTTGGTCAGCGTCGCTTCCACCGTCATATCGAAACCACTGATGACTCCCGCCTGGGCGAGGGCATTGCCGGTGGCATAGCCGCCCATGTTCACTTTCCCGGACATACACTGCGTCAAGTTGACCACCACAATGCCGCGCTGGCTGGCTTCCGCCAGCACCTGAATAAACTCGCCATTCTGCGGCGCATTGCCGACGCCGTAGGAGCGGAGGATCAGCGCTTTCACCGGCTGGCGCAGGAAATTACGCACCACGTCGGCGGAGATGCCAGGGTAAATCGTCACCACGCCAATCGGCTGCGGGGTGATGGGATGCACGATAAGCTCTCCGCAGCCCTGCGGCGCCGGCGGGGTACCGAGACGGCGGATATGGATCCCGGCCTCCAGCAGCGGCGCGAGGTTTGGCGAGGCGAAGGCGTCAAAGCCGTCGGCATGGGCTTTAGTGGTACGGTTGCCGCGGAACAGCCGATTGTTGAAGAACAGCGCCACTTCGTTAATCGGATAGTTGGCGGCGACGTACAGGGCATTGAGCAGGTTGATCTGGCCGTCGGAGCGCAGCTCGGCCAGCGGGATTTGTGACCCTGTCACAATCACCGGTTTGCCGAGGTTTTCCAGCATGAATGACAGCGCAGAGGCGGTAAACGCCATGGTGTCGGTACCGTGGAGGATCACAAAGCCATCATACTCCTCGTAATGGCTGCGGATATCGTCGGCGATGTGCTGCCAGTCCTCAGGGGTCATATCGGATGAATCCATCAGCGGATGGTATTCATGGATCGTGAAGTCCGGCATCTCCGGGCGATGGAACTCAGGCATCAGCGCCAGCTGACGCTGGAGATGGCCGGAAACGGGTACATAGCCGTGTTCAGAGCGCTGCATACCGATGGTCCCACCGGTGTAGGCAACGTAAATCGATTTTTTTTGCATAGCATCGCTTAGGTTGGTCGTAGACAGGCGCAGTATAAAGAGACGGAGGAAAAAATACAGTGTTGGCCGCTCGCTTTGTGGCGGCGCTGGCAGGTGCGGAAAAAAGGCTGCCCCGGGAGACGGGGCAGCCGCTGCGTATTAACGGATGTTGGCGCAGGTCAGGCAGAAGGCATAGCGGTTCTGAGGGTCGTTAAACGCCGCCAGCTTGTCGCTTTCGGCTTTCACCGTCTCGGCTGCCGCGGCCACCGGCGCAGGCAGCCAGGCCTGAATGGCGGCCGGCAGCGAGGCGCGTACCGAACCGGTCAGGCTGTCCAGCACCATCGAGAAGAAGGTGGGCTCTTCCTGATAGTAGTTGAGGTGCCAGGTTTTCAGCTTCGCCAGCTCGGCGGCCTTGGCCACCGCGTCGTCGAAGTCGCCGAGGCTGTCGACAAGACCGTTGGCTTTGGCATCTTCCCCGGTCCAGACGTGGCCCTGGGCAATCTGGTCGATTTTCTCCGGCGTGCTCTTACGCGCGTTAGCCACCAGGGTGATAAAGCGTTGATAGCCGTTCTCAATGCTCAACTGCATCAGCTGCTGCACTTCCGGCGGCAGCGCTTTGGTGCTGGAGATATCCGCCAGCGGCGACGTGGCGACGCCGTCGGTATGGACGCCAATCGACCCGAGGGTGTTTTCCACGGTGTTGATCACCCCAAAGATGCCGATGGAGCCGGTGAGGGTGCTTGGGTTCGCGACAATGTAGTCCGCCGGCGTGGAGATCCAGTAGCCGCCGGAGGCCGCCATGCCGCCCATTGAAACGACCACCGGTTTACCCGCGGCTTTGGCTGCCGCCAGCTCTTCACGAATGATTTCCGAGGCGGTCACGCTGCCGCCCGGGCTGTTGACGCGCAGGACGATGGCCTTAATTTTCGGGTCGAGGCGCGCATCGCGAATTTGCGCAGCGGTGGTGTCGCCGCCGACGTTGCCCGGGGTCTCCTCGCCGTCCATGATGGCGCCGTTGGCGAAGATCACCGCGATGGCGGAACCCTGGTCAGACGGTGTCTTCACGTTGTAGTCGTAATAGCTGATCGCCCGGTAATTGTTATCCGCTTTGCTCCAGCCAAACTGTTTGGTCAGCGCCTTTTCCACTTCCGTGGAGGTCGCCAGCTCATCCACCAGCTTATTGTCCAGCGCATATTTCGCCGTATCGCCGCCCACCTTACGCAGGCCATCGATAATGCCCTGGGCGCCCGGGAAGAGCTGCTGGGCGGTGATCTGCCGGTTGGCGGCGATGGTGTTGAGGTAGTTCTGCCACAGTTCGCCAATCCAGCGGCTGTCCGCTTCGCGGGCGGCAGGGGACATGTCATCGCGAATGAAAGGCTCGACGGCGGATTTATAGGTGCCGACACGGAAGACATGGGTGGAGACTTTCAGCTTATCCAGCAGCGACTTGTAGTACAGCCCGTTGGTGGCGAAGCCGTGCAGGTCCACCTCGCCCTGCGGAGAGAGCCAGATTTTGTTGGCAAAGCTCGCCAGGTAGTACTGGCCCTGGCTGTAGCTACTGCCGACGGCATACACCGGTTTGCCGCTGTCGCGGAATTCGCGCAGCGCTTTACCGATGTACTGCATGGAGGGCTGATCGCCGCCGACGAAGTTTTTCAGATCCAGCACAATACCGGTGATATTACGGTCATCCTTCGCCTGACGGATGGTCTGCACGATATCGAACAGAGAATTCTCCTGCAGACGGTCCGAGCTGGCGCCAAACAGTTGGCGGCCAATTACGCCGAGCTTGCTGCTGGCGGACGGTTTATCCACCACCACGCCGGTAATATCCAGCAGCAGCGCGCCGCGCGCGGCATGTTCGCTGGTGGTACTGCTGAACTGGCTCCAGATGCCGATACACACCAGCACCAGCACCAGGAAGATCGCATTGAGGGCCAGTTTGCGAATAAAGTTGAGTATCCGCCACGTCCATTTAAAAAAGCTGGCAATCAGTCGCCAAAGGGTTCGCATGTATTCTCCCTAACGTTATCTAAAAATGGGCAGGCCGCAGGGGCCGCCGCGTCTGGCTATCCTAAAGAGTGAGCCGTCGGTTGTCAGCAGGAATCACCGACCGCGCTGTAACAAAATCCTTGTGCATGTTAATTTTATGAAAAATGACATCACAGGAGTTATACAGATGGATGCTCTCGACCTACTGCTTAATCGCCGCAGCGCTTCCCGCCTGGCGGAACCGGCCCCGGCCGGCGAACAGCTGGAAAACATTCTGCGCGCCGGGCTGCGCGCCCCGGATCATGGCACCCTGCAGCCGTGGCGCTTTTTCATTATCGCCGATGACGGCCGCGAACGCTTTAGTCAGCTGCTGGAAAAGGGGGCCCGGGAGGCCGGCCAGGATGAGAAGGGCATAGAGAAAGCCCGCAATGCGCCGTTTCGCGCGCCGCTGATCATTACCGTAGTGGCGCGCTGTGAAGACCACCCGAAGGTGCCGCGCTGGGAGCAGGAGATGTCCGCTGGCTGCGCGGTGATGGCGATGCAGATGGCGGCCCTGGCCCAGGGATTCAACGGCATCTGGCGCAGCGGGGCATTGACCGAGAGCCCGGTGGTGCGGGCCGGCTTCGGGTGCCGCGAGCAGGATAAAATCGTCGGCTTCCTCTATCTGGGCACGCCGCAGCTGAAAGCCTCAACCACCATTGCCCTGCCGGATACCGCGCCGTTTGTGACGCGATTCTGAGTCAGCGCGTGTTACGCCGGGTGGCGGCTGCGCCTTACCCGGCCTACATTCGTACGACCTGTCGTTAATTTATTCACCATAGTTGCTGAAACTGCCGGTGCTGGCGGCCTCAAAATCGCTGAGACGTTCCCGGAAGGCCGGGGCAGCCCGCATGGATGCGGGCTGAGGGCCGTGTTTTGCACGGACGCTGCCTCGGCCCGACCCGAAGCCTGCAGGGATAAGTCGAAGGGACCACGCAGTGGCGATTTTGCTGGCCGGAGCCCGGGGGTACAGGGGGCGGCGGCGACTGGCCGCCCCCTGTGCGCTCCCTGCGCCATGCCAGACATAACGCAGAAGTCATATCGGGAGCGCCATCTGCCCGGACATAACACAGGAGTGGTAGCCCTGCTAAGCGCAGCGCGAGCAGGGAAATTTACGATTGCGCCGTTATTTCGCCGGGCGGCGGCGTGCGCCTGACCCGGCCTGCAGCCCCAAAGGTAGCCCGGACAAGGCGCGCCAGGCGCCGCCTCCCGGAGTTCAACGGCGATGACGTTACTTCTGCGTTTTGGCGAATTCGTCTTTGGCTTTCTGCAACTGCTGCTGGAAGGCCGGGTTGGTGTGCAGCGTGGCGACCACCGCGGAGCCGACGATGCGCGCCGCATCGACATCGCTCTGCCAGTGATAGCCGCAGATCACCCTGCTCTCGCCGAGCTCATAGCCGCGCTTCAAAATTTCGTTCTGCCGCTGCGGGTTGATCTCCGCCAGCACCAGGGCGGTGGCCCAGCCGATGGAGGTATGCCCGGATGGGTAAGAGCCGTTTTTCGCCAGCTTGTCCTGCTCGGTGGTGTTGCAGGTGGAGACACCGTAGAAGGCAAACGGGCGAATGCGCATATACTTCTCTTTCGCGCCGCGGGTCGCCAGATCGCCGGCGTCTTCAATCATATTGGTCAACAGCTTATGGAGCTGCGGCGCGTCCTTTTCGGTGATCGGCGAGCCAAAGGCGCTGGAGAAGGCGTTAGCCACGCCGCCCGCGCTGAGGTTGGCATCCTCTGCCGCCAGCTTCCCGCGCTCGGTATTGCGCAGCAGGCGCCCCTGCTCATACATCGCCTGATCGTTTAAGAACGCGATACTGCCCACCGCCGGCGGCGGCGGCAACAGCGCCAGGCTGTCGATGGCCTGGGCATTGGTCAGATAGTAGAGATCGGGCTTGGTGGTGACATCGTTACCGGGGGGAACCAGCGCGAAGGCGTTAACGGAGAAGAAACTGGCCAGGCAAAGGGCAAGAACACGCTTTTTCATTAGAATTTCCTTACGTCATAATCATTCCAGAGAAGACAGTCCTGGGTTGTCACATTTCTGTCATCTTTAAGTAAAAGTGAAAATGGTCGGGAAAAAATTGCCGCGTCTCGCAAAAACGGCTTTTTGTCTGCTTAATGAGCAACCATACGCGATTTCAGACTGTCGTACTTACCACCCTGACGTTTGGGCGCTAACATAGCGGGATTGCAATGACAGGAGATGTCCATGAGCGAGCAAGCCATTCGTTTAACGCAATACAGCCACGGAGCCGGTTGTGGTTGTAAAATTTCCCCGAAAGTGCTGGAAACCATCCTGCATAGCGAGCAGGCGAAGTTTGTCGACCCGAACCTGCTTGTCGGCAACGAAACCAGCGATGATGCCGCCGTTTACGATCTTGGTAATGGCACGTCAATCGTCAGCACCACCGACTTCTTTATGCCGATTGTCGATAATCCGTTCGACTTTGGCCGCATTGCCGCCACCAACGCCATCAGCGATATTTTCGCCATGGGCGGGAAACCGATTATGGCGATTGCCATTCTCGGCTGGCCGATCAACACCCTGGCGCCGGAAATCGCCCGCGACGTGGTGGAGGGCGGACGCTTTGCCTGCCAGCAGGCCGGGATCGCGCTGGCGGGCGGCCACTCCATTGATGCTCCTGAGCCGATCTTTGGTCTGGCGGTCACCGGCGTGGTGCCCACCGAGCGCATCAAGAAAAACAGCACCGCGCAGGCGGGCTGCAAACTGTATCTCACCAAACCGCTGGGGATCGGCGTGCTGACCACCGCGGAGAAAAAATCGCTGCTCAAGCCAGAGCATCAGGGGCTGGCGACGGAAACCATGTGCCAGATGAACCTCGCCGGCGCCGCGTTTGCCGCTATCGACGGGGTGAAGGCGATGACCGACGTCACCGGCTTTGGCCTGCTCGGCCACCTCAGCGAGGTGTGCCGCGGGGCCGGCGTGCAGGCGCAACTGCGCTATGCCGATATCCCGAAACTGCCGGGGGTGGAGGAGTATATCGCCGCCGGCGCGGTGCCGGGCGGCACCGGGCGCAACTTTGCCAGCTACGGCCATTTGATGGGCGAGATGCCGACGGCGTGGCGCGATCTGCTGTGCGACCCACAGACCTCAGGCGGTCTGCTGCTGGCGGTGACCCCGGAGGCGGAGGCGGAAGTCCAGGCCGCCGCGGCGGAGTTCGGTATTAAGCTGGCCGCCATCGGCGAGCTGGTGACCGCCCGTGGCGGGCGACCGATGATCGAGATCCGTTGATTCGATGCGGTTGTTTATTGCAGAAAAACCGAGTCTCGGTCGGGCTATCGCCGATGTGTTGCCTAAACCGCACCGCAAAGGCGATGGCTATATTGAGTGCGGCAACGGGCAGGTGGTGACCTGGTGTATCGGTCACCTGCTGGAGCAGGCGCAGCCGGACGTCTATGACAGTCGCTATGCCCGCTGGAATCTCACCGACCTGCCGATTGTGCCGGAGAAATGGCAGTTGCAGCCCAAACCTTCGGTCACCAAACAGCTGAATGTGATCAAGCGCCTGCTCGGCGACGCCGAGGAGGTTATCCACGCTGGCGACCCCGACCGTGAGGGGCAACTGCTGGTGGACGAGGTCCTCGACTACCTGCAGCTGGCGCCGGAGAAGCGCCAGCAGGTGCAGCGCTGTCTGATAAACGATCTCAACCCGCAGGCGGTGGAGCGGGCGATCAACCGCCTGCGCGCCAACAGCGAGTTTGTGCCGCTTTGCGTGTCGGCGCTGGCGCGGGCGCGCGCCGACTGGCTGTACGGCATCAATATGACCCGGGCCTATACTCTGCTGGGGCGCAACGCCGGCTATCAGGGAGTGCTCTCCGTGGGGCGGGTGCAGACCCCGGTGCTCGGCCTGGTGGTGCGCCGCGATGAAGAGATTGAAAACTTCGTCGCCAAAGATTTCTTCGACGTCAAAGCGCATATCGTCACGCCGCAGGAGGAGCGCTTTGTCGCGACCTGGGTGCCGAGCGAAGCCTGCGAACCTTACCAGGATGAAGAAGGCCGTCTGCTGCATCGTCCGCTGGCCGAGCACGTGGTTAAGCGTATCGAAGGCCAGCCGGCGCTGGTGACCGGCTATAACGATAAGCGCGATTCCGAACCCGCGCCGCTGCCGTTTTCGCTGTCGGCGCTGCAGATTGAGGCGGCCAAACGTTTCGGCTTCAGCGCGCAAAACGTGCTGGATATCTGCCAGAAGCTGTATGAAACCCACAAGCTCATCACCTATCCGCGTTCGGACAGCCGCTACCTGCCGGAAGAGCATTTCGCCGGCCGCCATGCGGTGCTGAATGCGATTGCCGTCCATGCGGCGGATCTGCTGCCGCAGCCGGTGGTGGATCCGGAGATCCGCAACCGCTGCTGGGATGATAAAAAGGTCGACGCGCACCATGCGATTATCCCGACCGCCCGCAGCAGCCAGGTCAAACTCACCGATAACGAAGCGAAGGTCTACACCCTGATCGCCCGGCAGTATCTGATGCAGTTCTGCCCTGACGCGGTGTTCCGTAAATGCCAGATTGACCTTGAGATCGCCAACGGCAAATTTGTCGCCAAAGCGCGTTTTCTGGCCGAGGCGGGCTGGCGGACGCTGCTTGGCAGCAAAGAGCGCGATGAAGAGAACGACGGCACGCCGCTGCCGGTGGTGGCCAAAGGCGATGAACTGCTGTGCGAGAGGGGCGAGGTGGTGGAGCGCCAGACGCAGCCGCCGCGCCACTTTACCGACGCCACGCTGCTGTCGGCGATGACCGGGATTGCCCGCTTCGTGCAGGATAAAGATCTGAAGAAGATCCTCCGCGCCACCGACGGCCTCGGCACCGAAGCAACCCGCGCCGGGATTATCGAACTGCTGTTTAAGCGCGGTTTCCTGAGCAAAAAGGGGCGCTATATTCACTCCTCGGAGGCCGGAAGGGCGCTGATTCATTCCCTGCCGGAGATGGCCGGGCGACCGGACATGACCGCCCACTGGGAGTCGGTATTGACGCAAATCAGCGAGAAACAGTGCCGCTATCAGGATTTTATGCAGCCGCTGGTGGGGACGCTGTATCAGCTGATCGAGCAGGCGCGCAGCACGCCGGTGCGCCAGTTCCGCGGTCTGGTGGCGCCTGGCGGGGCGAAAAAATCCTTCAGTAAGGGCAAAGGCAAAGCGAAAGGCAAAAAAGCGGCAGACGATGCCGCGCCGCCGCCGCAATAACCCGCCCGGCGGCCGCGAGGATGCGCTTCCCCGCGGCCGCCGTTTCTCCCCCCGCCAGGTCAATGGTCTACACTAAACAGCCGGGAAGGGGTTGACGACCCCCTCAGAACAGGGATGCCCATTGCCCTTCCCGATGCCGTTGCTCATTTCTCTCCCAGGCGATAAGGAGGACCCGTGAAATATATCGCTATCAGCCAACCGGGCGGCCCGGAAGTATTGCAGATCCGCGAAGGTGAGATCCCCACCGTCGGGGTGCATGAGGTGCTCATCGAGGTGAAAGCGGCGGGCGTCAACCGGCCGGATATTCTGCAGCGCCAGGGGCTGTACCCTATGCCTGAGGGCGTCACCCCCGTGCCCGGCCTCGAGGTGGCGGGCGTGGTCGTGAAGGTCGGCGCGCAGGTCACAACCTTTACCCCCGGGGATCGCGTCTGCGCGCTGACCAACGGCGGCGGGTATGCCGAATACTGCGCCGTCCCGGCAGGCCAGACGCTGCCGATCCCGGCGGGCCTCAGCTTTAGCGAAGCGGCCGCCATTCCGGAAACCTTCTTCACCGTGTGGGCGAACGTTTTCCAGCTCGGTAAGCTGCAGTCCGGCGAGAGCATTCTGATCCACGGCGGCGCCAGCGGGATTGGCACCACCGCGGTCCTGCTGTGTCACGCGCTGGGGATGAGCGTCTATGCCACCGTCGGCCAGGACGAAAAAATTGCCGCGCTGCGACCCTACGCCACGGCGATCAACTACAAAACCGAAGATTTCGCAGAGAAAATTCACCAACTGACCAACGATGAAGGGGTGGATGTCATTCTGGATATCGTGGGCGGCCCTTACTTTAACCGCAACCTGGGGCTACTGAAAAAGGATGGACGGCTGGTGATCATCGGCTTTATGGGCGGGCGAATCGCTCATGAGGTGGATATTCAGACCCTGATGCTCAAGCGGGCCACCGTCACCGGATCCACCATGCGCGGCCGGACGGCGGAGGAGAAACAGGAGATTGCCGAGGCGCTGCGGCGCCACGTCTGGCCGCTGCTTGAGGCTGGGAAATGCAAGCCGATGATCTACGCCAGCTACCCGATGGCGGAGATTGCCGAGGCGCATGCCTGTCTGGACAGTGGTCAACATCTGGGGAAAGTGGTGATCACGATGACGTCGTGAGACGCCTCCCGGCGGGCAGCCGCCGGGAGGGCGTCAGGGGAGGTTAAATCACGCCCTGGGCCAGCATGGCATCCGCCACCTTCACGAAACCGGCGATATTGGCGCCGCGCACGTAGTTGGTCTGCTTCGCTTCACCGCCGTACTGCACGCAGGCGTGGTGGATATCCAGCATAATGTGATGCAGGCGGGCATCCACTTTTTCCGCTTTCCAGCCCATGCGCGCGGCGTTCTGCGCCATCTCCAGACCGGACGTCGCCACGCCGCCGGCGTTGGCCGCTTTGCCCGGGGCAAACAGCACGCCAGCTTCAAGGAACAGATCGGTCGCGGCGATGGTGGTCGGCATGTTGGCGCCTTCCGCCACGGCCTTCACGCCGTTGGCAATCAGCTGGCGGGCGGCATCGACGTCCAGTTCGTTCTGAGTGGCGCAAGGCAAGGCGATATCCACTGGCACTGACCATGGCTGCTGGCCTTCGAGATAGGTGAGGCCAAACTCGCGGGCGTAGTCGGCCACCCGGCCGTGGGCACGCTCTTTGATGTCGATCAGGCGGGCCAGTTTTTCTTTGGTGAAGCCCGCCTCGTCAACGACGGTGCCGTTGGAGTCGGAGGCGGTGACCACCCGCGCGCCAAGCTCCATCGCTTTCTCAATGGCGTATTGCGCGACGTTGCCGGAGCCGGAGACCGCCACGCGAGCGCCTTCGAAGCCGAGGCCGTGACGTTTGAGCATCGCTTCGGTGAAGTAGATCAGGCCGTAACCGGTGGCTTCCGGACGGATCAGGCTGCCGCCGAAGGAGAGGCCTTTACCGGTGAAGACGCAGGCGCTGTTGTTAGAGAGTTTGCGCATCATGCCGGCCATAAAGCCGACCTCGCGGCCGCCGACGCCGATATCGCCTGCCGGTACGTCGGTATCCGGGCCAAGATGGCGATAGAGCTCGGTCATCAGCGCCTGGCAGAAGCGCATCACTTCGCCATCGCTCTTGCCTTTAGGATCGAAATCGCTGCCGCCTTTCCCGCCGCCCATCGGCAGGGTGGTCAGGGCGTTTTTGAAGGTCTGCTCGAAGCCAAGGAATTTGAGAATCGACAGATTCACCGACGGATGGAAGCGCATCCCGCCCTTATACGGGCCGATGGCCGAGTTGAACTGCACGCGCCACGCGCGGTTGACCTGGACCTGATTGCGGTCGTCCACCCACACCACGCGGAACTGGATCACGCGCTCCGGTTCCACCAGACGTTCCAGCAAAGCAAGCTGACGATAGCGCGGATTTTCCTCAAGGAAAGGCCACAGGGTGGTCATGACCTCCCGGACGGCTTGAGCAAATTCGGTTTGATGAGGATCGCGCTGTTGAACGCGGGTGAGAAAGCCTTCCAGAGTGCACGTCTGATCCATAGATATAAGTTCCCCTTATGGTTGTGGTTGCGTGTATTTATTATGATTCGGTCCTTGAAAAAACCGATTTTCCGACTATAACACCGCTAATCCTTAGGCAAGCAAGGAAAAATTAAGCCGTCAGCAAAATTTATAATTGCCCGCCCGTCATAACTAAAAACGATGACGAGGCGGCGAGCGGATCAGCGGGGAGAAAGGGACGGGCGCTGGGCGATAAAGGCGTGCAGGAGGGGGATATCGGCCGGGGCGAGATCGAGGGTTAAGGCGTCGGCAGGAAGGCACCAGCGCAGCTGGCTGTGATAGTGGGCCAGCGGCGCGCCCTGAAAGTTCGGTACCCACCAGGCGTGCAGATGGATCTGGCGACCGGAGACTTCCCGCTGATGGCTGGCGATATAGCATGCCGGGTGGGCAATGATGCCCATCTCCTCCCGCAGCTCCCGGGCCAGCGCCTGCGGCTGGCTTTCACCAGGCTCCACTTTGCCGCCGGCGAATTCCCACATTCCCGGCTGGTCGGCGTGGGGCGGGCGCTGCGCCAGCAGAATTTTGCCATCCTGTTCAATAATGGCGGCGACAACTTCAATCATTTTCAGCATAAGCATCAACGTTAATAAGACCAAACTGGCCTATTATCACCGCCATAGACCTTCACTGACAACCGCCAACTCTGCTGGAGACCCCCGTGCTTGATAGCCACCTGCATCCTCGCCTCAAACCTCTGCTTAACGCTGCCGCCGGCGCGCTTGACCGCCCGGGTATTTCGCCAGACGGGCTGACGCTGCTCGGTTTTGCCATCGGCGCGCTGGCTCTGCCATTTCTGGCATTAGGGTGGTATGGCGCGGCGCTGGCGGCCATTCTTCTCAACCGCCTGCTGGACGGTCTGGACGGCGGCCTGGCGCGGCGGCGCGGGCTTAGCGACGCCGGCGGTTTTCTCGATATCTCACTGGATTTTCTCTTCTATGCCCTGGTGCCGTTCGGTTTTATCCTGGCGGATCCGCAAAATAACGCCCTGGCGGGGGGCTGGCTGCTGTTTGCCTTTATCGGCACCGGCAGCAGCTTTCTCGCCTTTGCCGCGCTGGCGGCAAAGCACCAGATCGCCAATCCCGGCTATGCCCATAAATCGCTGCACTATCTCGGGGGGCTGACGGAGGGGACGGAGACTATCCTGCTGTTTGTCCTCAGCTGCCTGTTTCCGGCGCATTTCGCCTGGCTGGCGTGGCTGTTTGGCGCGCTATGCTGGCTGACGACGGCGACGCGTATCGCCAGCGGCTACAGGACCTTAAAGCGGGTGGCGTGAGCAGGAAATCGCGCGTCGCCGGCAGGGGGCGACGCGCGCGGGTGGGACGCGTTACTGGCTGCTTTCCGGGCCGCGTTCTCCGCGGGCGACCGGATTGTGCGGGTTGCTGCTCCATTCGTACCAGCCGCCGTCATAGACGGCGACGTGCGGCCAGCCCATGGCCCGGGCATACATGAAGGTTTCCGAGGCCCGCCAGCCGGTTCCGCAATAGAACGCCACCTGCTGGTCAGGCAGGATGTTCCACTGGCGCCACAGGGCGGCGATATCGTCGGCGCTGCGCATGGTGCCGTCCGGGTTATGGAAGTCTTCCATGTGCGTGGAGTCGCTTCCGGCATGGCCCCAGCGGGCGCCGGCGATGTCGCCCTTCGGTTTGATATAGCTGTACCCGCTGGTGGTGCCGATAAACTCCGGCCACGAGCGGACGCTGACCAGCGAGGCGTCCTGGCGATGCAGCAGACCGCGGGCCTGCCCGGTATCCAGCATCAGCTGCGGCTGGCCGGGGATCGGCGCGCCAAAATCCGGCGCCGGCTGCGGCGTCGGCGGCATGCCGCGCGCCACCGGCAGACCGGCGTCGGACCAGGTCTGCCAGCCGCCGTCCAGCAGGCGCACGTCTTTGACGCCGGCGTACAGCATGATCTGCGCCACCCGCGCCGCGGCGTAGACGTCGCGACCGTAGAGGATCACCGTGGTGTCATGGCGGATGCCGTGCTTCGCCAGCATCGCCTTCAGCTGCGCATCGGAGACTTTATTCCACAGCGGTTCGCTCTCCACCTCATTGGTGTCGATATAGCCCGCGCCCGGGATATGGCTCAGCAGATAGAGCTTCGGCGCTCCCCAGGCGGCCTCAAACACTTTCCAGTCGCCGGCCGGGGCGGCAGCCACGCTCTTCCCTTGCTGCAGATCGTGTAGCCACTGCGGGTAGACCAGCTGTTCAAAGTGCGGCAGCTTTTGCAGACGGTCGCCCTGGCTCAGAGCGTCGCTCAGGACGTTGAGCCGGGTGAAGCCCGCTTGTTTCAGTCGCGCCGCGACGCTGGCGTTATCCTCAGGACTGCCGTACAGCGCGATGGGGGTATCGGGCTGGAGCTGGTGTTGTTTAGCCCAGCTGTGGAGCTGCTCGTCGCTCATGGCGCCGAGCCAGCGGGCGGAAAGGTTCAGCGCCTGCGGCTCATGCCCTTCCGGGCCGTTGACGTGCTGCGGCCAGCCGTTGTAATAAGCGCTCAGGCGGGTGTCGATGGCCACGCCGTGCTGCTGTTGCAGATGGGAGAGGGTGAGCGCTGGCATGGTTTCAGCGGCGCAGGTGGTGGTGGCAGCAAGCCCCATGAGCAGGGCGAGTGCGGTCAATTGAGAAACACGTTTCATCGAAATGCCCGACGGTAAAAAGTGGAGGGCGTATTCTCCGCTTGCCAGGCGTTGATTTCTTTGCGGTAACGCAGGTTTGCACGCTATTGCGCTTCATTGCCAGCGCTCCATCGCCAGGCACCGCCCCGTCGGCGGACAGTCCTCGCGATCGTGGGTCACCAGGATCGCCGGAATGGCCTGGCGGGCCAGTTCCTCAAATACCCAGCGACGGAACGCGGCGCGCAGGGTCGCATCCAGGCGGCTGAAGGGCTCATCCAGCAGCAGCGCCTCGGGGCGCGCCAGCAGGGCGCGCAGCAGACTCACCCGCGCCCGCTGTCCGCCGGAGAGCGTGGCCGGGTCGCGCGCGGCGAAGCCATGCAGCCCGGCGCGACTGAGCGCCTGCTCCACCGCGGCTTTTCGCGCCTCGCCGCGCACGCTTTCCGGTAGCGCCAGCTGTAAATTTTGCCCGACGCTGAAATGGTCGAACAGCAACGGGTCCTGAAACAGGATGCCGATGCGCCGGCGCTCCGTTGGCAGCGTATCGCAGCGCCGCTCGTTGAGCCACAGCTCGCCCTCGGCGCGGAAGTCGCCGGCCAGAGCGCCAATCATCCATGCAAACAGCGTCGATTTTCCGCTGCCGGAAGGGCCCATCAGCGTCAGCACTTCACCCGGGGCCACCGAGAAGGCGACCTCCCGCAGCAGCGGCTGACGTTTCACGCTCAGGGTCAGATGGTTTACGGTTAGCACTAGCGAAGTCCTCGTCGATAGCGGCCCGCCAGCCAGGCCAGCAGGGCCGTCAGGGTAAAGCATACCGCCGGCAGCAGTAATTGCCACAGCGCCTGGGCGGCGAGCGTCTGCGCCTCGCCGCCGCTGCTGAGCGCCACCGCCTGGCTGGTGAGCGTCGGGATACGGCCTGCCCCCAGCCATAGCGTTGGCAGATACTGCGCAATGCTCACCGAGAAACCCACCGCCAGGGCGGTCAGCAGCGGGCGGGTCAGCGAGGGCAGGGTCAGCAGCCAGAAAATACGCGTGGGATCCCAGCCGAGCGTGCGGGCGATCACCGCCATCCGCGGATCGCGCTGGCGCCAGGCCGGGCGCAAAATAAACAGCATCCACGGCACCACCCATAGCAGATGGCCCCACAGGACGGTCCACCATTCGCCGTCTAGCCAGGCGTACAGCGCCAGCCGGTACTGGCCGTCGGCCAGCGGCAGGGCCGGCAGCACCAGCGGCAGCCAGACCCAGCCATCTCCCCGCGCCGGGCCGCAGGCCAGCCACAGCAGGCAGACGGCCGCGCCGAGGGCGCAGGCCGCCAGCGCCAGACCAAGACTGTTAATCAATGCCTCGGTCTGCGGCGGCGCCGAGCGCGCCAGCCCCGCCAGCAATAGCGCGCACAGCAGGCCGCTCAGCGGCAGGGCACTCGCCAGCAGGCGGCCGGGCAGGGCGTGGGGATGGGGATGCCGAACGCCGCGCAGATCGGGCAGACGTCGACGCTGTAGCCGCCATCCGCCCCAGGCGACCAGCGCCAGCCCGCCGAGGATCGCCAGCAGCAGCAGGCTGGCCAGCGCCCCTTTCGCCTGCTGCAGGTCATCGCCCTGGCTTAACCACTGCCACGCCAGCACGGCGAGGGTGGGCGGATTGCCGGGCCCCAGCACCAGGGCGACGTCTACCGTCGACAGGCTCCAGGCCGCGGCGGCCAGCAGCACCATGCCGAGGGCGGGCAGCAGCCCAGGCAGCACCAGCCAGCGCAGGCACTGCCAGCGGCCGTAGCCGAGGCTCTTTAGCGCTGTCGCCTGGTCGGCGAGGCGCGCCTCCCCCAGCAGGCCGTAGATCACCCACAGCACAAAGGCGCTCTCTTTCAGGGCCATCGTCAGGCCAAGCCCGATGCCGTACCGGTCGACCGGCGGCGTCAAAAACGGCAGCCGCTGCCAGATCCAGCCGCCTTCGGCGAACAGCAGCAGCGCCGCCGTCGCCAGGGCTAGATGGGGCACCGCCAGCAGCAAGGGCAGGCGGGAAGCCAGTCGCCGCCAGCGGGCCGAAGGCCAGAGGGCGGCGACGATGGTCAGGGCGATCAGTAACGCGCCGCCGACGGACAGCAGCGTGGAAACAAGGGTGGCGGCCAGCGCCTGGCCCAGCTGCGGGTCGGCGAACAGCGCCCGCCAGTGGACCGGGGAGAGCGCCGGCCACGCCAGCCCTGCGGCGGCGGGGAATAAGGGCAGATAGATTGCCGCCATTGTCCCCCAGGCCAGCAGGATCAGTGGGTACCGTAGCGGCGCAGCCATTCCTGCTCCAGTGCGTCAACCCACGCCGCGTGCGGCTCGGCAAGCACCGGCGGCAGATCCTGCGGCAGGGTGGCCGCCAGCGCCTGGCGCTGCTTGTCAGGTAGACGCTGCTCCAGGACGCTTGGATCGCCCCAGACGGCGGCATCCGCCTTGCGCAATTGCGCCTCAGGGGAGAGCAGGAAATTGGCCACCACTTTGGCAGCGGCGACGGCGCGCGCGTTGGCCGGGATAGTCACGAAATGGACGTTGCCAAGGGTCCCTCCGGTAAAGCCGAAGCTGTAGCTGTCCGCCGGTAACTCCCCGCTGGCGGCCTTCTGCCGGGCATGGAGCGGATTAAACGTCAGCGACAGGCGGAGGGTGCCCTGGTTGAGCATGGCGTCCATCCGCGCCGGCGACGCCGGGAAATCCTTGCCCGCCCGCCACAGCGCCGGGTGCAGCGCATCGAGATAGCGCCACAGCGGGGCGGTGACCGCCGCGAAAGTCGCCGTCTGCGGCGGCTGGCGCAGGGCGGCAGGCTGGTCGGTGAGGGCGATCAGCAGCTGCTCCAGCAGGGCGGTACCGGTGAAGTCCGGTGGCCGCGGGTAGGTTACGCTGCCCGGATGGGCTCTGGCGAAGGCCAGCAGCGCCTGCGGGCTGGTGGGAGGCTGCGGGGTTTGTTCGCGGCGGGCGATAAACGTCAGCTGGGCGCTGCCCCACGGCGACTCGGCGCCCTCGGTGGCGACAGAAAAATCTTCCTGAACCGGCTTTTGCCGATCGACATAGCGCCAGTTGGGCAGCGATTCGGCCCAGCCGGTGAGCAGCAGGTTGGCCTGTTTTAGGGTGTGAAAGTTTTCGCCGTTGATCCACAGCAAATCCACCGAACCGCCGCGGCGACGGCCAGCCTGCGCCTCAGTCTGGATGCGTTTCACCGCGTCGGCGGCGTCGGCGATGGGGACAATACGCAGGTCGATCGCGTAGTGGCGTTTGACCTCCTCGCTGACCCACGCCAGATAGCGGTTAACGGCCGGGTCGCCACCCCAGGCGTTAAACCAGACGGTCTGGCCACGGGCTTCCGTCTGGGTCTGCCGCCAGCTGTCGTCGGCATTCACCACCAGCGGCCAGAGCAGCAGCAGGTACAGACAGAGGCTGAAATCACGCAAACGGCGCATCATTACTCCTTATTGTGCGGGGAAGAGGGGGGGATCTTGCACAGCCCCTGGGCCGGGATCGCCATCGCGGCGTTGAACCGCGCTGATAAATTTTGCAGGCCAATCAGGGCGGTCAGCTCGGTGAGCGCCCGGGCGTCAAAATGCGCCGCCATCGCGCTGCGCAGGGCATCATCCACCTCCGGCGGCGTCTGACTGGCGGCTTCGGCATAGGCCAGCGCCAGACGCTCTTGCTCGCTAAACAGCGTACTGTTGCGCCAGTCGGCGACCGCCAGCAGTTTGTCGCGGCCTCCGCTCCGCGCCGCGAGGGTCATGCTGGTGATATCGATGCAGAATTCGCAGTGGCACAGCTGGGCGATGCGGGCGCTGACCAGCGAGCGCAGCACCGGATCCAGCGGCGAGCGGCGGCGTTCAATATAGCCGACGAACAGCGAGACCAGGTAAAACAGCCACGGGATCCGCCCCCACCAGCGAATGGGGCTCAGCACCTGGCCGTAATGACGACGGTGCAGCCAGGCCTGCGGACGAAGGATCAGGGGGACAGTATCCAGCGGGGGTAAGCTCATGGCGACGATCTCTTATGACGTTCACGGTAAATATTTTTGGCGATGGAGATGACCACCGCCAGGGCAAAAAGCAGCGAAAGGCCAGTGGCCAGCCAGAAGGCGCCTCCGGTCAGCAGGCTCCCGGCCCAGGAATAGACGATGGTCGCCGGCAGCTGTCCCACGCCGGTGGCCAGCATAAAGGGCCAGAAGCGCAGCGAAGTCAGTCCGGCGGCATAGCTGACCGGATCAAAAGGGACAAACGGCAGCAGGCGACAGACCAGGATCGTCTGCGGGCCAAAGCGGGCGAAATAGCCGTCGACGCTGCGCAGCACCGTGCGGCCGGTGAGTTTCTCCACCACCTCGCGCCCCAGCGCTCTGGCGATGCAGAAACAGAGCCCGGCGCCGACCATGGCGCTGAACCACGACAGCGCGCCGCCCCAGAAGGCGCCGAACAGCGCGGCGTTCGCCAGGGTGATCAGGAAGGCCGGCAGCGGGGCGACGATCGCCTGGAGGATCATCAGCGCAAAAGAGACCAGCGCCGCCTGCGCCCCCCAGGCGGCGATAAAGTCTTTAACATGCTGGGGATCCAGCGACGCTAGCGCCGTCAGGCTGTGCTGCAGAAAGGCTCGCCCGCCGGGGAACCACAGCCAGGCGGCCAGAGCGGCAACGGCCACCACGGCGAGGGCCAGCCGGGCGCGGCGCAGGTGACGGCGATCAGGTCGGGTCATGGCGCACCTCCTCGCCGGGCGTTGCCACACGGCGGGCGCGGGCAAACCGTTTGCCCATCTGCACCAGGGCAAACAGCAGCCCGCCGGCGAGGCTCAGCTTGAGCGCGAAGGCGAAGGTCGCCCCCTCGCGAGCCAGTTCGCTGGCCATCACCGAATAGATCACCAGGCCCGGCAGGGTGGTCACGGCGGAGATCAGGGTAAAAGGCCAGAAGGGGATCGCCGTCAGGCCGTAGGCGTAATTCTGAATGTTGTAGGGAAAGAGCGGCACCAGGCGGGTGAGGATCAGAAAATCGCTGCCGCTGCGGGCGATACCGCGCTCAATGGCCTGGAAGACGGCGGTATGGCCCACATAGCGCTGCAGCAGATCGCGCCCAAGCCAGCGGGCGATCAAAAACGACAGCGAAGAGGCGACAGTGGCGGCGGCAAACGAGAGCAGAGAGCCGGTCAGCGGGCCGAAGAGTATTCCGCCGGCGATCACCAGCAGGCTGCCGGGGATCAGGCACAGGGTGGCAATGATAAACAGCGCTGCATAGACCAGATAGCCCCAGGCGCCCTGATGGCGCAGGGTCTCCTGCAGCAGATGCAGGTGAGTCAGCAGATCGTGGAGACCGACGCGGTGGCTGATAACGGCCAGCGTGGCCGCCAGCGCGATGAGTCCCAGCCCTTTACCAATGGCCGGATGATGGCTTCTTTTTCATGAAGGGGTCTCCTGTACAGCCTGGACGCGGTGGACATTAAAAAGTGCGCGCGACAGTATCCTGTTCAGACGACGGCCACAATGGTTTACCGTCGCTTTGTTGATTTTGCTCAGGAAATTCTGCCCCTCGCGCGGCGGGAGGCAGGTCAGGACGTGGCTTACGGCCGGAAGGTGGCCCACACCGGCGCGTGGTCGGACGGTTTTTCCATCCCGCGGATCTCATAATCGATTCCGGTCTCCACGCAGCGCTGGGCCAGAGGCTGGCTGGCCAGCAGCAGGTCGATGCGCAGCCCGCGGTTATCGTCGAAGCCTTTGGAGCGGTAATCAAACCACGAGAAGTGCTCCTGATTGTCCGGGTTAGCCTGACGCCAGGTATCCACCAGGCCCCAGCCCAGCAGACGGTCCATCCATTCCCGCTCTTCCGGCAGGAAGGAACATTTGCCGGTGCGCAGCCAGCGTTTGCGGTTCTCTTCACCGATACCGATGTCGAGATCGGTAGGGCTGATGTTCATATCGCCCATGATCAGCACCGGATTCTCTTTATTGAGCTCGGTCTCCAGATAATTCTGCAGATTCTGATAGAACGCCGCTTTGGCCGGGAATTTGGTCTCATGATCGCGGCTTTCACCTTGCGGGAAATAACCATTAATCACCGTAACGTTACCGAACGGCGACGGGATCTCGGCCATGATGATGCGGCGCTGAGCCTCTTCGCCATCGTCCGGGAAACCGCGGCGGACGGCAATCGGCGTCTCTTTGGTCAGCAGAGCGACGCCATAATGGCCTTTCTGGCCGTGATAAAAGACGTTATAGCCGAGTCTGGCGACCTCTTCGAGAGGGAACATATCGTCGTGAACTTTGGTTTCCTGCAGGCCAATCACGTCCGGCTGGTGCTTTTCGACGATGGCGGCCAGTTGGTGTGGGCGGGCGCGCAGGCCGTTGATATTAAAAGAGACGAATTTCATAGTCGCTGCCACTGTGCAAGGTGAATAGTGCAGGGATGGTAGCAGAAATTCGCCAGGCTGGCTGCCATCCGATGCGTCATTCTGCCAATCGCTGCGCATGAGCGTGCCGTGGGTGCCCCTTTTGCGGGCACGCCGCGCCAAAAAAGGGCAAATAGCTACGATAAATTTCGCAGAAGATCACAATTACAGAATTATATCTTACCTTTGCATAACTTATCTTCTTTAATCACTGTTCATCCCCCTTTATCGGATACTTATTCACTAATTATGCATTTTATGTGAATAGCGCCAGGTTGTAACTCATTGATATTTCGTTATCTCATCCGGTTTATGCATTTTTATCGCTGGCTGGCACGAACCGTGCAATCTACATTTACAGCGTAATAACTCATATTTATTAACATTATTGCTACTTTTAATTTACCGGAAGAGGTCGATATGTCTCAGTCAATTACGCGTAACCACTTTGATGAATGGATGATGCCGGTCTACGCGCCAGCGGCTTTTATTCCGGTGCGGGGCGCCGGGTCGCGGCTGTGGGATCAGCAGGGCAAAGAGTATATCGATTTTGCCGGAGGCATCGCCGTGAACGCGCTGGGGCATGCGCATCCGCGTCTGGTGCAGGCCCTCACCGATCAGGCTGGCAAGTTCTGGCATACCGGCAATGGCTATACCAATGAGCCGATCCTGCGTCTGGCCAAAATGCTTATCGATGCCACCTTCGCCGACCGGGTCTTCTTCTGTAACTCCGGGGCCGAGGCCAATGAGGCGGCGCTCAAGCTGGCGCGTAAATATGCCCACGATCGCTTCGGCAGCGAGAAAAGCGGCATTGTCGCCTTCCAGAACGCCTTCCACGGGCGGACGCTGTTCACCGTTTCGGCAGGAGGTCAACCGGCCTACTCCCGGGATTTTGCCCCGCTGCCGCCGCAGATCCAGCATGCGGTGTTTAACGATCTCGCGTCGGCAAAGGCCTTAATCAATGACCAAACCTGCGCGGTGATCGTCGAGCCGGTGCAGGGCGAAGGCGGCGTGGTGCCGGCCAGCGTCGAGTTTTTACGCGGCCTGCGCCAGCTTTGCGACCAGCACAACGCCCTGCTGATTTTCGATGAAGTGCAGACCGGGGTCGGGCGCACCGGCGAACTGTATGCCTATATGCACTACGGCGTGACCCCCGATGTGCTGACCACCGCCAAAGCGCTGGGCGGCGGCTTCCCCATCGGCGCGCTGCTGGCGACAGAGGCCTGCGCCAGCGTAATGACCGTCGGCACCCACGGCACCACCTACGGCGGTAACCCGCTGGCGGGGGCGGTGGCCGGCGAGCTGCTGTCGATCGTCAATACCCCGGAAGTGCTCTCCGGCGTCAGACAGCGCCATCAGTGGTTTTGCGAACGCCTGCAGGCGATCAACGCCCGCTATGGTCTGTTCAAGGAGATCCGCGGCCTGGGGCTGCTGATCGGCTGCGTGCTGAACGACGCCTGGGCCGGGAAGGCGAAAACCCTCAGCAACCTGGCGGCGGAAGAGGGCGTGATGATCCTGATCGCCGGCGCCAACGTGGTGCGTTTCGCGCCAGCGCTGAACGTCAGTGAAGAAGAGGTGAACAGCGGGCTGGATCGCGTCGAGCGGGCCTGCGCGCGATTCCTGGCGGGAGTTTCATCATGATGGTTATTCGACCGGTGGAGCCGGGCGATCTGCCCGGGCTGCTGAAGCTGGCGGCGGAGACCGGCGGCGGGCTGACCTCGCTGCCGGTGGATGAAGCCACCCTCGCGGCGCGGATCGCCCGCTCACAGCAAACCTGGCGCGGCGAGCTGCCGAAAAGCGAGCAGGGCTATGTCTTTGTGCTGGAAGAGAGCGAGAGCGGCGCTGTGGTGGGCATCTGCGCGATAGAGGTGGCGGTGGGGCTCAACGATCCCTGGTACAACTACCGGGTCGGCACCCAGGTCCATGCCTCGAAGGAGCTTAACGTCTATCAGGCGCTGCCGACGCTGTTTCTCAGTAACGACCACACCGGCAGCAGCGAGCTGTGTACCCTGTTCCTCGACCCGCAGTGGCGCAAAGAGGGTAATGGCTATCTGCTGTCGAAATCGCGCTTCTTATTTATGGCCGCCTTTCGCGAGCGCTTTAATGAGAAGGTGGTTGCCGAGATGCGCGGGGTGATTGACGAGCACGGCTATTCCCCGTTCTGGGAGAGCCTGGGCAAACGCTTTTTCGCCATGGAGTTTTCCCGCGCCGACTACCTGTGCGGCACCGGACAGAAGGCTTTTATTGCCGCCCTGATGCCCAAGCACCCGCTGTATATCGATTTCCTCACCCCCGAGGCGCAGGCGGTGATCGGCAAGGTCCACCCGCAGACCGCCCCGGCCCGGACGGTGCTGGAGAAAGAGGGATTCCGCTACCTGAACTACATCGATATTTTCGACGGCGGCCCGACCCTGGAGTGCGATATCGACCGGGTGCGGGCGATCCGTCAAAGCCGTCTGGTGACCACCGAGGCCGGCGAAACGCCGCCCGGCGACGGGCCGCTGTGCCTGGTGGCGAACGAACAGTACCACCAGTTCCGCGCCCTGCTGGTGCATGCCGACCCGGATGGCGACACCCTGACCCTCAGCGCCCGCGAGCTGGATATGCTGAAGTGTCATGCCGGCGACCAGGTGCGCATGGTGCGCCTGATCCCTGAGGAGAAAACCGCATGAGTCTGTGGATTAACGGCGAGTGGCGGCCCGGCGATGGGCCGCGCTTCAGCAAACAGGATCCGGTCAACCTGAAGGTTGTCTGGCAGGGAGAGGCGGCGGACGCCGGGCAGGTCGCCGAGGCGGTGGCGGCAGCCCGCCAGGCGTTCCCGGCCTGGGCGCGGCTGCCGTTTGCCGACCGCCAGGTCATCGTCGAAAAATTTGCCGCGCTGCTGGAGG
Organism: Klebsiella sp. JB_Kp004; assembly: GCF_040065795.1. NCBI lineage: Bacteria > Pseudomonadati > Pseudomonadota > Gammaproteobacteria > Enterobacterales > Enterobacteriaceae > Klebsiella > Klebsiella sp. JB_Kp004. The sequence goes on along the minus strand of NZ_JBEAKW010000001.1, from coordinate 211,131 downwards.
CCAGCAAGGCGGAGCTGACGGCGATTATCGGCGCCGAGACCGGAAAGCCGCGCTGGGAGGCGGCCGGGGAAGTGACGGCGATGATCAACAAGGTGGCGATCTCGGTGAAGGCGTACCACACCCGCACTGGCGAACAGCACTGCGAGCTGCCCGATGGCGCCGCGACGCTGCGTCACCGGCCGCATGGCGTGCTGGCGGTCTTTGGCCCCTATAACTTTCCCGGCCATCTGCCGAACGGGCATATCGTGCCAGCGCTGCTGGCGGGCAATACCGTGGTGTTCAAACCCAGCGAACTCACCCCGCACAGTGGCGAAGCGGTGGTGAAGCTGTGGGAGCAGGCCGGCCTGCCCGCCGGGGTGCTCAACCTGCTGCAGGGCGGTCGGGAAACCGGCGAGGCGCTCAGCGGCCAGGCGGATATCGACGGGCTGCTGTTTACCGGCAGCTCGACCACCGGTTTTCATCTGCATCGCCAGCTGGCCGGACAGCCGCAGAAGATCCTCGCGCTGGAGATGGGCGGCAATAACCCGCTGATCGTCGACGATCCGCGGGACGTCGATGCCGCGGTGCATCTGACCATCCAGTCCGCCTTTATTACCGCCGGCCAGCGCTGCACCTGCGCCCGGCGTCTGCTGGTCCGGCGCGGAGAGGCGGGAGATGCTTTCCTCTCCAGGCTGGTGACGGTGAGCCAACGGCTGATCCCCGCGGCGTGGGACGCCGAGCCGCAGCCGTTTCTCGGCGGGCTTATCTCTGAACAGGCCGCGCAGAAAGTGCATCAGGCCTGGCTGCAGCGGATCGCCGCTGGCGCAGCCACCCTACTGGAGCCGCGCTTATTGCAGGCCGGGACGTCGCTGCTGACGCCGGGGATTGTCGACATGAGCGACGTGGCCCAGGTCGAGGATGAAGAGGTGTTCGGCCCGTTGCTTGGCGTCTGGCGCTACGACACTTTCGAGGAGGCGATTGCCCTGGCCAATGCCACCCGCTTCGGGCTCTCCTGCGGGTTAATCTCCCCGGAACGGGAGAAGTTCGATCGGCTGCTGCTTGAGGCGCGGGCCGGGATAGTCAACTGGAACAAACCGCTGACCGGGGCGGCGAGTACCGCGCCGTTCGGCGGCACCGGGGCCTCTGGCAATCATCGCCCCGGGGCCTGGTATGCCGCCGATTATTGCGCCTGGCCGATGGCCAGTCTCGAATCGCCGACCTTGACGCTGCCCGCCAGTCTCAATCCAGGGCTCGACTTTCGGGCCGGGGAGGCGTCATGACCGCCCGCGAAGTCAACTTTGACGGTCTGCCCGGACTGACCCATCACTACGCCGGGCTCTCCTTTGGCAATGAGGCCTCCACCCGGCACCGCTTTCGGGTGTCGAACCCGCAGCTGGCGGCAAAGCAGGGGCTAAAAAAAATGAAAGCCCTCGCCGACGCCGGCTATCCGCAGGCGGTGATCCCCCCTCAGGAGCGGCCCAACGTGCCGCTCCTGCGTCAGCTGGGCTTTAGCGGCAGCGATGAACAGGTGGTGGCTCGCGCGGCTCAGCAGGATCCGGATCTGCTGTCGGCGGTGAGTTCGGCCTCGGCGATGTGGGTGGCCAACGCCGCGACGGTCTGTCCCTCCGCCGATTCGCTGGATGGCCTGGTACACCTGACGGTGGCGAATCTGCAGGATAAATTCCACCGCGCCAGCGAAGCCCCCACCACCCGGGCGTTGCTGCAGGCGATCTTCCCGGACCGCACGCGATTTGCCATCCACCCGGCGCTGCCTGCCTCGGCATGGTTTGGCGACGAAGGGGCGGCGAACCATAACCGTCTCGGCGGGGAATATGGCGCCCCCGGCGTTCAGCTCTTTGTCTATGGCCGCCGCCGGGGAAGCGAAGAGGCGCCGCGTCGCTATCCGGCGCGGCAAACTCTTGAGGCCAGCCAGGCGGTGGCGCGCCTTAATCAGGTCAATCCCCGCCAGCTGATCTTCGCCCGCCAGCATCCGGCGGCGATCGACATGGGGGTTTTTCATAACGATGTCATCGCGGTGAGCAATCGTCAGGTCCTGTTCTGCCATGAGCAGGCCTTTGCCGACCAGAACGCGGTTTTGCAGCAGCTGGCGCAGCAGGTGCCGGGCTTCACCCCGCTGGTGGTTCCCGCCAGCCGGGTCACGGTGGAAGAGGCGGTTGCCACCTATCTGTTCAATAGCCAGCTGTTGAGCCGGGCGGACGGCAGCATGGCGCTGATCCTGCCCCAGGAAGCCCAGGCGCATCCGGGCGTGTGGAACTATCTCAATGAGCTGCTGGCCGGGGATAACCCCATCGCCGCGCTGCAGGTGTTTGATCTGCGCGAGAGTATGGCCAACGGCGGCGGTCCGGCGTGCCTGCGTCTGCGGGTAGTGTTGACGGCCGAGGAGTATCAGGCGGTCAATCCGCACGTCCTGATGAACGATACGCTGTTTGCCACCCTCAATGATTGGGTGGATCGCTACTATCGCGATCGTCTCACCCAGGCCGACCTCGCCGACCCCCAGCTGCTGCGGGAAGGGCGCGATGCGCTGGATCGGTTGACCCAGATCCTGCAGCTCGGTTCGGTTTATCCATTTCAGCAATAAGGGGGCGCGGTGGAACACTTTCTGGCATTAACCCTGGCGGGGCGTTTGCCCCATCACTTTCACGGCGAGACGGCCCATTTCCGCTGGCACTGGCTTGGGGAGGGGATCCTTGAGCTGACGCCGCATGCGCGCTGCGAGCGCGGGCTGGTGCTCTCCTGCGCCATCCATGGCAACGAAACGGCGCCGGTGGAGATTGTCGACCGGCTGGTGCAGCGGCTGGTTCGGGAGGAACTCCCCCTGCGCTGGCGGCTGCTGGTGATCGTCGGTAACCCGCCGGCGCTGCGGGCGAATAAACGCTATCTGCACAGCGATATGAACCGGATGTTTGGCGAGCGCTGGCGGCAATTCCCGACCAGCGAGGAGACACAGCGGGCGCAGCGGCTGGAGCAGGCGGTGGGCCGCTTCTATCGCGACCACGGTGGTCCGCGCTGGCACCTCGATCTGCATACCGCGATCCGCGGGTCGCTGCATCCGCGCTTCGGGGTGCTCCCGGCTCGCGATACGCCCTGGGAGGAGGATTTTCTTCACTGGCTGGGCGGCGCCGGGCTGGAGGCGTTGGTGTTTCATCGCCAGCCAGGCGGGACCTTCACCCACTTCAGCTGCGAGCGGTTCGCGGCGCTGGCCTGCACCCTTGAGCTGGGCAAAGCGCTGCCGTTGGGGGAAAACGATCTGTCGCAGTTTGCCGCCGCCGAGGGGGCTATCTCCCGGCTGCTGGTGGGGGATCTGGCCATTGCCGACGCCCCGGCGCCGTTGCGCTACCGGGTGGTGCAGCAGATCACCCGCCATAGCGATGATTTCCGTCTGCATATGGCGGATCGGACGCTGAACTTCACCCCCTTCGCCCCAGGCACGCTGCTGGCGGAGGAGGGGGAGATGCGGTATGTGGTGGGGGCAGAGCCGGAGTATGTTCTGTTTCCCAATCCGGCGGTGGCCAGGGGGCTGCGCGCTGGCCTGATGCTGGAAAAATTACCCTGACGGCAAGCCGTCCACCGGGCGGCCTGCTTAATTTCGCGCGTCGTTTTACATCTTCTTATTTTTTCGTGCGCCAGCGTAAATTTGCAGATTATTCCTGGTAAAATGCTTTGTTTTTAATCTCCCCTCCTTTATACTCTCCATAATTTCTCTGAAAAACAGTAGGTTATTTATTTTTTATTGCAATTCCTCGTTCAAATTCCTTATTTTCTCCATAATTGGTGAGAAACTGTTTTTTACACTTTCATTGTTTTACTCTTGCTCTGACTAATTGACGATTAACGTCGTAAAGTTAATCTCGTCAACACGGCAACGCGCCGTAAGAATAACGTAAAGTAAGGATTGAATGATGAAGAAACTCACTGCACTGTTTGTTGCCTCTACTCTGGCTCTGGGCGCGGCTAACCTGGCACACGCCGCCGATACCACCACCGCGCCGAGCGACAGCAAGCCGATGATGATGCATCATAAAGGCGGCCCGGGTCAGCATGACATGATGTTTAAAGGCCTCAACCTGACCGATGCGCAGAAGCAGCAGATCCGTGACATCATGAAGAGCCAGCGCGAAAACATGAAGCGTCCGTCCCTTGACGAACGCCGCGCGATGCACGAGCTGATCGCCAGCGATACCTTCGACAAGGCGAAAGCGGAAGCGCAGATCGATAAGATGGAGGCGCAGCATAAAGCGATGGCGCTGTCCCGCCTGGAAACGCAGAACAAGATCTACAACATTCTGACCCCAGAGCAGAAAAAACAGTTCAATGCCAATTTTGAGAAGCATCTGACAGAACGCAACGCGCCGGCAGGTAAAATGCCTGCACCCGCTGAATAATGTAGCGTACTGAATCAAGACCGCCGGTCTTGCCCAATAATGCCATCAGGCGTTGGGCAGGGCCGGCGGTTTTTTCTTTCTGGCTTCTCAGCTAAGCGGGTGCAGCGGGTAGTTGCCGCTGAGCAGAGGTTTACAGAGAATTTTGTAACCATCCTGGTCGAATCCGGCGGGCAGGCGGGTGAGCTCAGCGGCCTGGTCGAGCGAGTCGACGGCCCCCAGCCACAGCCAGTTATGAATGACATGATACTGCGTCATATCAGGGCCGCGCTCCTCCAGCGCCACCGGTCCTGCCCAAGGCCAGCACACCAGCTGCAGCTTGCTCATCTGCGCCAGCAGACGCTGGCGGTGCGCCTCCACGCTCTCCTTTCCACAGCAGGCGCCGGCGCAGCGGCCCAGCGCGGATCGAAAGCAGGCGCGGCCGCGGCTGAGCGGCTCCAGACCGAGCAGGCCATAACAGAGGCGCTGTTCGTCAGCGAGGCTCTGCAGCATCTGCAGCGCCGCCCGCCGGTTGGCGAACAGACCATAGAGATGCTGCTGATGAGAAAAATCAACCTCGCGGGCATAGACAATCTGCGGCCGGTCGTCCGCAAGCAGCCAGGCGCAGAGTTGCTTGTTACGCCGTAGCCGCTTGTTAAACAGCGGCTGCTGCTCTTTAATTAACCGCGCCTCCAGCAGCAGGGCCCCCAGCTCGCCAGCGGTGCGCTGCCAGGTAATACGCCGGGACTGACGCAGCATCGCGGCCTCTTCAGGCGTGCGCAGGTGGGAGAGCACCCGGCTGCGCAGGTTAACGCTCTTGCCGATATAGAGCGGCATCGTGTCGCTGTCGCCGTGAAATTGATAGACGCCCGGCAGCTTCGGCAGCGCCTCCAGCCACGGGCGAAGGTGTTCGGGATATTCATAGATCGCCGCCGCCTCAAACTCCAGACGCGGGGCAGATTGCTTTCTGGCCACAATAACTCCTGATACTGTCTATCCATCCAGTATAGCAGGCGGTTTTTGCGGCGAAAAGCGCAAAAAATAACCCCGGCGCGGGCCGGGGTGGAGGAGGGACTATTTTTTCCAGAAATCGTCAAAGACGGTGATGGGCGGCCGACGCTTGTGTTCGGTTTTCAGATACCAGCCTTCGATTGTTTTGGCGATGCTGGGGTCCAGCGTTTTGCCTTCCAGATAGTCGTCGATATTCTCATAGGTGACCCCCAGCGCCACTTCATCCGGCAGGGAGGGGCGATCGTCTTCCAGATCGGCGGTCGGCAGCTTCTTATACAGATGTTCCGGGCAGCCGAGATGGGCCAGCAGCTGTTTGCCCTGACGTTTGTTCAGGCGGAAAATCGGGTTGATGTCGGTGCCGCCGTCGCCATATTTAGTGAAGAAGCCGGTAATCGCTTCCGCCGCATGGTCGGTGCCGACCACCACCCCTTTGGTCATCCCGGCGATGCTGTACTGGGCTTTCATGCGCTCACGGGCTTTTTCGTTGCCGCGAACGAAGTCGCTCAGTTCGATCCCCGCTTCGCGCAGGGCCTGTTCGCTTGCCAGTACCGAGGCTTTGATATTCACCGTCAACACGCGGTCAGGCTGAATAAAGGCGATGGCATCCTGGCAGTCCTGCTCATCCGCCTGCACGCCGTAGGGTAAACGCACGGCGATAAACTGCAGGCTGCTGTCGCCAGTTTCGGCGCGCAGTTCATTGATCGCCATCTGGCACAGTATCCCCGTCAGGGTCGAGTCCTGGCCGCCGCTGATACCCAGCACCAGCGATTTAATAAAAGGGTAAGTCTGCAGATAGGATTTCAGGAAATCGACGCTGCGGCGGATCTCGCCTGCGGCATCAATCTGCGGCTTCGCGCCCAGCGCCTGAATAATCTCTTGTTGTAGCGTCATCGCGCCCTCCGAAAGTGAATCTGTTTGGCAACCTGTTGGCTTAAAGCTACCTCTTTGCCGCTGAAACGACAAGGACCGGGGTTTTGACTGCCGGAAAAGAAGGCAATCAATGACATAGGATTTCATTATAGATGCCCGCGCGCAGGAGAAAGCGCCGGTCGTCGGCGGAGCGTCAATCCTGTTTACGCAATAACACAATCAGACATGATTTCGCTGTTCGGCTTGAAAAATAACACTATTTATTCCAGGCTTATCGTTACACAGTGGAAGAGAGGAACCAAAATGAACAAAAGCTTAGCAGGAATACTGGGCGTCACCGTCGCGTTAACCTTACTCGCGGGCTGTACCGCTTACGATCGTACCAAAGACCAGTTTACCCAGCCGGTGGTGAAAGATGTGAAGAAAGGAATGTCGCGTGAGCAGGTGATGCAGATCGCTGGCAAACCTTCAACGGAAGTGACGATGGTCCATGCCCGCGGCACCTGCCAGACCTATATCCTCGGTCAACGAGATGGTAAAGTGGAGACCTACTTTGTGGCCCTCGACGAAACGGGGCACGTGATGAACTCCGGCTACCAGACCTGCGCTGAGTATGATACGGATCCGCGCAACGCTAAGTAAGCGCCCTACTGTTGACTGAGTTGTACGTAAGCCCGACCACTGGTCGGGCTTTTTTGTGAGTCCTGATGCTTATTTAATTGCGCGAATTATTTGGATGAAAATGTGAGGGTAGTCAAAACCGGAGGTCAATGAGAGACAATTCTGTTCAACAGGGAATTATCACGACGGCTCAGGTTGCCGTATACTCAACCCATAAACAGAATTAACCGGATGTTACCAGTCTTACCGGCTCTCAGCGGTTACTGAAGGCCCTGGTCTCACACATTGAGGAAGCGTTCATGGAAAAGAAACACATTTATCTGTTCTGCTCGGCAGGCATGTCCACGTCACTGCTGGTCTCCAAAATGCGGGCGCAGGCGGAAAAATACGAAGTCCCGGTCATTATTGAAGCCTATCCTGAGACTCTCGCGGGTGAAAAGGGACCGGAAGCCGACGTTGTATTATTAGGGCCACAAATTGCGTATATGTTACCGGAAATTCAGCGCCTGCTGCCGAATAAACCGGTAGAAGTCATCGATTCTCTTCTGTATGGCAAGGTGGATGGTTTAGGGGTATTGAAAGCCGCCGTCGCGGCCATTAAGAAAGCTGCAGCACAATAATTTTAAATTTTAAAACTCGATATATTTTGACGCCTGGCGGCATCCCGTTGCCGGACGTCAAAGAATAAAGAGTTTATTTTCCCGTCAAAGAGTAATTTCATACATCATCGCCGTAATAGTTTATTGCGGCTTTTAAGGGTATTGACTATGAGTAAAGTGATCGACTCGCTTGAAAAGGTACTCCTTCCTTTTGCAGTGAAAATAGGAAAGCAGCCGCATATTAATGCGATTAAAAATGGATTCATTAAATTAATGCCGTTGACCCTCGCCGGGGCCATGTTTGTATTAATTAACAACGTTTTTCTGAGCTTCGGCGAAGGCTCTTTCTTTTATTCCATGGGCATTCGCCTGGATGCCTCCACCATTGAAACCTTAAACGGTTTTAAGGCTATCGGCGGTAACGTCTATAACGGCACCCTCGGCATTATGTCGCTGATGGCGCCATTCTTTATTGGCTCCGCGCTGGCGGAAGAGCGCAAAGTCGACCCGATGGCCGCAGGCCTGTTGGCGGTCGCGGCCTTCATGACCGTGACCCCGTATAGCGTGGGCGAAGCCTATGCCGTCGGCGCCAACTGGCTGGGCGGGCAGAACATCATCTCCGGCATGATTATCGGTCTGGTCGTCGCGGAGCTGTTCACCTTCGTGATCCGTCGCAACTGGGTGATCAGACTGCCGGACAGCGTGCCGGGGTCGGTATCGCGCTCTTTCTCCGCGCTGATCCCTGGCTTCTTGATCCTCTCCATCTTCGGCATTATCTCGTGGGCCCTGTCGAGCTACGGCAGCAACTTCCACCAGATCATCATGGACTCCATCTCTACGCCGCTGGCGGCGATGGGCAGCGTGGTCGGCTGGGCATACGTCATCTTTAACTCCCTGCTGTGGTTCTTCGGGGTGCATGGTTCGCTGGCGCTGACCGCGCTGGATAACGGCATCATGACGCCATGGGCGCTGGAAAACATCGCGCTGTACAACCAGTACGGATCGGTTGATGCGGCGATCGAAGCGGGTAAACAGTTCCACTTCTGGGCCAAGCCGATGCTCGACTCCTACATCCTGCTGGGGGGTTCCGGGGCGACGCTGGGTCTGATCATCGCCATCTTTATCGCTTCCCGCCGCGCTGACCATCGTCAGGTTGCGAAGCTGGCGCTGCCGTCAGGCATCTTCCAGATTAACGAACCGATTCTGTTTGGCCTGCCGATCATCATGAACCCGGTCATGTTCATCCCGTTCGTGCTGGTCCAGCCGATTCTGGCGGCCATTACTCTCGCGGCCTACAGCCTGGGGATTATCCCACCGGTGACCAACCTGGCGCCGTGGACCATGCCAACTGGCCTGGGGGCGTTCTTCAACAGTAACGGCAGCGTCGCCGCTCTGCTGGTCGCCCTGTTCAACCTTGGCGTCTCCACCCTGGTCTACCTGCCGTTTGTGGTGCTGTCGAATAAAGCGCAGACCGTCATCGAGCAGGAAGAGAGCGAAGAAGACATCGCCAACGCACTGAAATTCTGATACCGCGCGGTACGGGCAGCGTCCCGTACCGCCTGAGAAATGAGGGAAATATTATGTTTGATCTGGACAACATCGACGCGGTAGAGACCCCGGAAAACGACCTCGAAGAGGTGGTGATGGGGCTGATTATCAACTCCGGACAAGCCCGTAGCCTGGCCTATGCCGCGCTAAAACAGGCCAAGCAGGGGGATTTTGCCGCGGCGAAATCGATGATGGAGCAGTCGCGTCAGGCGCTGAGCGAGGCGCATCGCGTGCAGACCCAGCTTATAGAAAGCGACGAGGGCGAAGGGAAAATGAAGGTCAGCCTGGTGCTGGTGCATGCTCAGGATCACCTGATGACCTCCATGCTGGCCCGCGAGCTGGTTGCGGAATTGATTGAGCTGCACGAGAAGGTACAATAGGCCATCACGACGATGAGGCAGCCCAGGATGATGACCACCGAGATCAGTACCGCCAGAGAACAGCAGTTGTTCAACGGGAAGAACTTTCATGTGGTCATCTATAACAAAACGGAAAGCGTGAGCGGGCTCCACCAGCATGATTACTACGAATTTACCGTCGTATTAACCGGGCGCTATTACCAGGAGATCAATGGCAAACGGGTGCTGCTGGAGCGCGGGGATTTTGTCTTTATCCCGATGGGCTCGCACCACCAGAGCTTCTACGAATTTGGTGCGACGCGCATCCTTAACGTCGGCATCAGCAGGCGCTTCTTTGAGAAACACTATCTGCCGTTGCTGCCGTTTGGCCTGGTGGCGTCGCAGGTCTATGCCGTGCAGAGCGCTTTTCTCGGCTATATTGAGTCGGTCATCGCCTCACTCAATTTTCGCGAAACGGAATTTGACGAATTTATCGAGCTGGTCTCCTTTTATGTCATTAACCGTTTACGTCACTATCGCGAAGAGCCGGTTGCAGACGTCGTCCCACAATGGTTAAAAAATACCGTTGAGGCCATGCACGATAAACTGGAGTTTGGCGAGAGCGCCCTCGAGAATATGGTTCGGCTATCGGGCAAAACGCAGGAATATTTAACCCGGGCGACCCAGCGCTATTATGGTAAAACGCCGATGCAGATAATTAACGATATCCGTATTAACTTTGCCAAAAAGCAGCTGGAAATTACCAATTATTCGGTGACGGATATTGCCTATGAATCAGGGTACAGCAGCCCGAGCCTGTTTATTAAAACCTTTAAAAAGCTGACCTCGTTTACGCCGAGCAGTTATCGCAAACATTTGACCAGTATTAATTAAACCCGCGCGGTATTAGCCGCCCGGCTTACACCGTAACTAATTTAAGTTAACTGTCCGCATTTATGCGGAGAGCGGCCTGCGCCCAGGCGCAGCGCCTAAGGGAGAAAAAAATGAGCCAGAAATTAAAAGTCGTCACCATTGGCGGCGGTAGCAGCTATACCCCGGAATTACTGGAAGGTTTTCTGAAACGTTATCATGAACTGCCGGTGACAGAGCTGTGGCTGGTGGATGTGGAAGAGGGCCAGGAGAAGCTCGATATTATCCATGCGCTGTGCGAGCGGATGGTGGAAAAAGCCGGCGTGCCGATGAAGGTTTATAAAACGCTGGACCGCTGCGAGGCGCTGCAGGGCGCGGATTTCGTTACCACCCAGCTGCGGGTGGGCCAGCTGAAGGCGCGTGAAAAAGATGAGCGCATCCCGCTGAGCCACGGCTATCTTGGCCAGGAGACCAACGGGGCGGGCGGGCTGTTTAAAGGGCTGCGTACCATCCCGGTGATTTTCGACATCGTGAAAGATGTGCAGGAGATCTGCCCGGACGCATGGATCATTAACTTCACCAACCCGGCGGGCATGGTCACCGAGGCGGTCTATCGCCACACCAGTTTCAAACGCTTTATCGGCGTGTGCAACATTCCCATCGGCATGAAGATGTTCATCACCGACGTGCTGCAGCTCAGCCCGAGCGATGAGCTGAACATCGACCTGTTCGGTCTGAACCACCTGGTGTTCGTCCGCGACGTGCTGGTTAACGGCGTCTCGCGCTTCGATGAACTGCTGGACGGCGTTGCCTCCGGCCGCCTGACCGCGAACTCGGTAAAAAATATCTTCGACCTGCCGTTTAGCGAGGGGCTGATCCGCTCCCTGCGCCTGATCCCATGCTCCTATCTGCTCTATTACTTTAAGCCAAAAGAGATGCTGGCGATTGAGATGGGCGAGTACTATAAGGGCGGCGCGCGCGCCCAGGTGGTGCAGAAGGTGGAGAAGCAGCTGTTCGAGCTGTATAAAAATCCGGATCTCAAGGTCAAGCCGAAGGAGCTGGAGCAGCGCGGCGGCGCCTATTACTCCGATGCCGCTTGCGAAGTGATCAACGCTATCTATAACGACAAGCAGACTGAGCACTATGTGAATATCCCGCATCATGGCCATATCGATAATATCCCGGCGGACTGGGCGGTCGAGATGAGCTGCACCTTAGGTCGCGATGGCGCGAAGCCGACGCCGCGCATCACCCATTTCGACGAGAAGGTGCTGGGGCTTATCTACACCATCAAAGGGTTTGAAGTGGCGGCCAGCCAGGCGGCGATCAGCGGCGAGCTGAACGACGTGCTGCTGGCGCTGAACTTAAGCCCGCTGATCCATTCCGATCGTGACGCCGAGCAGCTGGCGCGGGAGATGATTCTGGCTCATGAAAAATGGCTGCCGAACTTTGCGGCGACGATCGAAAAACTGAAAGCGTAACGGGAGCGGCAAATGGAACGGGTATTGATCGTCAACGCCGACGACTTCGGCCTCAGTAAAGGGCAGAACTACGGCATTATCGAAGCCTGCCGCAACGGCGTGGTGACATCGACTACGGCGCTGGTCAACGGCGCGGCTATTGACCACGCCGCCCAGCTGAGCCGCAGTACGCCGGAGCTGGCGGTCGGGATGCACTTTGTGCTGACGCTGGGCGAACCGCTGTCGGCCATGCCGGGGTTAACCCGCGACGGCCGGCTGGGCAAATGGATCTGGCAGCAGGCGGAAGAAGATAACCTGCCGCTGGAGGAAATTGCCCACGAGCTGGCGTGTCAGTACCGTCGTTTTATCGATCTCTTCGGCCATGAGCCGACGCATCTCGACAGCCATCACCATGTGCATATGATCGCCGCGATCTATCCCATCGTCGCCGCTTTTGCCCGCGATAAAGGCATCGCGTTGCGCATCGATCGCCAGGTGGCGGCGCAGAGCGGTCTCGATCAGCAGGCGGCGCGCAGCAGCGCAGGCTTCAGCAGCGAGTTTTACGGGGAAGCCGTCTCTGAGGCGCTGTTCCTGCAGACGCTGGACGCCTCAATCGCCCGCGAGGAGCGCTCGCTGGAGGTGATGTGTCATCCGGCCTTTGTCGACCAGACCATCATGGGCAGCGCCTACTGCTACCCGCGGCTGGGCGAGCTTGATGTGCTGACCTCTGCCTCGCTGAAAGCGGCAGTGGCCGACCGGGGTTATCGCCTGGGAACCTACCGCGACGTGTAAGCCCGACGGGGGAAAGGAAAGTGAGTCAAGCCCGGCACACCGTGCCGGGCTTTTTGCTACGCCGGAATAGCGGCGATTTTCGGGCTTCTCGACCACACCCGGTGGGCCGTCATCAGGGTGAGCAGTTTATCTGCCGCCGGGGTGTCGAGAGCATCGGTAACGATGACGCCCTCTTCGCCCTGGGCCGGGACCTGTAGAACCGACGTTAACTGCCGCGCATCGCCTGCCAGCAGGATCGGCTTCAGGTGCTTATAGGCCTCCAGCAGGTAGTAGCGCGCATCGCCGCTCTGGCTCAGGGCGCTGAGATCGCCGCCGGGCACCACCACGGCATCCACCGTCAGCGATGGGGAACCGGCGAAGGTGCCGGCGATCGGCACGGGAGAACCATCGTCGGCGATGACCTCGCCCATCCGCGAATAGAGCAGTTTACTGTGCACGCCCTGAGCCTGTAGCGCCTGCAGGAGATGGACCAGGTCCTGCGCCGAGGTACGCTCATTGAGCAGCACCGCCACCACGCGACCTTTCACATCCCCTTCGGCGTCCGCATAGAGGCTGAGGGTGGGATCTTTCCCCACGCCGTTGACCGGGGAGGGCAGAGTGAGGTTGCGCTGCTCATCGCTCAGTTCAATACCTAAATTCGCCCCGACCGCTTCCGCCAGCCGGGTATCAATATGGGCCAGGTGATCGACCACCCGCTCGCGGATCCAGGTGCGGACCACTTTGCTGAGCTCGAAGCTGAAGCCATCGATAATATGCTGCTGCTCAATCGGCGTCTGGCTCAGCCAGAACAGACGCGGCTGGGCGTAATATTCGCCGAATGAAGGGCTGCGCTGGCGGATCTTCTCACCGTCGACGCGCTCGGCAAGGGACTCGAAACCGCCGCGTTTGGCGGCTGGCGGCGTCTCGCGCGGCCAGTTGTCGTTGATCGAGTTGGGTTCGTAGTTGGCCGGGTTGGTGTCAATCTCCATCCGGTGCATACCGTCGCGCTGGAAGTTGTGGTACGGGCAGGTTGGCCGGTTGATCGGGATTTCATGGAAATTCGGTCCGCCGAGGCGGCTAATCTGCGTATCGGTGTAGGAAAAGAGACGCCCCTGCAGCAGCGGATCGTTGCTGAAATCGATGCCCGGTACGATATGCCCGGGATGGAAGGCCGCCTGTTCGTTCTCGGCAAAGAAGTTGTCCGGGTTGCGGTTGAGGACCATTTTGCCGACCCGTTGCACCGGCACCAGCGCCTCAGGGATCAGCTTGGTGGGATCTAACAGGTCGAAGTCAAAATCAAATTCGTTCTCCTCGGGGATCAGCTGCAGCCCGAGCTCAAATTCCGGGTAGTCCCCGGCTTCAATGGCCTCCCACAGGTCGCGGCGATGAAAATCGGGGTCACGGCCGGTCAGCTTCTGCGCTTCATCCCACACCAGCGACGCCTTGCCGGCGACCGGTTTCCAGTGGAAGCGAACAAAGGTGGCTTTGCCCTCGGCATTGATCAGGCGGAAGGTGTGGATCCCGAAGCCTTCCATGGTGCGATAGCTGCGCGGGATGCCGCGATCGGACATCGCCCACATCACGTTGTGCAGCGTTTCCGGCTGCAGGGAAACGTAGTCCCAGAAGGTGTCGTGAGCGCTTTGTCCCTGGGGGATGGCCCAGTGGGGCTCAGGCTTCACGGCGTGGACAAAGTCGGGAAACTTCAGCGCGTCCTGAATGAAGAAGACCGGGGTGTTGTTGCCGACGAGGTCAAAAATCCCCTCGTCGGTGTAAAACTTGGTGGCGAAGCCGCGAATATCGCGAACGGTGTCCGCCGACCCCGCGCCGCCCTGCACGGTGGAGAAGCGCACAAAGACCGGGGTGATTTTATCGGCTGCCGAGAGAAAATCGGCTTTGGTCAACGCTGTCAGGCTTTTGTAGGGCTGGAAGTAACCGTGGGCCGCTGAGCCGCGGGCATGAACGATACGCTCCGGAATTCGCTCATGGTCGAAGTGGGTGATCTTCTCCCGCAGAATGAAATCTTCCAGCAGCGTTGGGCCGCGGGCGCCGGCGCGCAGCGAGTTCTGATCGTCGGCAATGCGCACGCCCTGGTTGGTGGTCAGCGGATAGTCTTCTCCGCCTTTGCGCTGCGGCTCCAGGGCGTCAAGTTTGCTGCTGTGGGTATCAGGCGCTTTCAGGCTGCCAGGGGCGGTCGGTTCAGCGCCAGGGGCGGTGGGTTTCGGCGTGGGGCGCCACTCCCGGTCATCCGGCGCCAGCGAGTCGAGACCCGGCTGCGCTTCCTCGCTGCCGTGAACCGGTGCCTGCTGATGGTGAGGGTTTGGGTGCTTATCAGACATTGCTCGTCTCCTGCTTTCATTGCTAAAAGTGGTCGTTGATAAACCAAAACCCTTCTAACTATAGAACATTACGCTGGCTGCGCCCGGCGAGGGGGCAGGGAGTTATCCTAAAATGCGCATCGGCGGCAGGGGGGCGACGAACGGGGCCACGATCGGCTATGATAGAGGTTTCTGTTTCCCGCTTTGCTTAGTGAATCCATTTGTTATGAAACCATTGCGCCAACAAAATCGCCCTGTCATTAGCTACGTGCCGCGCGTGGAGCCTGCGCCCCCGGAACATGCCGTGAAAATGGACCATTTTCGCGATGTCTGGATTTTGCGAGGGAAGTATGTCGCCTTTCTGCTGATGGGGGAGCATTTCCGCCGTTCACCGGCGTTCAGCGTGCCGGAGTCGGCGCAGCGCTGGGCTAACCAGGTGCGTCAGGAAGGTGAGATTGAAGCCTGAATCTGCTGCAGAAATAAAAAAACCGCTGATTATCAGCGGTTTTTTTGTGCTTACCGTTTAGCGATGTGCCAGTTCGGCCTCTTCTTCGCTATCGAAAATCGACTTGTCCGTCTGGCGCAGCCACTGGCTGGTCAGCGTCCCGGCGGTCATGGAACCGTTAACGTTCAGCGCGGTACGCCCCATATCGATCAGGGGTTCGACGGAGATCAGCAGCGCCACGAGGGTCACCGGCAGGCCCATCGCCGGCAGGACGATCAGCGCGGCGAAGGTGGCCCCGCCGCCCACTCCGGCGACGCCCGCCGAGCTGACGGTGACGATGCCCACGAGGGTGGCAATCCACATCGGATCCAGCGGGTTGATGCCTACGGTCGGTGCGACCATCACCGCCAGCATGGCCGGGTAGATACCGGCGCAGCCGTTCTGACCAATGGTGGCGCCAAAGGAGGCGGAGAAGCTGGCAATCGACTCCGGTACGCCGAGACGACGGGTCTGCGCTTCCACGTTCAGCGGAATGGAGGCGGCGCTGGAGCGGCTGGTGAAGGCGAAGGTGATCACCGGCCAGACTTTACGGAAGTACTTCAGCGGGCTGATGCCGTTAATCGCCAGCAGCAGGCCGTGAACGACAAACATGATGCCCAGCGCGATGTACGAGGCCACCACGAAGCCGCCAAGCTTGATGATATCCTGTAGATTCGACCCGGCAACCACTTTGGTCATCAGCGCCAGCACGCCGTAAGGGGTCAGCTGCATCACCAGACGAACCAGCTTCATCACCCAGCCCTGCAGGGTATCGATGGCGGTCAGTACGCGCTGGCCTTTTTCCACATCCTCTTTCAGCAGCTTCAGGGCTGCGACGCCGAGGAACGCCGAGAAAATGACGATGCTGATGATCGAGGTCGGGTTAGCCCCGGTGAGGTCAGCAAACGGGTTCTTCGGCACGAAGGAGAGGATCAGCTGCGGGACGCTGAGATCGGCCACTTTACCCACATAGTTGCTCTGAATGGCGTTCAGACGGGCGGTCTCCGCGCTGCCCTGGACCAGCCCCTCGGCGGTGAGGCCGAACATGTTGGTCACCAGCACGCCAACCAGGGCGGCGATCAGGGTGGTGAACAGCAGAGTACCGATGCTCAGGAAGCTGATTTTCCCCAGCTGCGAGGCATTGTGCAGGCGGGCCACCGCGCTAAGGATTGATGCGAAGACCAGCGGCATAACGATCATTTGCAGCAGCTGGACATAACCGTTGCCGACGATATTGAACCACTGGATGGAATCTTTCAGCACCTGGCTGTCAGACCCATAGATCAGCTGTAGCGCCAGACCGAAGATCACGCCAATCGCCAGGCCGACCAGGACCTTCCTGGCCAGGCTCCACTGTTTATGGCGAGTTTGCCCCAGCGCAAACAGCAATACGGCGAACACGACTACGTTCGCTATTAATGGAAAGTTCATCCCCGTTCTCCTGATATTTTTATAACCTGGGCTGGTGGATAACCAGCTCTTATGACCGCAAGGTTAGCAGAAGGCGTTATCAAGGACTTATATTCAAATGGAATGGGTTATAACCAAATGGCGTTTTCTGCCGGTTTATCGCCCACTCTGGTGACTTATGAAGCGATTGAAGGTGATCTGCAGGGAATTAATCACCCCGGAAGACCAGCGTATCGCGCTGTTGTCCGCCAGCGTCTGCGGCATCCAGACGGCATAGACGAACAGCGCCATGCATAAGGCGCGCTCCAGCTGGTTGCCTTTGCGCGGCGCAAGGATCGGCAGCCGGAAGCGCCAGCGACACGGCCATAGCAGCGGCACTCCGGCGGGGGTGAGCATATCGGCGAGAATGTGGCTGAGATAGCCCAGCACCAGGCCCTGGAGGGCGTCCGCCGGGACAATCCAGCTGTCAGGCACCTTGAGGTAGAATAGCGTCAGCGCGCCAAACACCGCCAGCAGGCTGTGGGTGAAGCCGCGGTGGCCAAAGGCCCGCGCCACGGGCCTGGAGATCCAGCTCAGCCGCTGGCCAAGAAACGACTTTGGGTGATCGATGTCCGGCAGCAGGCAGGTCAAGACCGCGGAGGGCACAATATGCCACCAGTCGCCCTGCGCCAGCACCGGCGTTAACTCTGCGTTTTTGGCAAATACTGCGCAGGCGATTGAAAAGAAGAGATGGCCTTCCGCCGTCATGATAACACACCCTAAACTGTCGATTCATACAGTATAGGGTTTTTATACAGTGCACGGAAGAGGTGACGGTGTAACTCTTTGTCACAAATTCTCAGCGAGCCAGCCATCCGCCGTCGACGGCCAGGGTATAGCCATGAATATAGTCGGCGGCGGACGAGGCGAGAAACACCGCCGGCCCCTGCAGGTCACCCGGCCCCCCCCAGCGACCGGCGGGGATACGCTCAAGGATTGCCTGGTTACGCTCTTCATCTTCGCGCAGCGCCTGGGTGTTATTAGTGGCCATATACCCGGGCGCAATGGCGTTGACGTTGATACCCTGACCAGCCCATTCGTTGGCCAGCAGGCGGGTCAGGCCCAGCACGCCGCTTTTCGAGGCGGTATAAGAGGGGACGCGGATCCCGCCCTGAAACGAGAGCATCGAGGCGATGTTAATAATTTTCCCGCCTTCACCCTGGCGAATGAACTGCCTGGCGACCGCCTGGCAGAGGAAGAAAACCGCTTTCACATTCAGATCGATGACCGCGTCCCAGTCGCTTTCCGTGAAGGTCAGGGCGTCATGGCGGCGGATAATCCCGGCGTTGTTAACCAGAATATCGACCCGGCCCATCGCCGCCACCGCCTGGTCGACCAGAACGGTCATATCATCCTGATGGCTGAGATCCGCCTGAATGGCATGAAAGCGGCGGCCCAGCGCCTCAACCTGCGCGGCCGTGTCGTGGGGAATTTTGCGATTGATGCCGACGATATCGCATCCGGCCTGCGCCAGGCCCAGCGTCATTCCCTGTCCCAGGCCGGTATCGCAACCGGTCACGATGGCGACCTTACCCGTCAGGTCGAAGGCGTTCAGTACCATATTCACCTCTGCGTGCTGATCTTCAGGCGTACGATGACGCCACCTGTGCCCAGCATAGAGGCAGAAAAACAAAATTACAATTAAAATGAAACGCTGTTTTGATTTTATTGCCGGCGGCGTGACGGCGATCGCGTCAGCCGCCAGCGGCCTTACCCGAGCAGCGCCTCGACGGTCAGGGCCTGCAGTGACGGCAGCTTGACGTCCGCCAGCACAAAGCGCGGGTCGCGGCTGTTCTCCGCTTCCGGCACCACGATAGCGCGCATGCGCGCAGCTTTGCTGGCGATCATGCCGTTGACCGAGTCCTCCAGCGCGACGCAGCGCTGTGGGTCGACCCCGAGGGCGGCGGCGCAGTTGAGATACACCTGCGGGTGCGGTTTGCTCCAGGGCAGATGCTCCGCCGAGGCGAGGGCATCAAACTGATCGTGCAGCTCGAACATATTGAGCACTTTCTCCAGCATCACCAGCGGCGAGGCTGAGGCCAGCCCAACCTTCAACCCCTGGGCTTTACACAGGGCCACCGCCTCGCGCACCCCCGGCAGCAGCGGACGTGAGGCTTCCACCAGTTCAATGGCGCGACGGATAATGCGCGCGGTGGCTTCCGCGCGGTCCACGCCGCGCCACGGCTGCTGCGCGTACCACAGATCCACCACCAGGTCGATTCGCAGACCCAGCAGGTCGGGCAGTTCATCGCGGCGGCGGGTATCCACCCCCAGGCTCTCCATGACCTCGACCTCCGCCTGATCCCAAAGCGGCTCAGAGTCAATCAGCAACCCGTCCATATCAAAAATCGCAGCCTCAATGCGGCGCTTCGCTGACATATGTCCTTCTCCTGTTGCGTAATCAGATAAACGAATCGGCATTCATGGTATATCATACCGCGCGTTATTGGGCGAAATTCGCCGTGGAAGATAGACTTATACCCGACACATTCGGGTAAGCGAGGAGCGCCTGCGCCACGCAACGGGCGGCAGGCGAACCACTAACGCGTCTTTAACAAGGGGAACTCATGACGTACCAACAAGCTGGACGCATTGCGGTCATCAAACGTATTTTGGGATGGGTCATCTTTATTCCCGCCGTGCTGTCGACGCTGATTTCTGTCCTCAAATTTATGTATGAGCACAGTGAAAAGAAACCCGGCATTGACGCGGTAATGATGGATTTTGCGCACGTCATGATTGAGATGATGCGCTTTAACACGCCGTTCCTGAACTTTTTCTGGTACAACTCACCGCTGCCGGATTTTCACCACAGTCTGAACATCGGCTTCTGGATTATCTTCATTCTGGTGTTCGTCGGTATGGCGCTGCAAGCCTCCGGCGCGCGGATGGCGCGGCAGGCGAAATTTCTCCGCGAGGGGATTGAGGATCAGCTGATCCTCGAGCAGGCGAAAGGCGCGGAAGGGTTAACTCGCGAGCAGCTCGCCGAACGCATTGTAGTGCCGCGACATACGATCCTGGTGCAGTATTTCCCGCTGTACGTGCTGCCGGTGATCGTAATTGTCATCGGCTACTTCTTCTTCTCGCTGCTGGGCTTTCTCTAAGCCAGGTGCCCGGTTAGCCGGGCGCCATCTTATTCCGCCGGCAGAGGGCGGGGTTTACCCTGATTATCGACGGCGACGTAGATAAACAGCGCTTCCGTCGCCTTGTAGCGCTGGCCAATCGGTTCTGAAGAGACTTTTTTCACCCACACTTCGATGTTGATGGTTACTGAGGTATTGCCGCGCTTCACGCAGCGGGCATAGCAGCACACCACGTCGCCCACGGCCACCGGACGTAAAAAGGTCATCCCATCCACGCGCACGGTCACCACGCGACCCTGGGCGATCTCTTTGGCCATAATGGCGCCGCCGATATCCATCTGCGACATCAGCCAGCCGCCAAAAATATCCCCGTTGGCATTTGTATCCGCCGGCATTGCCAGGGTGCGTAAAACCATTTCGCCCTTCGGGGCGAGATTTGTTGTTGTCATGCTCTACTCTGTTGTGGTCAAAGACGATCAGCGGGATGCTACTATGAAAACGGCGGAGAGAGAATAGGGGATAGCGCCCGCGGAGGCGGGCGCAGGCTGCCGGGGGATTAGTGGTGGTCGTCCTGCGGCATATGGCGGTAGATGTAGATCCCGCTCAGCAAGGTAAAGACCAGCGTGAGGGCGGTTAAACCGAAGACCTTAAAGTTAACCCAGATATTCTGCGGCAACCAGAAGGCGATATAGATATTAGCCAGCCCACAAAGGATAAAAAACGCCGCCCACGCCAGGTTTAGACGCGACCAGACCTGCTGCGGCAGGGTCAGCTCTTTACCCAGCATACGCTGGATAAGCGGCTTTTTCATTACCCACTGGCTGAACAGCAGCGCGCCGGCGAACAGCGCATAGATCACCGTCACCTTCCATTTAATAAACTCATCATTGTGGAAGAAGAGCGTTAATCCGCCGAAGACGGCCACCAGCACGAAGGTGATCAGCGCCATTTTTTCGATTTTACGGTAGCGCACCCAGCTGTAGATCAGCACGATGGCGGTCGCCACAATCAGCGCCGTGGTAGCGGCGTAGATATCGTAAAGCTTGTAGAAGGCGAAGAAGACCACCAGCGGTAAAAAATCCAGAAACTGCTTCATACATCGATCCCGTCTGTCAGGACGGACCGGGAAATTTCCCGGTCCAGGTTAAAATTAGCTACGGATAAGCATATACACGCGGAATAAATAGATCAGCAACAGGGCGGAAATCAGGTTGCTGATGGTGTTGATGACCACCGCGCCGACGTTCGGCGTCAGCACGGCAAAGCTGGAAGCGAACAGCAGCAGCAGGGTTTTCGCCACCAGCCAGCCGATAATGGCCGGCGCCACCAGCCGCAAATTGGCCCAGGCCAGACGCATGCTGCTGCGCATGGCGCTGAGGATGCCCATTTTGTCCTGCACCAGCATGATCGGCGCAAAGGCCAGCACAATGGCCAACAGGACGCCGGGCACCAGCACTAACATCATCCCCATCTGCACCAGGAAGGTGGTGAAGAGGATCAATAGCAGCAGCTTCGGCAGCACCGGCGCCGAGGCGCCGATAGCGCGCAGAGCGCTGACGCGATGACCGGCAGAGACCAGCTGGATGAGCAGCAGGACGCCGCCGGCGAGGATCGCATTGCCCACCAGACCCGAGAAGGTCGATGCCGCCGAGGCGCGCAGCAGAACCTGCTGCTGCTCCGGCGTCATATTCTGCACCAGCTCGAACAGGCCTGCGCTACCGGCGAGGTTATCGCCTTCGCTGAGTATCGACAGCTGCTCGTCGCTGGGTGAAAAGGCATGGCCAAGTACTACCGTAATGAACGCGCACAACAGCGCAATCAGCAAAATGGTAATGAACTGATTACGAAAAAAATTCCCGGTGTCACGGTAGACGGACTTCGCCGTGATAGACATGCATTCTCCTTGAGTGTCGCAGGTGTTAACTAGCCGGCGATTGTACCGCAAATCGTTCCGTCGTAGCACTCTCTGCGCCGGTCAGGGCAGGTATATCTTTGTAAAGAGGCCGCAATGGCGGCAGGCCATAGCGCGCTCGCGCCCGGTTGCAGGCGTCGTTTTCCTCGCCATCTTCCCCGGACATGGCGAATTCGCGACATGGCGAGGGACGGTTTTCATAGATAGTGCAGTGGACGGCGTCGCCGATCTCGCCCGATAGCGCCGCGCAGCGGCCCTGGCGTTGATTGGTGCCGCTCATGCAGCGCAGGAAAGGGGTTAGCGGCTCGGTCAGCGCGGAGGGCACCAGGCCACCCGCGTCGTCGGCTTCCGCCCAGTAGAAAGAGACACGAAAATACGCACAACAGGCACCGCACGTCATGCACGGGTTGATTTCACTCATAATTACACCTGAAAAAAACGCATCAACACAGATTGTCGGCAGTTAACTTATCCAGCCGCCTCAGTGGCGGCAAGAGGGGCAGAAATAATTTTTTTCGCGAAAAGTGAAAATTGATGTGTGAAGGATTCAGCGTATTGCGATCGGTATCAAAAATTAATCTGGATCAATAAATGTTAAATCTAAGGTTTTAGTGTGATCTAAAACAGATCAAACGTAACTCGTTATAGGTATATTTGGCCGCGCTGAAAAACCATAATGAGGAAGTGGACATGAAGAAGTTAGCAGCGGCGGCATTAATTCTAAGCACTCTTTCCACCGGCAGCGTCTGGGCGCATGAAGCGGGTGAATTTTTCATTCGCGCCGGGACCGCCACCGTCCGACCGACGGAGGGCTCTGACAATGTGTTAGGCAGCCTGGGCGGTTTCAACGTCAGTAACAACACTCAGTTGGGTTTAACCTTTACCTATATGGCGACCGATAACATCGGCGTGGAACTGCTGGCGGCAACGCCGTTCCGCCATAAGGTTGGTACCGGGCCAACCGGCACCATCGCCACCGTCCATCAGTTGCCACCCACCCTGATGGCGCAGTGGTACTTTGGCGATGCGCAAAGCAAGGTGCGCCCGTACGTGGGGGCGGGGATTAACTACACCACCTTCTTTAATGAAGACTTTAACGATAACGGTAAGGCGGCCGGGCTTTCCGATCTGAGCCTGAAGGACTCCTGGGGCGCGGCAGGGCAGGTCGGCCTCGATTACCTGATTAACCGTGACTGGCTGCTGAATATGTCGGTGTGGTACATGGATATCGATACCGATGTGAAATTCAAAGCCGGCGGTGTGGACCAGAAAGTCAGCACCCGCCTGGATCCGTGGGTGTTTATGTTCTCCGCAGGCTATCGGTTCTAACGCCTGCTGCAAACTGGCCAGCGGACGGCCAGTTTGTTCCTCCTCACTCCTCCCTGCGATACCCCTTCGCCTGCGGATCACACTTCCGTCCACTGGCGCAGCAGGTTGTGATACATATTGAGCAGGGAGAGCACCTCTTCTCCGTCGCCAAAGCGAGTTTTGAGCGACTGGATCGTGCGGTCCAGGTCGTAGAGCATCGCGCGCTGCTTATCGTCGCGGACCATCGACTGGATCCACAGGAAAGAGGCCTGGCGTACGCCGCGGGTGACCGGGGTGACGCAGTGCAGGCTGCTGGCGGGATAGAGCACCAGATGCCCGGCCGGGAGCTTCACCCGATGCTGGCCATAGGTATCTTCAATGACCAGTTCGCCTCCTTCATAGCTTTCCGGTTCGCAGAGAAACAGCGTCGCCGATAAATCGGTCCGCATCCAGCCCGCTTCGCCGTTCTGACGCACCGCGCCATCGACATGAAAGCCGTAGGTCTCCCCCGGCCCGTAGCGATTAAACAACGGTGCGGAAATCGTCCGCGGCAGCGCGGCGGAAAAAAACTGCGGATGGCCGCGCAGCGCGTCGAGTACGGCGCCCTGAAGACGGGCGTACAGCGGCGTGCGGGTATCGATCTGCTGGTTTTGTTTGACGGTCGCCCCCTGGCTGCCGACGGTAACCCGCCCGTCAACCCATTCGGCCTGCGCCAGCAGGCGGGCATATTCAGCCACCTGGTCCGCCGTTAGCACGTCAGGAATGTGATACATCATTGCGGTGTCCTCTCAAAAAGGTGGGGCGCGATGGCCCCACGTACAGACTCAGAAATGGACGTTCGCCGTCAGCATAAAGGTACGGGGTTCGCCCGGATGATAGCGATAGCCGCTCTTGTTGATGGAAGCCACGTAATCGGTATCAAACAGGTTGTACATATTGAGCTGCAGATCGAGGTTGCTGTTGACCCGATAGCCCAGTTTGGCGTCGGCGACCCAGTAGCCCTCGGTGTGATCCGGGGTACCGACCGCGCCATCGCTGCCCCGGCGCAGGCTTCCGACATAGCGCACGCCGCCGCCGACGGACAAATCGCTGGTGGCCTGATACTGCGTCCACAGCGTAAAGGCATGTTTCGGGGTGTAGGCCAGCGCGGAAGAGCCATCCTGCGCCACATTCTGCCCCTCTGTCACCTTGGCATGCTGCTGGGTGTAGCCGGCGATGATCGTCCAGTCCGGGGTCAGGTTCCCGGTCGCGGAGAGCTCATACCCCTCCACGCGCTTTTTGCCGTATTGCGACCAGGTTCCGTCATCGTTGGCGGCCACTTCGTTTTCAATATCGGTACGGAATAACGCCGCGCTGAGCAGCAGGCGTTTGTCGAGGATCTGCCACTTGGTGCCCAGTTCGCTGGATTTCGCCTTCTGCGGTTTAAAGTCGGTCCGGTTGGCGCTGTTGCCGCTGCCGCTGGCGGCCAGCGCGAAGCTGCTGCCCCCCGGCGGTTGCTGCGAGATGGCATAGTTGACGTAGATATTGCCCTGCTCGGTTAAGCGATACAGCGCCCCGGCCTTCCAGTTAACCAGGTTACCGGATTTGGCGGTATCGACTGTGGTGACCGGGCTGCCGGTCGACTGTCCTGGCGGGCAGGCGACAGCCCCGCGTCCGCTGCCGCCGCAGGCGGTGGCGCTGTCATATTTGGTATGGTAACTGTCGAGACGCAGCCCGCCGTTGACCTCAACCCGATCGGTCAGCGCCAGCGTATCGAAGGCATAAATGCCGAAGGTATCGGTCTGGCCGTTGGCGTTCGCCCCGTTCCTGTCCAGCCCGCCAATCGACAGGCTGCTCACCGGATGATAGAGATTCACCGCCGGGGCGGTCAGGGCGTTGACGCCATAGTTGGTCTGGTTTTCCCGGGTAAACTCCACGCCGGCGCTAACGTCATGGCCTATCGAGCCGGTATTGAAGGTCGAGGTGATATTGGTCTGGTTGGTCAGAATGCGGTTGCTGACATCTTTGGTATTAACCAGCCGTGACCAGCTCCAGGTGTTGACGTCATTGATGTCGGGGGCAGTGATATTGCTCGCGCCGCCCATCACCGCAGTCAGGAGATACTCCTGCTTCACCCGCGACCAGCGGGTGGTATTGCGCACGGTGGTATTGTCCGTCAGATCGTGTTCGAAGCGCAGGGTGCCGCTGTCAGTGGTGGATTTATCGTAATCGGAGTCGGTGCCATAGAAATTGCTGGTATTGACCTTACCGGCGGAATTGAGCGCGGCATACTTCGGCGAAGGCGCTGAATAGCCCGGCAGGCCGACGGTGGGGATCCCGCCATCCGGGGTGTTGTTCTGCCGGACGTGGAGATAGTTCAGATACAGACGGGTGGGCGTATCGAGGCCAAAGGCCAGCGACGGAGCGATGCCATAGCGCTCGTTCTCAATCTTATCCCGGCCGGCGTCGTGAGTTTTTTCGCCCATCAGGTTGAGGCGAAACGCGGCGTTGTCGCCGAAGGCCTGGTTAAGATCAAGGGTACCCCTGCGCGACCAGGCGCTGCCGATGCTGGCCGAACCGTCGATCCCGGAGTCAAGGCGCGGCTGCTTGCTGATCATATTGATCGAGCCGGAGGGGGCGCTGCGGCCATAGTCCGTGCCGGCGGGCCCTTTGATGACTTCCACCTGCTGGGTATTGAAGGTATCCCGCGTCACGCTGCCGATATCGCGAATGCCGTCCACATAAATACTGTTGGAGGTGTCCACGCCGCGCATAAAGATGGCGTCCCCGGTGGTTGAGCTGCCATTCTCCCCGGCGTAAAACGCCCCGACGCCAGGGACGTTCTTGAGGGCGTCAGTCAGGTTGGTGACGCCCTGATCTTTAATGACCTGTTCGGGGATCACGGTGATGGTGCGAGTGGTATCCACCAGCGGTTTATTAAACTTGGGATCGGCGGAGGCCCCGGGAGAATAAAGCGAAGGCGGGGCGGCTTCCACCACCAGCGTCTCTTCATTATTTTTGACTGATTTTTCCGCTGCCATGCCGGTTGCCGGCGCGGCCCCCAGACACAGACCCGTAAACAATGCCAATGAGTTGAAACTGCCAAACGGCAGAGAAGCGTTTTTTTCCATGATAAATGCAGGCTTATTTTTAGTTATTCGCACATATCACGCCGCGCAAAAGCGACGTTATTCGTCGTCTGGCTTGCGCTGACCCGGCGTGACTCTATAAATGATAAAAAGAATAGTTATCATTCGCCTTAATATTTACACAGAAAAGTTGACGTTTAAACTGATTTCTTCACCACCGTTTACAAATTTCATAAATTTTGAACAAAAAAGGCGGATTAGCTCGGCGAAGGTGGCGGGACAAAGCGGTACATAGCGTGGTGACCCTGGGTCAATGACGCCGGGCGGGCGCCGGAGGACGCCCGGAGGCAGGCGTCCCGGCGGGCTTACCAGGGCACCGTGCGGCCCTGGTAATTCAGATACTCCAGTCCCGGGCGCCGCTGCTTGTCGAGCAGGACGTTCACCAGGCGTGGGATGGTCTCTTCGATGGTCAAGGGAGCGTCGGCCCCGCCGAGCTCGGTGCGGATCCATCCCGGAGCCATCACTACCAGCGGGTGGGAGGCCGAGGTGGGGCGAGCGGCGAAGCTGCGCATGAACATATTCAGCGCGGCTTTACTTACGCGGTAGAGCTCCCGCTGGCCGCCGAGATTGTTCGTCAGACTGCCCTGGCCGGAGGACATCACACCCAGCAGCCCCTGCGGCTTGACCGCCGGCTGCGGCAGCTGGTGCGTGAGGTGTGTTGTGAGTAAAAAAAAAGCCCGCACAAGTGCGGGCAAAAATACTGGAAGCAATGTGAGCAATGTCGTACTGAATACCTGAGTTATTTACTCAACTATTCAGTAATGAGAAAGATAATATTTCTCATTTAAGATATCAACCCCATCTTTTGTGCGGAAGCGATTTTTATCCAAGGGTAAAGACCGTGCGCTGCTGGATATCATCAGCGTGATGAACCAGCCGGTGCGCGATGAGCAGATCCTCCAGGCGGCCGGCGTCCAGCTGGAACAGATGCTGTTTCCGCTGCTGGTGACGGTAGGGCGCCATGGCCCGGTGGGGGGGAGCTGGCGGATCATTTAGGGCGCGATTACACCACCGTCAGTCGCCAGGTGAAGAAACTGGAAGCCCAGGGGCTCGCCTGTAAGCAACCGAACTAAATTCTCGCGTGTTGCCGCCCCGGCGCAACAATCATCTTTTTCCGTCACAAATCACGGGTCAGCTCGTCGATGTTGTCGGAAAGTATCTCCAGTAGGGATCGCAAATAGATAGTGTTATTTCCCTGATGCCACATCGCGCTGAGGGGAAGGCCTTCGATATGTTTTTTGGGCGCGAGCTTAAGGTATTTCACGCCGTCCGCATTCATATCTTTATATGACGCAGGCACCAGAGCGATGCCCAGTCCAGCGGCAACAAAACTCAGGATAGTCTGCTTCTCTTCGGCATACTGCGCGATGACAGGCATGCTGCCACCCTCCTTGAAAATATTCATTGTCAGGTCATGGCTGTGACGCCGGGTGCCTCTTTCCGGCACGATAACCGGCTCGTGTCGGAAGTCATCGATACTGACTTCGTCATAACTGACCAGGCGGTGGTTAGCGGGCACGGCGAGCACGCAGGTTTCATTGGCGATAAAACGTGTTGTCAGCGTGGCATCAATATGTTCCGGCGGACGTACAAAGACCACATCCAGCCATCCTGAAATGAGTCGGGGGATAAGTTTGTGAGATTTATCTTCCGTAAGATGAATGTCTGCCTCCGGAAAACGCCTGACGAAAAGATTAAGCAGTTCAGGAAGTAATCCTTTGGCTGCGCTATCGATAGCTCCGATCCGCAACGTCCTTTTCTGCAACAGGCTATTTTTCCGGAATCGCTGCCGTAGCGCATCGAAATCAGCAATGACCGTTTTGGCCTCATTTAAAAAGGCGGCACCTTCAGGCGTTAGCGACACATTGCGGGTCGATCGATTCAGTAGTCTTATCCCCAAATCATCTTCCAGCAGTTTGATGAAGCGACTCAGTGACGCAGGCATCATTTCAAGTTTACGGGCAGCACGGCCGAAGTGAAGCTCATCACCCAATACCACAAAGCAACGTAGCTGATTTATATCCATTTTTTCACCAAAACCTGATTATGCAAATTATTTATATAAAGCCATGCCGATGATAAAGCGGTTCAAAACTTCATACTGGGTTTATTACAAAACGATAACAACCCTACATCACTATGGAGCATCCGTCATGAAAAACGACCTCGAAAAGAAGGTGATGCGCAAGGTTACCCTGCGCATTATTCCTTTCATCATGCTGCTGTACTTCATTGCCTTCCTCGACCGTGTCAACATTGGCTTTGCCGCCCTGACCATGAATCAGGATCTGGGTTTTTCACCTACCGTTTTTGGGCTGGGCGCCGGCATCTTCTTCCTGGGGTACTTTCTGTTTGAGGTGCCGTCAAACTTAATTCTCCATAAAGTAGGTGCCCGCATCTGGATTGCCCGCGTCATGATCACCTGGGGCCTGGTCTCTGGCTGCATGGCTTTTGTGCAGGGTACGACGAGCTTCTACATTCTGCGTTTTCTACTCGGTGTAGCGGAAGCCGGTTTCTTCCCGGGAATTATCCTTTATCTCAGTTATTGGTTCCCGGCAGCCAGACGCGCGCAGGTTACCGCCATCTTTATGGCCGCAGCCCCGCTCTCTACAGCATTGGGATCGCCTGTTTCTGCCGCCCTGCTGGAGATGCATGGCTTTCTCGGCTACGCCGGCTGGCAGTGGATGTTTGTGCTGGAAGCCTTGCCAGCGCTGATACTCGGCGTTGTGGTTCTGTTCTTTCTTACTGATCGTCCGGCCAAAGCCAAATGGCTGACTGACGAAGAGCGTGCATGGCTGGAAAACACCATGCAGGCCGAGGAGCTGGCCCGGGCGGCAAAACAGAACCACAGCAGCGCATGGAAAGGACTGGCGGATAAGCGGGTACTGGCTCTGGCGCTGGTCTATTTCGGTACTTCTGCCGGCTTGTACACACTTGGCATCTGGTCCCCGCAAATCATCCGCAGCTTCGGTGCTACCTCACTGGAGATTGGCTTCCTCAACGCCTTCCCGGCGGTCATCGGCGTCATCGCCATGATCCTGTGGGCGCGGCATTCTGACCGCACCAGAGAGCGCAGCTGGCATGTGATTGGTGCCTGCCTGCTGGCAGCAGCCGGTCTGATTTACGCCGGTAACGTCAGCACACTGTTTACCGTGATTGTTGCCTTAACCCTGGTCACCGCAGGCATCAGCGCCTCGAAACCGCCCCTCTGGAGTATGCCTACCGTGTTCCTCAGCGGCCCGGCTGCGGCCGCGGGTATTGCCACGATTAACTCCATCGGCAATCTGGGCGGCTTTGTCGGCCCGATGATGATTGGCGTGATCCGCGAGCAGACCGGTAGCTACACCTGGGGCCTGTACTTTGTCGCCGGACTGCTGGCTATTTCGGCCCTCATTGTCCTGATCCTTTCTGCCAGGGCGGGTAAACCGCAAACGGCAGAACTCACTCATCCTCATACTCATTAACCGGAGAATTTACTATGCGTAACTATAAAATTGCCGCCATACCTGCCGACGGTATTGGTCCTGAAGTCATCTCGGCAGGTGTTGAAGTGCTGCATGCACTGACACGCCACGATCCGCAGCTGAAGTTTGATGTGGAGACCTTTGACTGGGGGTCGGACTATTACAAAAAACATGGCGTGATGATGCCGGAAGAAGGGCTGAACACACTAAAAAAATTTGATGCCATTTACTTCGGCGCGGTGGGCGCACCGGATGTCCCTGACCACATCACACTCTGGGGTCTGCGCCTGCCAATTTGCCAGGGGTTTGACCAGTACGCCAACGTGCGTCCAACCAAAATCCTGCCGGGTGTCACCTCACCGCTGCGCAACCGCGGGCCCGGCGATCTTGACTGGGTGATTGTGCGCGAAAACTCCGAAGGTGAGTATTCCGGTAACGGCGGCCGTGCACACCGTGGCTTACCGGAAGAAGTCGGCACCGAGGTGGCCATCTTCACCCGCGTCGGGGTTACTCGCATTATGCGCTATGCCTTCAGAC
The DNA here is from genome assembly GCF_040065795.1 of Klebsiella sp. JB_Kp004. NCBI lineage: Bacteria > Pseudomonadati > Pseudomonadota > Gammaproteobacteria > Enterobacterales > Enterobacteriaceae > Klebsiella > Klebsiella sp. JB_Kp004. The sequence continues at coordinate 181,002 of NZ_JBEAKW010000001.1, read as the reverse complement.
TGGCGCAGTCTCGTCCACGTAAACTGCTGACCGTGGTGACTAAATCCAACGCCCAGCGCCACGGAATGGTGATGTGGGATGAGATTGCCGCCGAGGTGGCGCAGGAATTCCCGGATGTGCAGTGGGACAAGATGCTGGTCGATGCGATGACGCACCGCATGACGCTGCATCCCCAGACCCTGGATACCATCGTTGCCACCAATTTGCATGCCGATATCCTTTCCGATCTGGCCGGCGCGCTGGCGGGCAGTCTGGGCGTAGCGCCGACCGCCAATATTGATCCGGAACGCCGCTTCCCTTCCATGTTCGAACCTATCCATGGTTCAGCTTTTGATATCACCGGCAAAGGCATTGCTAACCCGATAGCAACCTTCTGGACTGCGGTACAGATGCTTGAACATCTGGGAGAGCGTAACGCCGCGGCGCTGATTATGGAAAGTATCGAATATGTTTGTGAGAAAGGCATTCTGACGCCAGATGTCGGTGGAACGGCCAGTACCGCGGACGTCACCCGCGCTGTAGTGGAATTTATCGAAGCCAGAGCAAATATCGCCGAGACCGTATAACCATGATAAATGAACAGCCTGCAGAGATCCTGCAGGATATTTTTCAGCATGCTGTCGACAGCGCCCGAGCCGGGCCTGCGATCCTGTCTAACCTGCCGGAAAAACCGCGTGGCCGCTGCGTGGTAATCGGTGCCGGTAAAGCCTCGGCGGCAATGGCAGCGGCTGTGGATGCAGCCTGGCCGGATGTGGATGTGTCTGGCGTGGTGGTGACGCGTTACGGTTACGCGGTGCCTGCTGGTCGCATCCGCATTATCGAGGCTGCTCATCCGGTATCGGATTCGATGAGCGAAGTTGCCGCAATGCTGATTGTGGAAGCGCTGCGCGGATTGACCTCTGATGACCTGGTGCTGGCGCTCATTTCCGGTGGCGGGTCGGCGTTGATGGCGCTGCCCGCACCAGGATTAACATTGAAAGATAAGCAGGCCATTACCCGCGCGCTACTGCACAGCGGTGCCAATATCAAAGAGATGAATCTGGTACGTCGTCATCTCTCCGCGGTGAAAGGCGGCAAGCTGGCAAGAATAGCGCAACCGGCCCGTATTGTGTCACTGATTATCAGCGATGTGCCGGGGGATAACCCGGCAGATGTGGCATCAGGTCCTACTGTCGCCGATGACAGCACGCCGCTTGAAGCGCTTCGGGTACTTCAGCGCTACGGTATTCAGACCCCGGAACCTGTTCATAAACTGCTAAGCCAGCCGGCAGGCCCGGTTGAAAGCACAGCGAACAGCGAAGTAAAACTCATTGCCACGCCGCAGCTGGCTTTGCAGGCTGCCGCGCTGGCTGCGTGCAGACACGGACTTACGCCGCTTATTCTCGGCGATGCGTTAGAAGGCGAAAGTCGTGAAGTGGCCATTGTTATGGCCGGGATTGCTAAATCCGTGAAGCAATATGGTCATCCGGTTTCCGGTCCGGCAGTGCTATTGTCGGGGGGCGAAACCACCGTGACGGTAAGTCAGGGTCAGCACGGGAAAGGGGGTCGTAATACTGAATTTGCGCTCAGTCTGGCCTGTGCGTTGCAGGGAGAAAGCGGTATATGGGCAATCGCTGGCGACAGTGATGGTATCGACGGAACGGAAGATGCAGCAGGTGCGCTGGTATTCCCGGACACGCTAACACGCGGCAAAATGGGTGGTCTAAATGCGGCTAGTTATCTTGATGTACACGATAGCTATAGCTATTTTCATGCGCTCGATGACCTGGTAATGACCGGCCCAACGTTAACCAACGTCAATGATATTCGGGCAATATTGATTGCCTGACCTATCGCTCTCCTGTACCAGGGAGAGCGATATTTTTACTTTCAACATGGTGCAAATCTTCGGTATCCGCCCGCCATCAATTTCCACGTTAAAGCGCATCGCCTGGCGTCAAGGTGTCGATCATCGTTCAGTCTGATGTGCAGGCGTGCAAGATGATGTGGAGGGGGAGAGAACGCGAGGAAATCGCCGCCCGGCGCAAGGCCAGGCGGCTGACGGTCAGGCGGTTTTGGTCGCCGCCTTCAGGCTCCGGACGAAGGCTTTCAGCTCGTCGAGCATGGTCTGCGGCTCATCAAGATGGCGTTCGATGATTTTGACGATGGCGGAACCGGAGATCGCCCCGGCGGCGCCGGCGTCAATGGCGGCGCTCACCTGCTCCGGCGCGGAGATGCCAAAGCCCTGCAGCGGCGGTGCGGCGTGATATTCCGCCAGCTTCTCCACCAGATGGTGCAGCGGCAGCGCAGCGCGATTTTCCGCACCTGTCACCCCGGCGCGCGACAGCAGATAGGTGTAGCCGCGGCCATATGAGGCAATCTGGCGCAGTAAATCGTCATCCGCATTGGGCGGGCAGATGAAAATCGGCGCGATGTTATGGCGCATCGCCGCCTGGCGGAACGGGGCGGACTCTTCCACCGGCACGTCGGCGACCAGCACCGAGTCGACGCCGACGCGGGCGCACTGGGCATAGAACTCATCGATACCCGGGCTGAAGACGAGGTTGGCGTACATCAGCAGGCCGATTGGGATCGTCGGATGCTTCTGGCGGATCGCCGCCAGCATCTCAAAGCACTGCGCCGGGGTCACCCCCGCGGCGAAGGCGCGCAGGGCCGCGCCCTGGATGGTCGGGCCGTCCGCCAGCGGGTCGGAGAAGGGGATCCCCAGCTCAAGGGCATCGGCGCCGCCTTCGATCAGCGCATCGATAATTTTCAGCGACTGCTCCGGTCCCGGATCGCCAAGGGTCACAAAGGGGACGAAGGCGCCTTCCTGGCGGTTTTTTAGTTGGGCAAACAGCGTCTCATAGCATTCCATCAGATTTCCCCTCGCGCTTTCAGGATGTCGTGTACGGTGAAAATGTCTTTATCGCCGCGGCCGGAGAGGTTAACCACCAGCAGCTGCTCTTTTTCCGGGTTTTCGCGCATCATCTTCAGCGCGTGGGCCAGGGCGTGCGAGGACTCCAGCGCCGGGATGATCCCTTCGTGGCGGGAGAGCGCTTTGAACGCGTCCAGCGCTTCGTCGTCGGTGATCGACACATAGTCGGCGCGCCCGGTGCTGTTCAGATACGCGTGCTGCGGCCCAACGGACGGGAAGTCCAGCCCGGCGGAAATGGAGTAAGATTCCTCGATCTGGCCGTCGGCGGTTTGCATCATCGGCGACTTCATGCCGAAGTAGATCCCAACGCGACCATGCTTCAGCGGCGCGCCGTGCTCCCCGCTTTCGATACCGTGCCCGGCAGGCTCCACGCCGATCAGGCCGACTTGGGTTTCCTCGATAAAATCAGCGAACATGCCGATGGCGTTTGACCCGCCGCCGACGCAGGCGATCACCGCGTCCGGCAGGCGTCCCTCTTTTTCGAGGATCTGCGCTTTGGTCTCTTCGCCAATCATGCGCTGGAATTCACGCACGATGGTTGGGAACGGGTGCGGACCGGCGGCGGTGCCCAGCATATAGTGCGCCTTCTCGTAGCTGCCGGACCAGTCGCGCAGCGCCTCGTTACAGGCATCTTTCAGCGTGGCAGAGCCGCTGTGCACCGGGATCACCTCGGCGCCCATCAGGCGCATACGGAAGACGTTCGGCGACTGGCGCTCGACGTCCTTGGCGCCCATGTAGATACGGCATTTCAGGCCGAGCAGGGCGCTGGCCAGCGCTGAGGCGACGCCGTGCTGGCCGGCGCCGGTCTCGGCGATAATTTCGGTTTTGCCCATCCGTTTGGCCAGCAGAGCCTGGCCCAGTACCTGGTTGGTTTTGTGCGCGCCGCCGTGCAGCAGATCTTCGCGTTTCAGGTACAGGGTGGTGCGGGTCCCTTCGGTCAGGTTCCGACATTTGGTCAGGGCCGTCGGACGACCGGCGTAGTTTTTCAGCAGGTCGGTGAATTCCGCCTGAAAGTCCGGGTCCTTCTGCGCGCTGACAAAGGCTTCTTCCAGCTGGCGCAGGGCGGGCATCAGGATCTGCGGCACATACATGCCGCCGAATTCGCCGAAGTAGGGGTTCAGTAAAGTGCTCATTATTGCTCCTTAATATGCGCGCAGCGTCTGGAAAACGGAGGCCAGCTTGCTGGCGTCTTTAATCCCGGGTTGCGACTCTACGCCTGAATTGAAATCGAGTCCGGCACAGCCGCTTTTGGCCGCTTCCACACAGTTATCGGCGCCGAGGCCGCCGGCCAGCATAACGTTGCGCAGATCCTGGCCCTGCAGCAGGCTCCAGTCAAAACGCTGGCCGCTGCCGCCCTGGCCGTTGTCGAGCAGATACTTATCGACATGGCGGAGTGTACGGGCCGGCAAAGTTTCGCCAACGCTCAACGCCTTCCAGATGCGGACGTTATCCGCGAGGGCGTCGCGCAGCGCGTCGATATAAGCCTGGTCTTCATCACCGTGCAGCTGCACGGCGGCCAGCCCCAGGGCCTGGGCGCGGGCGACCACCTCGTCCAGCGGCGCATTGCGGAAGACGCCGACGTACTGCAGCGGCGCGGCGGCGATCACCGCTTTGGCCTGGGCATCATTTACCGCCCGCGGCGAGGTCGGGACGAAGATCAGGCCACCGTAGATGGCGCCGGACTCCCAGGCCACCTGGGCATCCTGTGGGCGCGTCAGGCCGCACACTTTGTTCTCGCCGAGCAGCACGCGTTTGACCGCCGCTTCCAGATCCGCCTGCTCCATCAGGGCGGAGCCGATCAGGAAGCCGTTGGCGAAGTGGCTCAGCTCACGCACTTCGGCATAGGTATGGATGCCGGATTCGCTGATCACCGTGACATCCGGGCCGAGACGCGCCGCCAGCTGACGGGTGCGGTTAAGGTCAATCGACATATCGCGCAGGTCGCGGTTGTTAATGCCTACCACCTTCGCCTTCAGAGCGATGGCGCGCTCCAGCTCCTCTTCATTGCTGACTTCGGTCAGTACGCCCATATTCAGGCTGTGAGCCACCGCGGAGAGCTGACGATACTGTTCATCGTCGAGCACCGAGAGCATCAGCAGGCAGGCGTCGGCCTGATAGTAGCGCGCCAGGTAGATCTGGTAAGGGTCGATGGTGAAGTCCTTACACAGGATCGGCTGCGGCGCGACCTTGCTGACGATCGGCAGAAAATCGAAGCTGCCCTGGAAATATTTCTCATCACACAGCACCGAGATCGCCGAGGCGTAGTGTTTGTAGATGCTGGCGATCGCCGCCGGATCGAAATCTTCGCGAATCAACCCCTTCGACGGCGAGGCCTTTTTGCACTCGAGAATAAACGCGGTGCGGGTGCCGGCCAGCGCGTCATAGAAATTGCGCTGCGTCGGGACGACCTCATTCTGAAAACTGGCTAACGGTTGTTGTTGTTTGCGGGCTTCCACCCAAATCGCTTTGTCGGCAACGATTTTTGCTAAAACGGTCTGCATTCTTTACCCTCTTGCCGCTAAGGCGGTCACTCTGTCATAGGCCGCGCCGCTGTGCAGCACATCCAGTACCTGCTGAGCGTTAGCTTTCAGATCTTCATGCCCGTGTAAACGCATCAACATGGCGACGTTGGCGGCGACGGCGGCTTCGTGAGCGGCTTCACCTTTACCTTGTAGCAAGCGCGTCAGAATGTCACGGTTTTCTTCCGGCGTACCGCCCGCCAGCTGCGCCTGATGGTAAGGCGTCAGGCCGAAGTCGTCGGCGGTCAACTGATAGCTTTTGATTTCCCCGGCATGCAGCTCGGCGACCACCGTGGGCGCATGCAGCGAGACTTCATCCATCCCGCCGCTGTGCACCACGGCCGCGCGCTGATAACCGAGTACGCGCAGGGTTTCCGCAATCGGCAACACCAGCTCCGGGCTGTAGACGCCAATCAGCGCCAGCGGCGGATGCGCCGGGTTGATCAGCGGTCCCAGCACATTAAACAGGGTACGGGTCTTCAACTGCTGACGGACCGGCATCGCGTGGCGGAAACCGGTGTGATACTTGGGCGCGAACAGGAAGCAGACGCCCAGCTCATCGAGCGCCGCGCGGGATTTATCGGCGTTCATATCGAGATTAATGCCGAAGGCCGCCAGCAGGTCGGAAGAGCCTGATTTACTGGAGACGCTGCGGTTGCCGTGCTTCGCCACTTTCAATCCACAGGCGGCGGCGACAAACGCGCTGGCGGTGGAGATATTAATGCTGTTGCTGCCGTCGCCACCGGTGCCGACGATGTCGGCAAACAGGTAGTCCGGGCGCGGGAACGGCGCGGCGTTTTCCAGTAGCGCGGTGGCGGCGCCGGCAATTTCCTGCGGCTGCTCGCCGCGCACTTTCATGCTGACCAGCGCGGCGGCCAGCTGTTCAGGCTTCACTTCGCCGCGCACCACAGCGGAGAACAGCTGGTGGCTCTCCTGCTGGCTCAGGGTTTCCGCCTGGTACAGTTTCTCCAGGATTGGCTGGAGGGTGTTGGTATGCTCCAGCTTCTGCAGCGCCCAGGCCAGAGTCTGCTCCAGCAGTCGCGCGCCCTGGGTGGTGAGGATCGATTCCGGATGGAACTGGAAGCCGCACACCCGGTCCGCATCGTGACGCACCGCCATCACCATGCCGTTGAAATTGGCGTTAATCGTCAGCCCGGCGGGAATATTGCTGCCGACCAGCGAGTGGTAGCGCGCCACCGGCAGCGGGTTAGCCAGACCGGCAAACATCGCCTGGCCGTCGTGCTCAATGCTGGAGGCTTTGCCATGGAGGATCTCGCCCGCCTGGCCGACATAGCCGCCGTAGGCTTCGACAATGGCCTGGTGGCCGAGGCAGATGCCGATGATCGGCAGCTTACCCCGCATGCGGGTCAGCAATTCCGGCATGCAGCCGGCTTCGCTTGGCGTACCCGGGCCAGGGGAGAGCATCAGCACCGGGTTGTCCATGGTGCCCAGACGCTCAATCAGCGCCTGCGCCGGAACGGAGTTACGGTAAATCACCACGTTATGGCCGTTGGCGCGCAGCTGGTCTGCCAGGTTATAGGTGAAAGAATCGATATTATCGAGCAGCAGAATGTCAGCCATCAGAAAATCTCCTTCGCGTGATGGGCCTGGGCAATGGCGCGCAGCACCGCGCGGGCTTTATTTCGGGTCTCATCCGCTTCCGACTGGGGAACCGAGTCGAGCACAATGCCGGCTCCGGCCTGGACGGTAGCGATACCCTCCTGCACGTAGGCGGAACGGATGACGATGCAGGTGTCGAGGTCGCCGTGGGCGGTGAAATAGCCCACCGCGCCGCCGTAGCTGCCGCGTCGTTTACCTTCGGCGGCGGCAATCAACTGCATGGCGCGAACCTTCGGCGCGCCGCTGAGAGTGCCCATGTTCATGCAGGCGCGGTAGGCGTGCAGTACATCAAGATCCTGACGCAGTTCACCCACCACCCGGGAGACCAGATGCATGACAAAGGAGTAACGGTCAACCTTGGTTAAATCGGCGACATAGCGGCTGCCCGGGGTGCAGATGCGGGCCAGATCGTTGCGCGCCAGGTCCACCAGCATCAGGTGCTCGGAAAGCTCTTTGTGATCGGTGCGCATTTCCAGTTCGATACGGCTGTCGAGATCGCGATCCAGCGAACCGTCGGCGCGGCGGCCGCGCGGCCGGGTGCCGGCGATGGGGTAGATCTCAATCTGACGGCTGACGGCATCGTACTTCAGCGAGCTCTCCGGCGAGGCGCCGAACAGGGTGAAATCGTTGTCCTGCATAAAGAACATATACGGGCTGGGGTTGCTCTTCTTCAGCACATCATAGGCGGCCAGCGGTGACGGGCAGGGCAGCGAGAAGCGGCGGGAAGGGACCACCTGGAAGATTTCCCCGGCGCGGATCGCGCGCTGCATTTTGCGCACCACCGCGCCGTACTCTTCATCGCTCTGGTCAACGTTGCAGCGCATTTCGGCCACGGTGGTGACCGGCAGCGGAAGCGGCGGCTCGTTCAACTGCTGGCGCAGCTGGCTCAGGCGCTGCTCCAGGCGCTGTTTTTCACTCTCCAGCGGCGTAAACAGGCTCGCCTGAATGCGGGTATGCTTGGTCTGATGGTCGATGACCAGCAGGGTCTCCGCCAGATAGAAACAGTAGTCCGGGCAGGCGGTGTCGCTCTGCAGCGGCGGCAGATCTTCAAAGCCGGCCACCAGGTCATAGGCGAACAGGCCGCCGAAGAACATCGCTTCACGCTCGTTGGCCGGGACGGTCACCAGCTCCTGCAGGAGACGAAAGGCGTCAAACACTGACAGCGAGCAGAGGCGGGCGTCTTCATCGAGCAGGGAGCTGACCGCCGGGAAGGTCAGGATGCGGCCGTTGGGCTGGCGCTGATTGGCGATCCCGGAGGGCAGCGCGCCGTCCAGCAGCTCCAGCAGCGCGGCGCCGTTGGCGGAGAGGGCCTGAATGGTGACAGTGTCACCGAGGGCAGTGATGCGCAGCGCGCTGTCGACCAGCAGCAGGCTTTTTAAGTCATCTTTGCTGTCGATGTCAGCCGATTCCAGCAGCAGGGTGGCCGGACGGGCGCCGCACAGTTGGTGGAATAACGCCGTCGGGTTCTCCCGGTAGATGGCGTCGCTGGTGAGAAGCTCGAGTGCCGGTTTGGATGTTTGCATTATTGTTCTCGCCTGTTCGTATTATTTTTGTCCAATAAAAAGCCCGCTCATTGGCGGGCCGGGTATCTGTATGCTGAATGCAAAACGCGATCACGCCGCCCGTTATCAGGAGGTGCGCCACCAGCTGTGCAGAGTGATAAAGTGCATTTTCATCGTGATACCCCTTCATGTGAACTTGCGTACTAGTTAACTAGTTCGATGGAATAAAGTCAACCCTTGTTTGCAGATTTTCTCTGCCTGTCGGTATGATAATGCGCTTATTTACGTTGATGTCCAGCAGGAGTCCTTTTGAGCGACAGCCAATACGCAGTGATTTACGATCTGCACAGCCATACCACCGCCTCTGACGGGCGGCTGACTCCGCAGGAACTGGTCCATCGCGCCCATGAGATGCGCGTTGGCACGCTGGCGATCACCGACCATGACAGCGTGGCGGCTATCCCGGCGGCCCGGGAAGAGATTGCCCGCGCCGGATTACCCTTGACCCTGGTGAACGGCGTCGAGATTTCCACCCTCTGGGAGAATCACGAGATTCATATTGTGGGTCTCAATATTGATATTGCGCACCCGGCGATGACCGCCCTGCTGGAGGAGCAGAAAGCGCGGCGCCAGCAGCGCGGCCAGATGATTGCCGAGCGTCTGGAGAAGGCGCGCATCCCCGGCGCCTGGGAAGGGGCGCTGCGGCTGGCGGACGGTGGCGCCGTCACCCGCGGCCATTTTGCCCGTTTTCTGGTGGAGGCCGGCCACGCGAAGAACATGGCGGAGGTCTTCAAAAAATACCTTGCCCGCGGGAAAACCGGTTACGTGCCGCCGCAGTGGTGTACAATAAAACAAGCAATTGATGTCATTCATCATTCTGGCGGCAAGGCGGTGATAGCCCATCCCGGACGTTACGATCTTTCCGCCAAGTGGCTGAAGCGGCTGTTGGCCCACTTTAGCGAGCAGGGCGGTGATGCCATGGAAGTGGCCCAGTGCCAGCAGGCGCCCCACGAACGCGCTCAACTGGCCGCCCTGGCCGTGCAGTTTGGTCTTCTGGCGTCGCAGGGATCCGATTTCCATCAACCCTGCGCGTGGATCGAGCTTGGCCGTAAGCTCTGGCTCCCTGCCGGCGTCGAAGGCGTCTGGCACAGCTGGGAAGCGGCCGCCGAATAAAAATTGAGAGGGAAGTATGAGCCAGTTTTTTTATATCCATCCGGATAACCCGCAGGCGCGGTTGATTAACCAGGCGGTGGAGATTGTGCGTAAGGGCGGGGTGATCGTTTATCCCACTGACTCCGGCTACGCGCTGGGCTGCAAAATTGAAGACAAGGGCGCGATGGAGCGGATCTGCCGCATCCGTCAGCTGCCGGACGGCCACAACTTCACCCTGATGTGCCGCGACCTGTCCGAACTGTCAACCTACGCCTTTGTGGACAACGTGGCGTTTCGCCTGATGAAAAACAATACGCCGGGCAACTACACTTTTATCCTCAAAGGAACGAAAGAGGTGCCGCGCCGGCTGCTGCAGGAGAAGCGTAAAACCATTGGTATGCGCGTCCCGTCCAATCCCATCGCTCAGGCGTTGCTTGAGACCTTAGGCGAACCGATGCTCTCCACCTCGCTGATGCTGCCCGGCAGCGACTTTACCGAATCCGACCCGGAAGAGATCAAAGATCGTCTGGAGAAAGTCGTGGACCTCATTATCCACGGCGGCTTCCTTGGACAGCAGCCGACCACGGTTATCGATCTCACTGAAGACGCTCCGGTGGTGCTGCGCGAAGGCGTCGGCGACGTGAGGCCGTTTCTGTAATCTGACGAAAAGTGGGCTGAAGCAACGCTCGAACGTCAGGAGCCTGTCTGGCTCCTGAAAGTCTCATGGGAGAACCTGGTTATGCTTCATGAGCTGATATCGTTAATCAATGTTGTTATTTGGCCCGCTATTGTTCTGTTTTTTCTATGTCGATTTGGAACTGCAATCAACCGGTTTCTTGAAAACCTCAGCCGCCTTTCCATTAAAGGTCCCGGCTTTGAAGTCGAGACCTTCAATAAAGGGGCTGAGTCTAGTGCCAATCTTGCCGCTGCATTGGCCAGCAAAGGTACCATTGCTAAAGGCGAGGGTAATGTAGAGCAAAGCGTTCTGGATGACGTCAACGTAGTGACTCAGGCTGTAACGCCGAGAGTATTGCGAAGAGCGGGTGATGCCGTCATCTTGTGGGTAGATGACAGACCCAATGGTAATCGCTTTGAACGTCAGTCCATGGAAGCTCTGGGCATAAGGTTTGTTAATGTAGTATCTACCGACGAGGCTCTCGAAAGACTAAAAAATCAGTCGTTTGATGTGATTATTTCCGATATGAAGAGGCCAGGGGATGATCGTGCGGGATATACTCTCCTGGATGAGCTAAGAAGAAAGGGCAAAGACATTCCATACATTATCTATGCGAGCTCCAATGCTGCTCAGCATAAGGAACAAGCAAAACAGCATGGCGCTTTAGACGCGACCAATAATCCGCCGGAATTATTTCGCCTGGTCATGGGGGCGTTAAAAAAATAATTATCGATCAAATCCAGAGGATGACTTCTGCATTCCACCTCTTGCTATATCCTCGGCTGGAGGCGGGTTATCTGTAAATTCCCTTTCCCGGATTGATAATCAATGACCCACCAGGTCTTTATAGGTTCAGGCTGCTCGCAAATCTAAGCGTCCGCGCAAAATCTGTTCCATACTCAGCGCAATGCGGCGAACAGAAGCTTTCCCGACGAAGTTAGTGTAGTATGTTCGGCCACGATTACGGGCTCGCGGTGAATGTTTTGCGCATGCCAGCGAGACTTTACGTAAAAAGTATATACGTAACAATGAGTTGTTGATAAAGGCCTCATTGTTTCATAAAGCATACCAGACGCCTGGGAAGGCGACACCTTAAGGAAGCTCAATGAGCGAGAAACTGCAAAAAGTGCTGGCCCGCGCCGGCCACGGCTCCCGCCGTGAAATTGAAGCGAAAATCGAAGCTGGCCGCGTCAGCGTCGATGGCAAAATCGCCACCCTCGGCGACCGTGTGGAGATCGTCCCCGGTTTAAAAATTCGTATCGATGGCCATCTGATCTCGGTGAAAGAGTCCGCTGAGCAGATCTGCCGCGTGCTGGCTTACTATAAGCCGGAAGGCGAACTGTGCACCCGTAACGATCCGGAAGGGCGCCCGACGGTGTTCGATCGTCTGCCTAAACTGCGCGGCGCGCGCTGGATTGCCGTTGGTCGTCTGGACGTCAACACCTGCGGCCTGCTGCTGTTCACCACCGACGGCGAACTGGCAAACCGTCTGATGCACCCGAGCCGTGAAGTCGAGCGTGAGTACGCCGTTCGCGTTTTCGGCCAGGTGGATGAAGATAAGCTGCGTCAACTGTCTCGCGGCGTGCAGCTAGAAGATGGTCCGGCGGCGTTTAAAACCATTAAATTCACCGGCGGTGAAGGGATTAACCAGTGGTACAACGTCACCCTGACCGAAGGGCGTAACCGCGAAGTGCGTCGCCTGTGGGAAGCGGTCGGCGTGCAGGTCAGCCGCCTGATCCGCGTGCGCTATGGCGATATCTTGCTGCCGAAAGGCCTGCCGCGCGGCGGCTATACCGAGCTGGACCTGGCGCAGACCAACTACCTGCGCGAGCTGGTGGAACTTACTCCGGAAACCAGCTCTAAGGTCGCCGTTGAAAAAGATCGTCGCCGGTTGAAAGCCAATCAGATCCGCCGGGCGGTGAAGCGTCACAGCCAGAGCAGCGCTAACCCGCGTCAGGGTAATAACAGCAACCGCCGTTCCAGTACCCGTAATAAGACCAACGGTTAATGTTGCGCGTTCCGGTGGTTTTGCGCCGGAACGCGGACTTCCTTCTGCCGTATCCGGCCCTCAGTAGTCAATCCCCATCTGTGCTTTAATGCCGGCATCAAAGGCATGTTTCACCGGGCGCAGCTCGCTAACGGTATCCGCCAGTTCAATAATATCGCGATGACAGCCGCGGCCGGTGATGATCACCGACTGGTGGGCAGGACGCTCACGTAGGGCGCTCAGCACCGCCTCCAGCGGCAGGTAATCGTAGGCCACCATGTAGGTCAGTTCGTCCAGCAGCACCAGATCGAGCTGGTCGTCGGCAAGCATACGGCGGGCATGCTCCCAGACCGCCAGACAGGCGGCGGTGTCGCTGTCGCGGTCCTGGGTGTTCCAGGTAAAGCCTGTCGCCATTACCTGGAATTCGACGCCGTGTGGCTCCAGCAGATTACGCTCGCCGTTAGGCCAGGTCCCCTTGATAAACTGGATCACGCCGACTTTTTTGCCGTGGCCGACGGCGCGGGTCGCGGTGCCAAAGGCGGCGGTGGTTTTGCCTTTGCCGTTGCCGGTAAAGACCATCACAATGCCGCGTTCGTCCTGGGCCGCCGCCACCCGGGCGTCAACTTTATCTTTCAGCCGCTGCTGGCGTTCGCGGTAGCGTTCATCACTCATTGGGCAATTCCTGGTTTACGCCCCGGTTGGGCGTCGAAGGTCATTCCCGTCTTGCGACGACTGTCGTCGCCCATCAGCCACAAATAGACGGGCATAATGTCAGCGGGGGTTTTCAGTTTCAGCGGATCTTCCGTCGGGAACGCGCTGGCGCGCATGCCGGTGCGGGTACCGCCAGGGTTGATGCAGTTTACGCGCAGGTGGCGGCTTTGGTACTCGTCGGCCAGCACCTGCATCATCCCTTCGGTAGCGAATTTGGAGACGGCATAGGCGCCCCAGTTGGCGCGACCCTGACGACCGACGCTGGATGAGGTAAAGACCAGCGAACCTGATTCAGAACGGAGTAATAAAGGAAGAAGCGCCTGGGTCAGCATAAAGGTGCCATTGACGTTCACCTGCATCACCTGCTGCCAGACCTCCGGTTTCTGCTCATCCATCGGGCAGATGTCGCCGAGCAGGCCAGCATTGTGCAGCACGCCGTCAAGGCGGGGATAGTGCATGCTGATCTGCTGCGCCAGCTGCTGACATGCCTGCGGCGTGCAGGTTAGCAGGTCGAGAGTAAACCAGCGGGGGGAAATACCGCCCTCGCGTTCAATCTCCTGGGCGACGGCGCGCAGTTTTTCGTCGTTGCGGCCAAGCAGAATCACGCTGGCGCTGTAGCGGGCGTAGGTCAGGGCCGCTTCACGGCCAATTCCGTCGCTGGCCCCGGTGACCAGAATGATGCGATCTTTCAGCAAGTGGCGTTGCGGTTGATAATGCACGGCGACTCCTTTGGCGATCGGCTCTCGATCGCGCTTCATCTTTGGTATCTCACTTTTGCGCTGTTATGCCTGAAAGCGCCCGCCATTGCAATCGGCGAAGCGGAAAGTATTCACAAAATTAATATCTTGCAACGATTTCAGCCTCGCTGAAAAAAAAACGGAATCCGCTGCGCAGAGGACACAAAGCACAAAGACTTCTCGCCAGGGGCTGATGTACACTGTGCAGCAACGTCAGTGCTTTACACAAGGTGAAAACGTGGAATTACTTGCTCAATATGGCTTATTTTTAGCCAAGATCGCGACCGTTGTCGTCGCTATCGCGGTGATTGCCGCTATTATCGTCAACCTGGCCCAGCGCAAGAAGCAGCGCGGCGAGCTGCGGGTGACGAATCTTAGCGAGCATTATAAAGAGATGAAGGAGTCGCTGGCGGTGGCCCTGCTGGATGGCCCGCAGCAGAAGCAGTGGCATAAGTCGCAGAAGAAAAAGCAAAAGCAAGAGGCAAAGGCGGCGAAAGCGCGGGCGAAGCTGGGTAACGTGGAGCCGGAAGGCAAGCCGCGCGCCTGGGTGCTGGATTTCAAAGGTAGTATGGATGCCCATGAGGTCACCAGCCTGCGCGAAGAGATCACCGCGGTGCTGGCCGCGGCGAAAGCGCGCGATCAGGTGGTTATTCGTCTGGAAAGCCCCGGCGGGGTGGTGCACGGCTACGGGCTGGCTGCCTCTCAGCTGCAGCGCTTGCGTGACAAACAGATCCCGCTGACGGTGGCGGTCGATAAAGTGGCGGCCAGCGGCGGCTATATGATGGCCTGCGTGGCGAACAAAATTGTCTCGGCGCCGTTTGCGATCCTCGGCTCTATTGGCGTGGTGGCGCAGATCCCAAACCTGCACCGTTTCCTGAAGAACAAAGATATTGATATCGAACTGCACACCGCCGGACAGTACAAACGAACGCTCACTATGCTGGGTGAAAACACTGAAGAAGGACGGCGCAAGTTCCGCGAGGATCTCAATGAGACGCACCATTTGTTCAAGGATTTCGTCCATCGGATGCGCCCGGGCCTTGATATTGAGCAGGTGGCCACTGGCGAGCACTGGTACGGGGTACAGGCGCTGGAAAAAGGGCTGGTGGATGCGGTTGAAACCAGCGATGAGCTGCTGCTGGGATTAATGGAAAGCCACGAGGTGATCGGGGTGCGTTATCAACAGCGTAAGAAAATGCTCGATCGCTTCACCGGTAGCGCGGCGGAGAGTGCCGATCGACTGCTGCTGCGCTGGTGGCAGCGCGGACAGAAGCCGCTGATGTAGATGATAAAACGCGAGGCTCTGCCTCGCGTTCTCGTTTAGAGCGGTCTTAATCTACGCCGGTCTTAATCGACAAGGTGATATTTGTCCGACAGCTCATGGGCGAGGTACTTAAACATATTAAATACCGCTGTACTCTTTGGCGTCGGCAGACCCTGCTCATCAAGATAAAACTCACCGCTAAACACCAGGACATTGTTGCGCTGAACGACGTCGGTGGCTTCGATACCGGCTAACGTATCCTCATGTTCGCGAATAAGTTTGTTGGCTTTTTCGAGCAGCGTCTGGCGATCGATTGGTTGGGTTGTACCTTGCATAACGGACTCCTCTTTTTCTCCGGGCGTAGTTTACGCCGCGCGGCGGCGCGGGGCAAATTTTCCATGGACAAAACAGGGGTAATCGTAACCAGTGGAGAAACAGCCGTTTACTGGCGTGATTCGCTTTTGCATGCTAATAAAGTTGCGTAACGAATTTTATCAGGTACAGTGTGACGCTTTCGGCGATCTGGCAACAGATTTGCTTGACATTCGGCCAAAAATTCTTCGTGCTATGTCACCTGACGAAAAAAGGTCAGTAAACTCAAGCGCCTGGTTTTACGGAGTTGAAACAGGTGTTCTGGGTTGATATTCACCGACGGTGCCGCAACATATGAGGCAGTCGCCAGTGGAGGGTGTATGAATGTGCGATGTATTCCTGGATGAATCAAATTAGGTAAAGGTGAATATGGGTAAAGCTCTCGTTATCGTTGAGTCCCCGGCAAAAGCCAAAACGATCAATAAGTATCTGGGTAATGACTACGTGGTGAAATCCAGCGTCGGTCATATCCGCGATTTGCCGACCAGTGGATCAGCTTCCAAAAAGAGCACCGACTCTACCGCCACCAAAGGGGCTAAAAAGCCTAAAAAGGACGAACGTGGTGCTCTGGTTAACCGCATGGGCGTGGACCCATGGCATGACTGGAATGCGCATTATGAAGTACTTCCGGGTAAAGAAAAGGTAGTTTCAGAACTCAAACAGTTGGCGGAAAAAGCTGACCACATCTATCTCGCAACCGACCTTGACCGCGAAGGGGAAGCCATTGCCTGGCACCTGCGGGAAGTCATCGGCGGCGATGAGCAGCGTTACAGCCGCGTGGTGTTCAATGAGATCACCAAAAACGCCATTCGTCAGGCTTTCGAAAAGCCGGGCGAGCTGAATATCGATCGGGTTAACGCCCAGCAGGCGCGTCGCTTTATGGACCGCGTGGTGGGTTATATGGTTTCGCCGCTGCTGTGGAAAAAAATTGCCCGTGGTCTTTCTGCCGGGCGCGTGCAGTCCGTCGCGGTCCGCCTGGTGGTGGAGCGTGAGCGTGAAATCAAAGCGTTCGTCCCGGAAGAATACTGGGAAGTTGATGCCAGTACCACCACGCCGGGCGGCGACGCGCTGCCGCTGCAGGTGACCCATAAGGATGATAAGCCATTCCGTCCGGTCAGCCGTGATGAGACGATGGCGGCGGTATCGCTGCTGGAAAAAGCCAGCTACAGCGTACTGGAGCGGGAAGACAAGCCGACCAGCAGTAAGCCGGGCGCGCCGTTCATCACCTCCACCCTGCAGCAGGCGGCCAGCACCCGTCTCGGCTTCGGCGTGAAAAAGACCATGATGATGGCTCAACGTCTCTATGAGGCGGGGCATATCACCTATATGCGTACCGACTCCACCAACCTGAGTCAGGACGCGCTGAACATGGTTCGCGGTTATATCAGCGATAAGTTTGGTAAAAAATATTTGCCGGAAAGCGCGAATCAGTACGCCAGCAAAGAAAATTCACAAGAAGCGCACGAAGCGATTCGTCCGTCTGATGTGAACGTGCTGGCGGAAACGCTGAAAGATATGGAAGCGGATGCGCAGAAACTGTATCAGCTGATCTGGCGCCAGTTTGTCGCCTGTCAGATGACGCCGGCGCAGTACGACTCCACGACGCTGACCGTGGCGGCGGGCGATTTCAAACTGAAAGCGCGCGGTCGTACCTTACGCTTCGACGGCTGGACCAAAGTGATGCCGGCCCTGCGCAAGGGCGATGAAGACCGGACCCTGCCGCTGGTCAAACAGGGCGACCAACTGAGCCTGGTCGAGCTGACGCCTGCGCAGCACTTTACCAAGCCGCCGGCGCGCTTCAGCGAAGCCTCGCTGGTTAAAGAGCTGGAAAAACGCGGCATCGGCCGTCCGTCGACCTATGCCTCGATTATCTCCACCATTCAGGATCGTGGTTACGTGCGAGTGGAAAACCGTCGTTTCTACGCGGAGAAAATGGGCGAGATCGTCACCGACCGACTGGAAGAGAACTTCCGCGATCTGATGAACTACGACTTCACCGCGCAGATGGAAGATCGTCTCGATCAGGTGGCTAACCACCAGGCCGAGTGGAAAGAGGTGCTGAACCACTTCTTCGGCGATTTTACCACCCAGCTGGAGACGGCGGAGAAAGATCCGGAAGAGGGCGGCATGCAGCCGAACCCGATGGTGCTTACCAGCATCGACTGCCCGACCTGCGGCCGTAAAATGGGTATCCGTACCGCCAGCACCGGCGTTTTCCTCGGCTGTTCGGGCTATGCCCTGTCGCCGAAAGAGCGCTGCAAAACCACCATTAACCTGGTGCCGGAAAACGAAGTCCTCAACGTGCTGGAAGGCGATGACGCCGAAACTAACGCGCTGCGCGCCAAACGCCGCTGCCAGAAGTGCGGTACGGCGATGGACAGCTACCTTATCGATCCCAAGCGTAAACTGCACGTCTGCGGTAACAACCCGACCTGCGATGGCTATGAGATTGAAGAGGGCGAGTTCCGCATCAAGGGCTATGACGGTCCGGTAGTGGAGTGCGAGAAGTGCGGCTCCGAGATGCACCTGAAGATGGGGCGTTTTGGGAAGTACATGGCTTGTACCAACGACGAGTGTAAGAATACGCGTAAGATCCTGCGCAATGGGGAAGTGGCGCCGCCGAAGGAAGATCCGGTGCCGCTGCCGGAGCTGCCGTGCGAGAAGTCTGACGCCTATTTCGTGCTGCGTGACGGGGCCGCGGGCGTCTTCCTGGCGGCCAACACCTTCCCGAAATCACGGGAAACGCGCGCGCCGCTGGTGGAAGAGCTGTACCGCTTCCGCGATCGTCTGCCGGAAAAACTGCGTTATCTCGCCGATGCGCCGCAGCAGGATCCGGAAGGCAATAAGACGCTGGTGCGCTTTAGCCGTAAAACGAAGCAACAGTACGTAGCGTCCGAAAAAGAGGGCAAAGCGACCGGCTGGTCTGCCTTCTTTATCGACGGTAAATGGACGGAAGCTAAAAAGTAACTGACCATTATCAGGCAGGAAAAGGGCGCTTTTCCTGCTCTGGCGGCCGGCAGGGGCCATGGATGCCTCTGCCGTGTCGTTTTCCTTTCTCTCCGCGCTTTTCACCCTCTTATAACCACCTATATTATTTTTCGTTACCGTCTATACAGTGTTGATATAAATGATATAGTGGTTATAGTTAATGCCTTTTTTATTATTAAAACGTCTTA
Source organism: Klebsiella sp. JB_Kp004 (assembly GCF_040065795.1). NCBI lineage: Bacteria > Pseudomonadati > Pseudomonadota > Gammaproteobacteria > Enterobacterales > Enterobacteriaceae > Klebsiella > Klebsiella sp. JB_Kp004. The sequence goes on along the minus strand of NZ_JBEAKW010000001.1, from coordinate 162,372 downwards.
TACATCATCGCTTTCAGGATGCGTTGCGGCGCCACTATGGCCAACTGCCGGGAGGCCTGGCCTTCACCGGCGACAAGTTGCCTGAACGTAAAGTGTATTAAGCGGCTTCATTTTACGCGCAAACGGATATCAGCATGAAACTACAACAGCTTCGCTACATCGTTGAGGTGGTTAACCATAACCTGAATGTTTCATCCACCGCCGAAGGGCTTTATACCTCTCAGCCAGGCATCAGTAAGCAGGTGCGTATGCTGGAAGATGAGCTGGGCATCCAAATCTTTGCCCGCAGCGGCAAGCATTTGACTCAGGTGACGCCTGCCGGGCAGGAGATCATCCGTATTGCCCGCGAGGTGTTGTCGAAAGTCGATGCCATCAAATCTGTCGCCGGGGAGCATACCTGGCCGGACAAAGGGTCGCTGTACGTGGCGACCACCCATACCCAGGCGCGCTATGCGTTGCCCGGGGTGATCAAGGGCTTTATTGAACGCTATCCGCGGGTGTCGCTCCATATGCATCAGGGTTCGCCAACCCAGATCGCCGAAGCCGTGTCGAAAGGCAACGCCGACTTCGCCATTGCTACCGAAGCGCTGCATCTGTATGACGACCTGGTGATGCTGCCATGCTATCACTGGAACCGGTCGATCGTGGTGACGCCGGAGCATCCTCTGGCCTCCAGGGGCTCGGTATCAATAGAAGAGCTGGCGCAGTACCCGCTGGTGACCTATACCTTTGGCTTCACCGGCCGCTCCGAACTGGACACCGCGTTTAACCGTGCGGGCCTGACGCCGCGCATTGTCTTTACCGCTACCGATGCCGACGTCATTAAAACCTATGTTCGCCTGGGGCTGGGGGTGGGGGTGATTGCCAGCATGGCGGTAGATCCGGTCTCCGATCCGGACCTGGTGAAGCTGGATGCCAACGGTATTTTCAGCCACAGCACCACTAAAATAGGCTTCCGCCGCAGCACCTTCTTACGAAGCTACATGTATGATTTTATTCAACGTTTTGCACCCCATCTGACCCGGGATGTCGTGGATACCGCAGTGGCGCTACGGTCGAATGAAGATATTGAAGCGATGTTCAAAGATATAAAACTTCCGGAAAAATAACCCCGTTAAAAATAATGGCATTCCGTGTAAGGAGTGCCATTAACTATCATGGCCCTTATTTAACAACTTAAACCTCGAACCAATCACAAAATTAAGAATTTCTGATAACGCGTTTTTCATAATGCCCGTCGCGATCAAATAACCGGTCAAATATATTCCATCAGGCCTAAATTCACTGGATTAATCGTTTATCCATAATTAAGATTTATCTGTACCTGATGATTTGAGCAATTGGTGGTGACAATATGATAAGTAATATCGATTACATGAAACTGGCGATGTCATACGAAAATGACAAAACCGAAATCGATCCCGTTCTGCGTAGTCGCGTATGGGGCGTAGTGTTGGTAGGGCTGGCGATGTTCTGGAGCATCATCGCGCTCACCATCTGCAACATCTGGATTGTCAGCTAAAGCTGTAGGTCATCGTTGTAGATACATGTCATTTTTATGACAGTGAAAGGAAACTGTAATATAAAATCAGTGACCGGCAATACAGGGAGAATATATTTTGCCGCGGGATTCATCCAACCTGAAATCAATCACAAGAGCTAATCGGCCAGCAGGTAATGATTAGCTCTTTTTTTGTCCTCGTGTACTAATACAATATCGCTTAAAAGACCTCTCTGCACTATTTTGGTGCTATTTCCTCTGCGCGTAGATAATTCCCTTTTAACCCCTCTCCGTCACATCAGATTTAGCAATTTGGGTTGTTATCAAAGTGTTATGCCCAGCATGTGTTATCTTTAATGGAGACCCTGAGGAGAATCGGGGTATGCCATCCCTGAGATAAAGGAGGAGCTATGTCGTCAACCCTACGAGAAGCCAGTAAGGATACGCTGCAGGTTAACGCGAAAACCTGGCATTACTACAGTCTGCCGCTGGCGGAGAAGCAGCTGGGCGATCTCAGTCGACTGCCCAAGTCGCTGAAGGTGCTGATGGAGAACCTGTTGCGCTGGCAGGACGGTGACTCGGTGACTGAAGAAGATATTCGCGCCCTTGCCGGTTGGCTGCAGCAGGCCCATGCCGACAGGGAGATTGCTTATCGTCCGGCCCGCGTCCTGATGCAGGACTTTACCGGCGTACCGGCGGTGGTGGATCTGGCCGCCATGCGCGAGGCGGTGAAACGCCTGGGCGGCGATACCGCGAAGGTGAACCCGCTGTCGCCGGTCGACCTGGTGATCGACCACTCGGTGACGGTCGACCGCTTCGGCGATGACGAAGCCTTTGAAGACAACGTCCGCCTGGAAATGGAACGTAACCACGAACGCTACGCTTTTCTGCGCTGGGGGCAGCAGGCCTTCAGCCGCTTCAGCGTGGTGCCGCCGGGCACCGGGATTTGCCACCAGGTCAACCTGGAATATCTCGGACGGGCGGTGTGGAGCGAAGAGGTGAATGGGAAGTGGATGGCGTGGCCGGATACCCTGGTGGGTACCGACTCCCATACCACCATGATTAACGGGCTCGGCGTGCTGGGCTGGGGCGTGGGCGGGATTGAAGCGGAAGCCGCCATGCTTGGCCAGCCGGTGTCGATGCTGATCCCCGATGTGGTAGGCTTTAAGCTCAGCGGCAAATTGCGCGAAGGCATTACCGCTACTGACCTGGTCCTGACGGTCACCCAGATGCTGCGCCAGCACGGCGTTGTCGGAAAATTTGTTGAGTTCTACGGTGACGGTCTGGATACCTTGCCCCTGGCCGACCGCGCCACCATCGCCAATATGGCGCCAGAGTATGGCGCCACCTGCGGTTTCTTCCCGATCGATGACGTGACGCTCAGCTATATGCGCCTCAGCGGACGTAGCGAAGAACAGGTGGCGCTGGTGGAAGCCTATGCCAAAGCGCAGGGCATGTGGCGCCAGCCGGGCGATGAGCCGGTCTTTACCAGTACCCTGGCGCTGGATATGGGCAGCGTTGAAGCAAGCCTCGCCGGGCCGAAGCGGCCGCAGGATCGCGTGGCGCTCGGCGATGTGCCGAAAGCCTTTGCCGCCAGCGGCGAGCTGGAGGTTAACCACCTTCAGCGTCAGCGCCAGCCGGTGGCGTATACGCTGAACGGGCATCACTATTCACTGCCGGATGGCGCTGTGGCCATTGCGGCGATCACGTCCTGTACCAACACCTCCAACCCCAGCGTGCTGATGGCCGCCGGCCTGCTGGCGAAAAAAGCCGTCGAACGCGGACTGCAGCCGCAGCCGTGGGTGAAAGCTTCTCTGGCCCCGGGCTCGAAAGTGGTGTCGGATTATCTGGCCCATGCCGGCCTGACGCCTTACCTCGACCAGCTCGGCTTCAATCTGGTGGGGTATGGCTGTACCACCTGTATCGGTAACTCCGGCCCGCTGCCGGAAACTATTGAAGAAGCAATCAAAAAAGGCGACCTCACCGTCGGGGCGGTGCTCTCCGGTAACCGTAACTTCGAAGGGCGTATCCACCCGCTGGTGAAAACCAACTGGCTGGCCTCGCCGCCGCTGGTGGTCGCTTACGCGCTGGCCGGGAACATGAACATCGATCTTACCCGCGAGCCGCTGGGGCAGGGCAGCGACGGCGAGCCGGTCTATCTGAGAGATATCTGGCCGAGCGGGGAGGAGATTGCCCGCGCGGTGGAACAGGTCTCCACGGAGATGTTCCGCAAAGAGTACGCGGAAGTGTTTTCCGGGACAGAGGAGTGGAAGGCGATCAAGGTGGAGGCGTCAGATACCTACGACTGGCAGGAAGATTCGACCTATATTCGCCTGTCGCCGTTCTTTGACGAGATGGGCATCGAGCCGCTGCCGGTGGAGGATATTCACGGCGCGCGGATCCTCGCCATGCTGGGCGATTCAGTGACCACTGACCACATTTCGCCGGCGGGAAGCATCAAAGCCGATAGTCCGGCAGGCCGCTATCTGCAGGAGCATGGGGTTGCCCGGCGCGACTTTAACTCCTACGGCTCCCGTCGCGGTAACCATGAGGTGATGATGCGCGGCACCTTCGCCAATATCCGCATTCGCAACGAAATGGTGCCGGGGGTGGAAGGGGGCATGACCCGCCATCTGCCGGACCGCGAACCGGTGGCGATCTACGATGCAGCGATGCTATATAAAGCTGAGGGCATACCGCTGGCGGTGATTGCTGGTAAGGAGTATGGCTCAGGTTCCAGTCGCGACTGGGCGGCGAAGGGGCCGCGCCTGCTGGGGATCCGGGTGGTGATCGCTGAGTCCTTCGAACGTATCCACCGCTCCAACCTGATCGGGATGGGTATTCTGCCGCTGGAGTTCCCGCAGGGCGTCACCCGTAAAACGCTACAGTTGACCGGCGAAGAGCGGATTGATGTCAGTAACCTGCAGTCGCTGCAGCCCGGCGCCACGGTGCCAGTGACCCTCACCCGCGCTGACGGCTCGCAGGAGGTGATCGCCTGCCGGTGTCGTATCGACACGGCGACCGAACTCACCTACTACCGCAACGACGGCATTTTGCACTACGTCATCCGCAATATGCTGTAAAACGAAGGGCCAGCATCGCTGGCCCTCTACTTACGCTGCCGGCGGTATTATTCCGCCGGCTTGCTGTTCAGCAAATGGCCCATCTTGGCGGCTTTGGTGTCCAGATAGTGGGCGTTTTTCGGGTTGCGCCCGACGATCAGCGGAACGCGCTCCACAATGTTAATCCCGGCTTCGCTGAGGATTTCCACTTTTTTCGGGTTGTTGGTTAACAACCGCACTTGCTCAACGTTGAGCAGCTTGAACATATCGGCGCACAGGGTGAAGTCGCGTTCATCGGCGGCGAAGCCAAGCTGATGGTTCGCTTCGACAGTGTCATAACCCTGATCCTGCAGCGCGTAGGCGCGGATCTTATTCAATAAACCAATGTTGCGACCTTCCTGACGATGATAGAGCAGGATCCCCCGGCCTTCTTCGGCGATATGCGACAGGGCCGCCTCCAGCTGAAAGCCGCAATCACAGCGCAGGCTAAACAGGGCATCGCCCGTCAGACATTCTGAATGGACGCGGGCGAGCACCGGCGACTGCCCTGAAATATCGCCGTATACCAGCGCGACATGATCCTGTCCGGTTGCCAGTTCTTCAAAACCCACCATCAGGAAATCGCCCCAGGGGGTTGGCAGTTTGGCTTCTGCCACACGTTTAAGCTGCATGTGATTCTCCAGATTCTGTCAGCACCTGAATGTGCTTTCTGTTTACCGCTATTTTGCCACAACGCCGGGACGTTCTCCTAATCACGAACGGTTAGCCGCGCGGAAAGCGCACAAACGATCTACTTTCCGCTATGATGTTCATCTACAAGGAGAAGGAGAGAAAATGCTGTTGATTGCCCGACGAACCGCTCTCGCGGCGGCGCTGCTGCTGGTCATGCCCCTCACGGTCTGGCTGTCTGGTTGGCTGTGGCAGCCAGGACTGCCGGTGGTATGGCTGAAAAGCCTCTGGTGGGTGACGGAAACGGTGACCCAGCCGTGGGGAATGATCACCCATGTTGTGCTGTGCGCCTGGTTTCTCTGGTGCCTGCGCTTTCGCCTGCGCGCGGCGCTGATCCTGTTCCTCATTCTTGCCGCCGCCATCCTGGTGGGACAGGGGACCAAATCCTGGGTCAAGGCGCGGGTTCAGGAGCCGAGACCGTTTGTCATCTGGCTGGAAAACGCAAGGCAGGTGCCGGTGACGCAATTCTACGCGTTAAAGCGCAAAGAACGCGCTAAACTGGTGCATGAGCAGCTGGCGCAGGCGCAGGACATCCCGCCGTTTTTACGCAAACACTGGCAGAAAGAGACCGGGTTTGCATTCCCGTCAGGCCATACGATGTTCGCCGCCAGCTGGGCGCTGCTCGCTGCCGGGCTGCTGTGGCCGCGTCGGCGCTGGGGCACGATCGCGGTGCTGCTGGCGTGGGCGACGGCGGTGATGGGGAGTCGCCTGGCGCTCGGTATGCACTGGCCGCTGGATCTCATCGTCGCTACGCTGATCTCCTGGCTGCTGGTCACGGTGGCCTGCTGGCTGACGCAGCGTCTTTGCGGGCCGCTTTCGCCGCCGGGGGAAGAGGCGCAGGATATTAAAAAACGGATGCCTGAAGCGGAATAATGTTGATTTTAGCGGCATCCGACCGCATATCCTGTCGAGTTGCCGTGCTTTTTCGTTCCACCGCTGCGGCGAAAATGATACTTTATAGGGCTGAAAGCGGGCTTTTTACGCGCAACCCACAGAACGGGAAGTCATGTGAAATATTTACTCATTTTCTTACTGGTGTTAGCAATCTTCGTCATTTCAGTGACGCTGGGGGCGCAGAATGACCAACAGGTCACTTTCAACTATTTGCTCGCTCAGGGTGAATTCCGCATTTCGACGCTGCTGGCGGTGCTGTTCGCCGCGGGCTTTGCTATCGGCTGGCTGATCTGCGGCCTGTTCTGGCTGCGGGTGCGCGTCTCGCTGGCGCGCGCGGAGCGGAAAATAAAGCGCCTTGAACACCAGATTGCCCCTGTCAGTCCGGCGGCTGTCGAGGCAGGCGTGTCTGCGGTGAAGGAATAATCTCTTATGCTGGAGTTGTTGTTTCTGCTTTTACCCGTTGCCGCCGCCTACGGTTGGTACATGGGGCGCAGAAGTGCACAACAGTCCAAACAGGACGACGCGAGCCGCCTGTCACGGGATTACGTGGCGGGGGTAAACTTTCTGCTTAGCAACCAGCAGGATAAAGCCGTCGATCTGTTCCTTGATATGCTGAAAGAGGATACCGGCACCGTTGAGGCCCACCTGACCCTCGGCAACCTGTTCCGCTCGCGCGGCGAGGTAGACCGCGCGATCCGTATTCACCAGAGTCTGATGGAAAGCGCGTCGCTCACCTATGACCAGCGCCTGCTGGCGGTGCAACAGCTGGGGCGCGACTATATGGCCGCCGGGCTGTATGACCGCGCGGAAGATATGTTCAAACAGCTGGTGGATGAGACCGATTTTCGCCTCGGCGCGCTGCAGCAGCTGCTGCAGATCTACCAGGCGACCAGCGACTGGCAGTCGGCTATCGAGGTGGCTGAACGGCTGGTGAAGCTGGGGAAAGAGAAGCATCGTGGCGAAATCGCCAACTTTTGGTGCGAACTGGCCCTGCAGCAGATGGCGGCCAACGATCTGGATAAGGCGATGGCGCTGTTGAAGAAAGGCGCCGCCGCGGACCGCAACAGCGCCCGGGTTTCGATCATGATGGGCCGGGTGTGGATGGAGAAGGGCGACTACGCCAAAGCGGTGGAGAGCCTCGAGCGGGTTATCGATCAGGATAAAGAGCTGGTGGGTGAGACGCTGGAGATGCTGCAAACCTGTTACCAGCAGCTCGGCAAAGCCGATGAATGGGAAGTTTTCCTGCGCCGCTGTGTGGAGGAGAACGCCGGGGCGACCGCCGAACTGATGCTGGCGCAGATCCTTGAGCAGCGGGAAGGGGTCGAAGCGGCGCAAAACTACGTGACCCGGCAGCTTGAGCGCCACCCGACCATGCGCGTTTTCCATAAGCTGATGGACTACCATCTCAACGAAGCGGAAGAAGGGCGGGCGAAAGAAAGCCTTGGGGTGCTGCGAAACATGGTCGGCGAACAGGTGCGCAGCAAACCGCGCTACCGTTGCCAGAAATGCGGCTTTACCGCTCATACTCTCTACTGGCATTGTCCGTCCTGCCGCTCCTGGGCGACCATCAAACCTATTCGCGGCCTCGACGGCCAGTAAGGTCAAAAAAAACAGGCGCTTTAGTTACAACATACTTATCATTTCTTTCCCGTCACCGCCTGCAGCCCCGACAACGCCATCGGCCGCGCAGGGCAAAACAGCAGCCTGTTATTTTGTTAGCTTCACAGGTAGAATGCTGCCCGTTTACCTTTTTTGCGCCCTCTGGCGCCCATCAACACTAAGGTCTGGTCATGACGTCAACAGCTATCCCATCTTCCCGCGCTGTCACTTCCTCTCCCGTTGTGGTTGCGCTCGACTATGATAATCGCGATAAAGCGCTGGCATTTGTCGACCGCATCGACCCGCGCGACTGCCGCCTGAAGGTGGGCAAAGAGATGTTCACCCTGCTGGGACCGCAGTTTGTCCGCGATCTGCATCAGCGTGGGTTTGAGGTGTTCCTGGACCTTAAGTTTCACGATATTCCCAACACTACCGCCCGCGCGGTGGCGGCCGCTGCCGAGCTTGGCGTATGGATGGTGAATGTCCATGCCTCCGGCGGCGCGCGGATGATGACCGCGGCACGCGAAGCGCTGCTGCCCTTTGGTCAAGACGCGCCGCTGCTCATCGCCGTCACCGTCCTCACCAGCATGGAGTCCAGCGACCTGCAGGATCTGGGCATTACCTTATCCCCGGCTGACTACGCGGCGAAGCTGGCGGCGCTGACCCAACGCTGCGGCCTCGACGGGGTGGTGTGTTCAGCTCAGGAGGCGGTACGCTTTAAGCAAGAGCTGGGGCAGGCGTTCAAGCTGGTCACCCCGGGTATCCGTCCGCAGGGCAGCGACGCTGGCGATCAGCGGCGGATCATGACTCCTGAGCAGGCTCAGGCGGCAGGGGTGGACTATATGGTCATTGGCCGCCCGGTTACCCAGTCGACCGATCCAGCCGAGACGCTGCGGGCGATCAACGATTCTCTGCGCAAGGGGGCATAATGAGCGATTCCAACAGCCGTCTGGTCTACTCCACCGAAACCGGGCGTATCGACGAGGCGAAACCGGCGCCGGTGCGCCCGAAAGGCGACGGCATTGTGCGGATCCAGCGCCAGACCAGCGGCCGCAAGGGCAAAGGCGTCTGTCTGATCAGCGGAATTGATGCCGACGATGCGGCGCTCACTGCGCTGGCGGCAGAGCTGAAGAAGAAATGCGGCTGCGGCGGCGCGGTGAAAGATGGCGTGATCGAGATCCAGGGCGACAAACGGGATTTACTGAAGTCGCTGCTCGAGGCGAAAGGGATGAAGGTGAAGTTAGCCGGCGGCTAATTGTTATTTCAACCCTAATTAATGGCCTGGTGAAATAACAAGGCCGCGGTGAATGCCGCGGCCTTGAATGTTTTAACGTGCGTAAGTCAATTCGTGTGAATTATTCTTTTATTTCGTCAGATAAATATATTATTTGCCGACCTGGTGACCAATAATACCACCGACTGCTGCGCCACCCAGGGTACCGAGTGCGCTACCGTCAGTTAACACCGCACCGCCGATGGCGCCGGCACCTGCGCCGATAGCAGTGTTACGATCGCGTTTAGACATGTTAGAGCAAGCGCTCAGAGACATTGCTACAGTGACAGCCAGAACAACAGCAGCCATTTTTTTGCTCGTTGAAGTCATCATTTTTTTCTCCTGAATAATCTATTCATGGATTACAGCGCTCCTGTAAGCATAGCCTGATAAAGCAGCTTTAGGGCAATTCCATGAAGTTAGGGTGCGCAGGTATCACGAAAATCACGCAGGTGATAGTCACTTCCTGTTATATCGCTAATAATAATTTTACTTTTTTTAAAATTTATCGTCAGGTAAAAAGTCTTAATTACCGGCTCGGAATACTCTCAGAGCGTTAACGCGCCCGTCCGACGCTTGGCTGGGACGGGGCGGAGACACATCAGACGTAGGGTACAATATCCACAGTCAGGCCGCTGCGCAGCAACTGCTCACGGCAGTCGTTCGGCAGACGATCGTCGGTGATAACACGATTGAAGCGCCCGGCTGGCCCAAGCGGATAGGGGTGCACCGCGCTGAATTTTGAGCTATCGCTGAGGATAATCGCTTCGCAGTGCTTCTCCAGAACGGCGTTAACCACGTCCGCACGCATCATATCGCGACCGGTAAAGCCGGTTTCCGCCTGCCAGCCATCGATCCCGATAAAGGCTTTACTGAAATGCACCTGCTGGATGAACTGGCGGGTCAGTGGGCCAACCATACTTTCACTGCGTTTCTGGTAAATCCCGCCCAGCAGGATCACCTCTCCCGGCGTCTCTTTCAGCAGATGGGCGATATAGCTGCTGACGGTGATGATGGTGATATCGCCGCGTTCGGCCAGGGTGCGCGCCAGCAGGGCGTTGCTGCTGCCGTTTTCGATAAATACCGTTTCGCCGGCATTCACCAGCGCCGCGGCGCGGCTGGCCAGTTCACGCTTAATGGCGAAATGGGTCATCATGCGGGTTTCGACATCTTCACTGTCCAGTGGGACGGCGTAGCCATGGGTGCGGCGCAGATAGCTCTGCTTCTCCAGCAGGTTCAGATCCTGACGGATGGTGACCTCTGAGACTCCGGTCATCTTCGCCAGATCGGCGACGCTCATGCGGCCTTTATCGATGACCACTTGCAAAATACTTTGTTGTCGGGCGTTCATAGCAACATCACTGTTAGGGGGCTATACGGCGAGCAACCGGTCAGCATCGCCGGTTGCGGCATGTGGGCGATAATCAGATTTCCCAGGGCGCTTTGGGTGGTTTGTTTTGCTCGGCGTCGTCTGCCGCCAGCGCCAGCAGCTCCGCTTTGAGGATCTCCAGATTATGGATCGCAGAGTGGTAATCACCGGCAACCAGAATATCCAGCACGGTATCGATACGTTGGGCGAGCAGGTGGGCATTCACATCTGACATGGCATTATCCTGGTAACAAAAACGAATGAAATCAATGATGCTAAAAATGGGTGAAAAAGAGAAGCGAAAAAAACGCACAACCTTAATCGGTGCGACGGAAATGGCGGGACAGGGAGGAAAGAAGGAGCGGTTCCCGGAGGAACCGCTGTGATGAGACGTCAGGCAGCCGGACGAGCAATGATGCTACGAGTTTCCATGCGGACTTCAGCGATAGTGACATCGATAACATCGGTCACTTTGTAGACCACTTCTCCCTTGATCTGCACGGTGCCGTTTTCCTGGCTGCAGACCAGTTCGTCGCGCACGGCGTGAAGGAACGGGGCCGGAATAAAGGCGACCGCGCCATTGTCCACCAGACGCACGCGCATCCCGCCGCGGCTGATGTCGATGATCTCCGCCGCAAAGCGGGTATCGGTGCCGGCTTTATCGTTGAGGAAACGGGCATACAGCCAGTCGGCGACATCGCGTTCGGCCATGCGGTTGAGACGACGGCGCTCCGCCATCTGCACGGTGGCTTCATCCTGCGGGCGCGCAATGGTTTCGCCTTTGATGATGGCCTTAAGCAGACGGTGGTTGATCATGTCGCCATACTTACGGATCGGCGAGGTCCAGGTGGCGTAGGCCTCAAGACCGAGACCAAAGTGCGGGCCCGGCTCGGTGCTGATTTCAGCAAACGACTGGAAACGACGTATGCGGCTGTCGAGGAAACCGGTCGGCTGGGCGTCCAGTTCGCGACGCAGCTTGCAGAAACCTTCCAGGGTGAGCACTTCCGTCGGATCAACGTGTACGTCGTGGGTCTTCAGCAGGGCAGCCAGCTGTTCGGTATTCGCCGGATCGAAGCCGGTGTGGACGTTATAAACGCCGAAGCCGAGCTTGTCGCGCAGAACGCGGGCGGCACAGATGTTGGCGGCGATCATCGACTCTTCGACAATACGGTTGGCAATACGACGCGGTTCCGCGACGATGTCCAGCACTTCGCCTTTTTCGCCGAGGACGAAACGGTAATCCGGGCGGTCTTTAAACACCAGCGCGTGGGTCTGACGCCATTCGCTGCGACGCTGACACACGTCCTTCAGCAGCGTAATTTGCTGCGCAATCGCCTCGCTGCCCGGCTGCCAGCTGCCGCGGCCTTCCAGCCAGTCAGAGACGTCGTCATAGGCCAGCTTGGCTTTCGATTCGATGGTGGCGGCAAAGAACTCGATGTTGTCTTCAATGGTGCCATCGGCCGCCAGGGTCATCCGGCAGGCCAGCACCGGGCGCACTTCATCGGCACGCAGGGAACACAGGTCGTCTGACAGTTCGCGCGGCAGCATCGGGATGTTGAAGCCCGGCAGATAGTTGGTAAAGGCGCGAACTTTTGCGGCGTTATCCAGCTTGCTGCCTTCGGCAATCCATGCGGTCGGGTCAGCGATCGCCACCGTCAGCAACAGTTTGCCGTCGGCGCCAGATTCGACATACAGCGCATCGTCCATATCTTCGGTGCTGGCGCTGTCAATGGTGACGAAGTCGAGGGCGGTCAAATCGCGGCGTGTCAGCCCTTCGTCAAGCATCTCGGTGGCGACGCCGTCCGGTGCCTCTTTTTCCAGATTATGGCGCGCCAGCGTTACCCACCACGGGACAAAGTGGTCGTCGCTGAAGGTGATGAACTGGGTCAGCTCCGCGTAAAACCCGCGGTCGCCTTTTAACGGATGACGGCGCATTTCAGCGACGGCCCAGTCACCCTGTTTGAAATCATGCTCAACGCCACGGGCGGCGCGGCAGGGAATGGCGTCTTTCAGCAGCGGATGGTCAGGAACGATAGCGAGGCGATCGTCTTTCTTCTGGACTTTACCGACGAAACGGGTCAGGAAAGGCTCAACCAGCGACTCCGGCTCGGCGCTTTCGCGTTCTTTTTCAGAATGGATCACCGCAACGATACGGTCGCCATGCATCACTTTTTTCATCTGCGGCGGCGGAATGAAGTAGCTCTTCTGAGCGTCCACTTCGAGGAAGCCAAAGCCCTTTTCCGTGCCCTTAACGACCCCTTCCGCGCGCGGCGTTTGGGAATGCAGTTGCTGTTTAAGCTGCGCTAGCAGCGGGTTATCCTGAAACATAATTAGGTATTTTCGTGGCTAAAAGAGCGGCTGACATTTTTACGCGATTATGCCTGTCGCAGCAAGCGCTGTTTCAGCAATTTACGTCTGCTGACGCACATTGCCGAGGGCGATTTTCAGACGATTCATCCAGCCGCACAGCCCGCTCCAGGTTAACAGATCGATCGCTTGTTCCGCTGAGAGTCCATATTCGCCGAGGGGTGTTAACTGGGCGGCGCTAAACCGGTCCGGGGAGCGGGTTAACAACTGTACCGCGGTAACGAGCGCGCGCGACTGAGGATGCTGCCCAAGCCAGCGATGGAGAGCCTGATCGCCCTCCCGTAAATGGCTGGCGAACGCTTCTTCACCGTGCCAGTGGGGGAGCCAGGCGTCAAAACAGGTGGCGCTGCCATTGGTGCGCGCGGTGAGTAAGGCGACCTGCGGGCCAAAGGTATCGTTGCCGCTGAGCTGGCGTAACAGCGTCTCCAGCGGCGCCATCAACTGCGGGTCGCAGGCCAGCAGCGGAGCCAGCGGGCCCAGGCCGGGCAGCGACTGCCAGCTGGCGATGCGCCGCTGGCGCTCGTCATCGGCATACTGCAGATCGGGATCTTCAATGTCGGTTTGCCACTCTCCCGGTGGGATGGCAAACAGGCCGGCGGGCGCCTCCTCTTGCTGCGGCATTCCGGGGATCCAGCGCACCGGGAAGCCCTGCGCCGCCTGCAGCACGGCAATCGCCCGCGCCTGGAAGCCGACAAAACCGATAATCTGGTTGATCAGGATAATATCCCGGCTGGTCAGGCCCACTTCGTCCAGCTGGCTGCGGGAAAGGGCGTTAATGACGGAGGGTGAACCGGCGAGCTGACGAGCGTATTGGGTGATCTGCGCCAGACGACGGTTGCTCTCGCGCGAAGAGTCGGGCCCCGGCAGGGGCGCCAGGCGGGCGGCATAGTGGTTACACAGCCGCTGGACGCCGTAGACCTGGGCGACGGTGAGCGCAGTGCTCAGGCGATCGTAGGCGGTAAAGGTTTGCAGGCGGCTTACCGGCACCTGGTCGGGAAACAGCCGCTCGGCGAGCTGGCGCGCGGGGCGTAGCCAGCCTGTGTGGGCGTGTAGCCAGGCGTCCGGCAGCGTCAGGTCCAGCAAAAAGCGGTCTTCAACATGGGCGGCTTCAGGGACGAGCGGCAGGACATCCACCGGGCAGATTGTTGACTGGGTTTCGTGATACCAGTGGTTTTTGCCATTCACGCGGCGTGGCTCCATGGGCTTTCCTTGTTCGGTATGTGGCGAACCGCCGTTCCGCGGATCGTTTATGCAGAACTATCCTGGCGTAACCCGGAAGCAGGAGAAAATATTGATACGTGCTAACAAATAGCCGATTGGAATAACAGGGGGAGCGCAAGGCCTGGGAAGGGAAAACCCTCCTCACCGGGGCGAGGAGGGGAAGGAACTTATTTCAGTTCCAGCTCGTTCATAGCGGCGATACTGAACCCGCCATCAACGTGAACGACTTCACCGGAGATACCCGCAGACAGGTTGGAGCACAGGAAGGCTGCGCTGTTACCCACGTCTTCAATGGTGACGGTGCGACGGATCGGGGTGACCGCTTCGCAGTGCGCCAGCATTTTACGGAAATCTTTGATACCGGACGCGGCCAGGGTACGGATCGGACCGGCGGAGATAGCGTTGACGCGAACGCCTTCCGGACCCATCGCGTTCGCCATATAGCGCACGTTCGCTTCCAGAGAGGCTTTCGCCAGACCCATCACGTTGTAGTTCGGGATCGCGCGCTCGGCGCCCAGGTAGGAGAGCGTCAGCAGAGCAGAATCCGGGTTCAGCATCGTGCGGCAGGCTTTAGCCATCGCCACGAAGCTGTAGGCGCTGATGTCGTGCGCGATTTTGAAACCTTCGCGGGTGACCGCGTTGACGTAGTCGCCGTCTAACTGGTCAGCCGGGGCATAACCGATAGAGTGGACGAAACCATCGAATTTTGGCCAGACTTTTTCCAGCTCGGTGAACAGCGCGGTGATGCTCTCATCTTCAGCAACGTCGCACGGCAGCACAATGTCAGAACCCAGCGCGGCAGCAAACTCTTCAACGCGACCTTTCAGTTTTTCATTCTGATAGGTGAATGCCAGTTCCGCGCCTTCGCGGTGCATTGCCTGCGCAATACCGTAGGCGATGGACAGTTTGCTGGCGACGCCAGTGATCAAAATGCGCTTACCGGAAAGAAAACCCATAGCTTTAATCCTTATCGTTATTGCTTATTTTTACTTTAACAATCATAACGTTAACATTGTTATTTCAAAATAACTCAAATTTAGCCGGGAATTATATCCCACTGACGACCCCTTGTGTCACGATATTTTTCAGCCGGCCCGCGCCGCGCGGGGCAAAAGCCGATCGCGATGGCTCAAGTATACCATTTTTCTCTGCTGACTATTTGAGCGCAATCGCCGCCAGCAGCAGACGCCCATCGGCGCTGAGAGGCCGCAACTCCCCCGGAGCATCGCCGTGCCAGCAGAGCCCGCTGCCGACGGCGCAGCGCCGTCCGGCCAGATCCCATTCACCCTGCAGCACATAAGCAACCCCGTCAGTGGCCGGTCGCTGCCGGTCGCTCACCACCTCAACCTGCGCGAGGGCTCGCCCGCGCTGGGTCATGACATTGAAGTCCAGTCCAGGCTCAACGATCCCGACGCTGGACAGCGCCCATTCGCCGGGGAACGCCCACGGCTGCCAGCGCGCCAGCGGATGGTCGATCTCCTCCCCGCGCAGCCGTAGCGGTTGCCCCGCCAGCAGGACGATCGTCCGGTCGACGCCGGGAAAAGGGGAGAATGGGCCATCGGCCTGCAGGGTGGCAATGCTCGCGCGCCAGAGAAAAGGTGCATCTACGGAAGGAACGGCGATAATTTCCCGGGTGGCGCCGGCGCCGTTCTTCCATGGCGTGACGGGCAAGGTAGCGTAATCAAAATAGGTGATCATAGTTTGCTCGGCGGAAGTCTGAAGTGGATAGTATTTGTTACACGTTTGTCTCAATGTTCTTACAAATTATTTACAACAGGGCTCACAAATCCATCATTGAGCGCGTGTGCGGGTTTGTCAATGCTTGTATATACATGAGCAGTCATCTGCGAATTATCTTATCGCCTTGACCAGAGCCATCATGACAAAACGCGATCGGGAGAATGAAAATGCAACAGCGTATTACTTTCCGCCAGGCCTGCCTGGTCACCCTGTTTTCGGGGCTACTGCTGTCTGGTGGCTCAACATACGCTAAAGAGTGGAAATCGATCACCATCGCTACGGAAGGCGGCTATGAACCCTGGAATCTAACCCTTCCCGGAGGGAAACTCAGCGGTTTCGAGCCCGAGCTTATGGCGAATTTATGCCAGCGGATGCAGATCGAATGCAAACTGGTGGTGCAGAACTGGGATGGCATGATTGCCGGACTTAACGCCGGAAAATATGACGTGATCATGGATGCTATCGTCGTCACCCCAGAGCGCTCGAAGGTCGTGGCGTTTACCCAGGCATACGCAGCCACGCCGGCCTCTTTCATTGCGGTAAAAGGGTCGCTGCTACCGCCTTCGCCAGCGGTCAAGCTTCATGATAATGAGAAAGAGATTCAGGCGGCGATTGCGCCGCTGCGCGCGGCGTTGAAAGGGAAAACCATCGGCATCGCGTCCGGCACCGTGTACACGCCGTTTATTGATAAGTATTTCAAGGATATCGCTGATGTCCGGGAATATAACAACTCAGCGGATGCGATCCTCGACCTGCAGGCTGAGCGCATCGACGCGGTGTTTGATGATATTACCTTTGCCAACACCACCCTGTCGCGCCCGGAGAATAGCAATCTGGCATTGAGCGGTCCGCTGATGAGCGGCCCAATCTGGGGAGGCGGTGAGGCGATGGGCGTGCGCCTCGCCGATACCGAACTCAAAGCGAAACTGGATAGCGCCATTCAGGCGGCGCTGGCCGATGGGACGGTAAAAAAACTGAGTGAGAAATGGTTTAAAAGCGACGTGACTCCCTGAGCGAGGCAACCATGTTAAATCTTCTGAGTTTGGGTGAAAACGGGTGGGGGACGCTGATCCTCAGCGCAACGCTGACTACGTTGCTGCTGTCGCTCGCGGCGCTGGCCGTCGGTGCGGGGGTGGGCGGCGTTATAGCCGCCGCGAAGCTGTCCCGCCACGCGCCAGCGCGCTGGTTCGGCGCCGCCTGGTCGGTGGTATTCCGCGGTATCCCTGAATTACTGGTGATCTATCTGTTTTATTTTGGCGGCTCAGGGATGATTTCATGGCTGGGGCGTCTGTTTGGCGCAGACGGCTTTATTGAGGTTCCGCCATTTCTGATTGGCGCTCTGGCGATTGGCTTGATCTCCTCCTCGTATCAGGCGGAAGTCTACCGTGCTGCTCGTCTGGCGCTGATGCCCGGGGAAGTGGAGGCGGCTTCCGCCATTGGCATGCCGCGCTGGCGGATCCTGCAGCGCATCCTGTTGCCGCAGATTGTCCGTTATTCGCTGCCGGGTTTGTCCAACGTCTGGCAAATGAGCCTCAAAGACTCGGCGCTGGTATCGGTGACCGGGATGGTTGAACTGATGCGCGCCAGCCAGATTGCCGCTGGCTCTACCCGCGATTATTTCCTGTTCTATCTCATCGGCGGCGGCTGCTATTTGATCCTGACGTTGCTCTCTAACCGCGCGTTTACCCGGGCGGAGAGCCGTCTGAACCGCGCCTGGCTGCGTCGCAGCGCCGCGCAGGCGTAAGGAGCCCATATGATTATCGATTTTGCCTTTCTCGGTGAGACGTTGTTGAAGCTCGGCGCGGCGCTGCCAGTGACGCTGGGGCTCTTTATCTGCTCTTTTTTGCTCGGCGGCGTGTTGGCTCTTGGCGTTCTGGCGCTGCGAATGAGCCGCTGGCCGCTGGCAAGCGGTTTCGCCAAAGGCTATATCCTGATCTTTCGCGGTTCGCCATTGCTGATCCAGTTGTTTCTCATTTATTACGGGCTGGGTCAGTTTGGGGTGATCCGCCACAGTTTCCTGTGGCCGCTGCTGCGCGAACCCTTTATCTGCGCCGTTCTGGCGCTGGCGCTCTGTACGGCGGCCTATACCGCGGAAATTCTGCGCGGCGGGTTGCTGGCGATACCGCCGGGCCAGATTGAAGCCGGCCAGGCTTGCGGTATGTCGCGCTGGCTGCTGCTGCGGCGGATCATTGCCCCGGTGATGCTGCGCTATGCGCTGCCAGCCTACTCCACGGAGGCCATTTTATTGGTCAAGTCGACGGCGCTGGCAAGCCTGGTGACCGTCTGGGACGTCACGGGGGTGGCCCAACAGATTATTCAGCGTACCTACCGGACGATGGAGGTATTCCTCTGCGCGGCGGCCATCTACCTGCTGCTCAATTTCATCATTGTGCAGCTGTACGCCCTGCTTGAACGGCGTTTAACCCCGCATACCCGGCAAAATCCGGCGACCGTGTCGCTCAAGCCGATAACCAAAGGAGAGTAAGATGCTCGATTCACGTCCGGTGACCTTATCGGTCAGCGATATTCATAAGTCCTTTGGCTCCCTGGATGTCCTGAAGGGGATCACCATCCAGGCGCAGCAGGGCGATGTCATTTCGATCCTCGGGGCCAGCGGCTCCGGTAAAAGTACGCTGCTGCGCTGCATTAACCTGCTGGAAACGCCCGATGCCGGAGTGGTCAGCGTCGGCGGCGAGACGATTGAAATGAAGCATCATGCCCGTGGGCATCGGCTGGCGGCGAACCCCCGGCAGATAGAGCGCCTGCGCTCGCGGCTGGGGATGGTCTTCCAAAGTTTTAACCTCTGGTCGCATATGACGGTTCTGCAGAATGTCATTGAGGGGCCGCATTATGTGCTCAAGCGGGACAAACGGACCTGCATTGAACAGGCTGAGCAGTTGCTGGAGCGAGTGGGGATGTTGAACCGAAAGGATTTCTATCCTGCGCAGCTCTCCGGCGGCCAGCAGCAGCGCGTGGCGATAGCCCGCGCGCTGGCCATGGAGCCGGACGTCATGCTCTTTGATGAACCTACCTCAGCGCTGGATCCCGAACTGGTCGGCGAGGTGCTAAAGGTGATGCGCAGCCTGGCGGAGGAGGGACGGACGATGCTGGTGGTCACCCACGAGCTGGGATTCGCCCGCCATGTTTCCAACCGGGTGGTCTTTATGCACCAGGGGACGATTGACTGCGACGGTGCGCCAGAGGCGCTGTTTGGCAGCCAGGGGTCCGCGCGCTTCAAGCAATTTATCTCCAGCCACCAACAGCCAGGACAGGTCGTATGAAAATGATCCAGTGGGGCGATGCGCCGATACGCTGGCAGGAGGTGGCTTGCGTTGCCCGGGGCGAGGCGACCTTGAGCCTCAGCGACAGCGCCTGGTCGCGTATCGCGCAAGGGCGGGCGATTGTCCAGCATATCGTTAAAGCCGGCCAGGTGGCCTATGGGATCAACACCGGGCTGGGGGCGCTGTGCAATATTACGCTGCCGGAAGCACAGCTACACCAGCTGTCGTGCAATACGTTGCTCAGCCACGCCTGCGGGGTGGGACCGTTGCTGGAGGTCGCCCCAACCCGGGCAATTATGTGCGCCGCGGTGGCCAATTTCAGCCACGGTAAATCCGGGATCTCCGCCGGGATAGTGCAGCAGCTGTTGGCGTTTTTGCAGCATGGCGTCACCCCTCAGGTGCCCTCCCAGGGGTCAGTTGGCTATTTAACGCATATGGCGCACATTGGCCTGGCCCTGATGGGGATTGGCGATGTGCTCTGGCAGGGGCGAACGTGGCCAGCGGCAGAGGTCCTGTCGCAGCTAGATCTGCAGCCCATCGCGCCGGGAGCGAAAGAGGGGCTGAGCCTGGTCAACGGTACGCCGTGCATGACCGGTCTGGCCTGTCTGGCGTTAGACGACGCCGAGCGCTTAATGAACTGGGCCGATGCAACCGGCGCGATGAGCTTTGAAGCGCTGCGCGGCCAGCTTGTGGCATTCGATGCCGAGATCCTGGCGCTGAAAGCCAGCCCCGGGATCCAGACCAGCGGCCAGCGGCTGCGTGAGCTGCTGGCGGACAGCCGTCTGCTGGCCGAAAGTGAAGGACTTCGCACCCAGGATGCGCTAAGCCTTCGCTCGATGCCTCAGGTGCATGGCGCCTGCCGCGATCAGTTTAGCCACGCGCAGACGCAGATAAATATCGAACTCAACGCCTGTACTGATAATCCGCTGATCCTGGGAACCGTTGAGCAGTGGCGGGTGGTCTCCCAGGCGCATCCGCACGGCGAATCGGTGGCGATGGCCTGCGATTTGCTGGCCATTGCCATGGCTGAGCTGGGCGCCATCGCTGAACGACGCCTTGACCGGCTGGTGAATCCTCTGGTGAGCGGGTTGCCGGCGTTCCTGGTCGCCCGACCGGGCGTGAATTCAGGCATGATGATTGCCCAGTACGTCGCCGCGTCGTTGTGCGCGGAAAACAAGCAGCTGGCGCAGCCGGCGGTGCTGGATAATTTTGTTACCTCGGGTCTGCAGGAGGATCATTTAAGCCTGGGCACCGGCGCAGCGCTGAAACTGCAGCGCCTGCTGGGCAACCTCTATCAGATCCTGGGCATCGAATATTTACTCGCCGCCCAGGGGCTCGATTTTCACGAGCCGCAGAAGCTGGCGGCGGGCACGCGCCGGGCGCGAGACCTGCTGCGCGAAAGCGTGCCTGGCTGGGAGGACGATCGCTGGCTGGCGCCGGACATCGCCAGCGCGGTGGCCATCCTTAAGCGAACCGCTGGCCACGCGCCGGCGTGAGGTCTGCGGGCGAGGTGAATGAGACGGCGCTATTTGCCGTCTTTGCGCCAGGCGTCGGCGGTGAGAGCCTCACCGAAGTGGCCGGCGATCAGGCGTCGGGTCAGGTCGTGCAACGGTGAGGCCAGCACATCGGCGGTGCTGCCGCGCTCAACCACTTCCCCGTTATGCATCACCAGCACCTGATCGCTGATGTGCTTCATCATTCCCAGGTGCTGGGTGACATAGATGTAAGAGATGCCCTGTTTCTCCTGCAGCTCCAGCATCAGGTTGATGAGCTGGGAACGCATCGACATATCCAGCGAGGCCAGCGCCTCATCGCAGACGATGACCTTCGGGCGCAGGATCAGCGCCCGGGCGAGGCCAAGACGCTGCTTCTGACCCGGGGCCAGCATATGGGGATAGTAGCTGACGTGGTCCGGCAGCAGGCCGACCATGCGCAGGGTGTCGATGATCTGTTTCTGCCGCGCTTCGGCGTCGAGGTCGGTATTCAGCCGCAGCGGAAAATCGAGGATCTGCGAGATGCGCTGGCGCGGGTTTAGCGACGTCGACGGATCCTGAAAGATCATGCGAATCTTCTGGCTGCGGTAGGAGTAATCCCCGAAGGTCAGCGGATGGTCATCGATCAGCACCTCGCCGCTGGTGGGCTCCACCATGCCGGCCAGCATCTTCGCGAGGGTGGATTTTCCGGAGCCATTCTCGCCGATAATCGCCAGCGTCTGCCGTTCGCGCAGGGTAAAGCTCAGCGGCTTAACCGCCTCCACCGTCTGGCGGTGAAACCAGCCGGTGCGATAGCGAAAGGTCTTACTGAGTTGGCGCACTTCCAGCAATGTTTCGACCATTTCACTCTTTCTCCATGTTCAGCGGGAAATGACAGGCGTACAGGTGATTGCGCGCCCCGGTAAGACGCGGGGTTTCAATACACTCGCGCTGGGCGTACGGGCAGCGCGGCCCCAGCCGACAGCCGATGGGCAGCTGCTCCAGCAGCGGTATCGCCCCCGGCAGGGTGTTGAGACGGCTTTTATGCGGCATGGCGCTGCCAAAATCCGGGATCGCGCGGATTAACGCCTGGGTGTAGGGGTGATGCGGCAGGGTGATCAGCTCTTCGCTGGGCCCGCTCTCCACCGTCTGCCCGCAGTACATGACGTTGATTTTATCCGCCCATTTGCTGAGCATCTGCAGATCGTGGCTGATCAGCAAAATGGTGGTGTTGTTGTTCTGGTTGAGCCGCGTCAGCAGGCGGATAATCTGCGCCTGCGTCGTGGGCTCCATGGCGTTAGTCGGTTCATCGGCGATCAGCAGGCGCGGTTGGTTGGCCAGGGCGATGGCAATCATCACCTTCTGGCACTCGCCTTCGGTCAGCTGATAGGGGAAGCTGCGCATGGCGTCTTTGTGATCTTTAATCCCGACGCGGTGCAACAGCTCGATGGCCCGACGTTTACGCCAGCCCAGCCGCTGCCACCAGCGGCCCTTGTAGGTCCAGCCAGGGATACTCTGGATCAGCTGCTGGCCGATGCGCTCAGAGGGGTCGAGGCACGACTGGGGCTCCTGGAATATCATCGACACGTTGTGGCCGATCAGTTTCCGGCGCTCGCGGTTCGACAGCCGCAGCAGATCGATGTCGTCGAAACGCATGCGGTCGGCCGTGACCCGCCAGTTGTCTTTTGTCACGCCGCAGATAGCTTTGGCGATCAGGCTCTTCCCGGAGCCGGATTCCCCCACCAGGCCACGGATTTCGCCTTCGGTCAGGGTCAGGCTGACGCGGTCGACGGCTTTTACCCAGCCTTCGTTGGTTTTGAATTCGATGGTTAAGTGACGAATATCGAGTAACGGCATTATTCTACCCCGGCAATGATCGCCCGGCGAATACCGTCGCCCAGCAGGTTGACCAGCAGTACGCTGAGCATAATCGCGGCCCCGGGCAGCATCACGGTCCACGGCGCAACATAGATAAGCTCCAGCGCATCGCCCAGCATCGCTCCCCATTCCGGCGAAGGTAGCTGAGCGCCGAGGTCAAGAAAGCCCAGCGCGGCAATATCCAGAATAGCCATCGACAGGGCGCGGGTGATCTCGGTCACCAGGCCGGAGGCGATATTGGGCAGGATGGCGAACAGCAGAATATTCAGCGTCGACGCGCCGTCGAGGCGGGCGGCGATAATGTACTCTTTCTCCAGCTCATCGTGGACCATGCTGTAGACGGAGCGCACCATGCGCGGCAGCAGCGCCAGCCAGACGGCAAACATCGCATGGCTGAGGTGCGGCCCGGCAAAGGCGACGACGATGATCGCCAGCAGCAGCGAGGGGATGGAGAGCAGGGTATCAAGGATATGGTTCATCACCGCCGAGCGCAGGCCGTGGGTCGATCCGGCAATGACGCCCAGCACCAGGCCAAACAGCGTGGCGCCGAGGGTGACGACAAAAGCGCCGCCGACGGTCGGCGCCGCGCCGCTCAGCAGTCGGCTGAGCACATCGCGCCCCAGGTCATCGGTTCCGAGGAAGAAAGAGACTTCCCCATAGCGCGACCACGATGGCGGCAGCAGCTGGTAGCCGAGGAACTGCTGGTCGATGCCGTAGGGGGCGAACCAGCCGCCGAAGACGCAAAGCAGCAGCAGCCCCGCGCAGCCGTACAGGCCGATCATCGCCGTGGTGTCGCCATAGAATTTACGCCATACGGTGCGCAGCGCGCCGGGCGGACGCTTTTCCAGATAAACGCTATCGTAGGGCATACCATTCCTTATGTTTCAGTGGGTTAGCCATGGCACCGAGAATATCGGAAATCACGTTGACAATAATCACCAGCGCGCCAATCACCATCACTCCGGCGGAGATCGCCGCGTAGTCCTGCTGACGAATGGCGTTGATAAGCCACCGGCCCAGCCCTGGCCAGCTGAACACCATCTCCGTGATCATCGCCAGGGTGAGCATGGTGGAAAACTGCAGGCCGAGGCGCGGGATCACCGGCGGCAGGGCGTTGTGCAGCACGTGGCGCAGTAAAATTTTGCGTCGCGAGACGCCGCGGGTGGCGGCCGCCTTGACGTAGTTGGTGTCATAGACTTCGCTGGTGCTAATGCGCATCAGGCGGATCACTTCGGTAGTGGGGGCTACCGCCAGGGTCAGCACCGGCAGCACCATATGCCGGGCGGCGCTGACGATCATCTCATGGCGCCACGGCGAGTCCGAAAGCCAGGCGTCAATCAGCGCGAAACCGGTGACGTTTTTCACCTCATACAGCAGGTCGAAGCGGCCGGAGACCGGAAGCCAGCCGAGGGTCAGGGAGAAGAAGAGGGTCAGGAGCAGCGCCAGCCAGAAGACCGGGATCGAGAAACCGACCAGCGCGACGGCGCTGATCAGGGTATCGGGCCATTTGTTGCGCATCACGCCGGCGATCATCCCCACCGGAATGCCAATCAGCAGGGCAAAGCCGAAGGCGAGGATGCACAGCTCCATGGTCGCCGGGAACACCTCGCGCAGCTGCTCGGAAATCAGCTGGCCGTTAATGCTGGAGACGCCAAAATCCCAGTGCAGCACCCCTTCAAACCAGAACAGCCATGCATTCCACAGGGTCGCGCCCTGCAGCGGGGCATGGGGAGTGAAGTAGCTCAGGCTAAAGCCGACAAAGGTCAGAAAAAAGAGGGTGACCAACAGCAGCAGCAGACGGCGCAGGGTAAAAATAATCATGGTTTTTTCACCTCTTCGGTTTTCTCCCGCGATACGCCAGCGAACGAAGCGTTACCGAAGGGGCTAAGCACCAGGCCTTTCATATCATAGCGATAGGCCTGCAACCGCAGCGATGAGGCCAGCGGCAGGACCGGCAGTTCACGAGCGAGGATGCGCTGGGCCTCTTTGTAAGCGTCCATCCGCGAGGAGAGCTGCTGCGAGAGCAGCGCTTTTTGCAGCACGTCATCGAATTCCCGGTTACACCAGTGGGCGAAGTTGGTTTGCGAGGCGATCGCCGCGCAGCTCAGCAGCGGCCGGAAGAAGCTGTCCGGATCGTTACTGTCCGTCGCCCAGCCGGAGAGCGTCAGGTCATGGTTCATGTCCATCAGCCGCGCCTCCTGGAAGCGCCCCTCCACCGGCATGATGATCACCTTGACGCCAATCTGCGCCATATCCGCCTGGATCAGCTCTGCTGTTTTCAACGGGCTGGGGTTCCACGCCTGCGAGCTGGTGGGAACCCACAGCTTGAGGGTCAGATTTTCCAGCCCCAGGGCCTTCAGGCGGGTACGGGCCTCCTGGGGATTATATTCGGTAATCTTAGCGTCGTTATCGTAGGCCCACGAGGCGCGCGGCAGCATCGACGCCGCCGTCTCCGCGGTGCCATAGTAGATAGACTGCATCAGGCGCTGGTTGTTAATGGCCAGCGCCAGCGCGTGGCGCACCTCCGGGTTGTCCAGCGGCGGTTTGGCGGTGTTGAAGGCCAGCCAGGCAATGTTCATCCCCGGACGCAGCGTCAGGCGCAGGCGCGGGTCGTCACGCAGGATCGTCAACTGGCTGGCGGCCGGCCAGGCCAGCACGTCGCATTCGCCGGTCAGCAGTTTCGACAGGCGGCCGGTTCCACCGGAGCCGAGGTCGACCACCACCTGCGGCATCAACGGTTTTCCGCGCCAGTAGCCGGGGTGGCGCTGCAGGCGAACATACTGCCCGGAGCGGTACTCCGACAGCTGGAACGGGCCGGTACCCACCGGCTGGCGATCGAGCTGTTCCTGACGATCGTCCTCCGTTAAGCGGGCGGCATATTCGGCGGAGGTAATCGACGCATAGTGGGTGGCCAGATGCCAGAGGAATGATGCATCCGGCCGCTTGAGGCGAAACTCCACGGTCTGATTATCGAGCTTGCGGACGCTCTCCACGCTGTCAGCAAACTGCAGGCTGTCGAAGTAGGGGAAGCTGCTGCCGTTGACGTTGTGCCAGGGGTGATCGCGGTTAAAAATGCGGCCAAAGGTGAAAATCACGTCATCGGCGTTGAAATCCCGCGTCGGGGAGAACCATGCCGTGCGTTGAAACGGGACGTGGCGGCGCAGATGAAAGCGGTAGGTGGCGCCGTTATCGAGGACTTCCCAGCTCTCCGCCAGCTCGGGGACCAGCCGATAGGTATAAGGGTCGACGTCAAGCAGGCGATCGTAGATCTGCGCGGCCAGCGTATCGACGATCAGGCCGCTGCTCACTTTCTGCGGATTAAAGGTATTAACCTGGCCGCTGACGCAATAGACGAAACCGCTGTCGCGAATATCGGCGCGGTCGGGGAGCGCAGGGGCGGCAAAAGCCTGCCCACACAGCAGGGAAACCGCTGCCAGGAGAGATGACAATTTCAGGCGCATATTTTCTGTTTGATTATAGAGTTGAACTCTATCTTATTAAGATTCATAGACATTCACCACCGCCTTCAACAAGCCTGAGGGATAATGCGGTTACCGGGTGCGTATAGTATTCAGTCAATTGATTAAAATAGTCGCGGAACCGAGTCTGTATAATGAAACATGGTAACTTTTTATCGCCGATATCGCCAGTCAGCTCTGTTTGGCCGCGGTTGACCGGACGGTGGAAGCGACGCTAACGCCGGGGATAAATTCAGTATAGCGGGGAGAAAGCAGAGGGTCCGACGGGCGGGTAACCCTACCCGTCGGATGTCATACAGGGGGGGACGTTTTTGTTTATCGTGACAACGTCACTTTTTGATAATCCATATCCCGCAAGTCCTCCAGCAGCCCGGGGCCGACCGGCTGCCACTGCAATCGCTCGCGAGTCCATGCCGAGCTGGCGCGCAGGTCAAGGGCGGTAAAGGGGGCAAACCAGCCGAACCAGGCGTCAGCCTGCGCCTCATCCAGCTGGGTCAGCGGCAGATTTAAGCCCCGGGCGATGACTGCGGCAATCTCCCGTAATGCGATCCCCTCTTCAGCCACCGCATGGTAGCGCTCGCCCGCAGCGCCCTGCAGCAGGGCGCTGACGTACAGGCGCGCGACGTCATCGACATGGGCGGCGGACCAGCGGTGGTTCCCCTCGCCGCGCAAGGCCACCGCGCCGCTGGCGACCGCGCGTTCGATATAGCTGGTCAGCAGCCCCTGGCGCACGGTGTCATGCACCTGCGGCAGGCGAACGACCCGGACGTCCACTCCCGCCTCCAGCAGCTGCTGGCCGGCAAGTTCTGAGGCGGTCCGCGGGCTGGGGTGCGCGGCGTTAAAGCACGACTCGCGGGCCGGGGCGCCGCTACCGTCGTCGCCCATCAGCGTGCCGGAGGTGATGACCAGCGGCCGCGCGCTGCCCCGCAGCGCCTGGCCCATGGTGAGGATCGCCTGGCGGTCTTTCTCGCAGTTGGCGGCAAAGCGGCTGAAGTCGTGGTCGAAAGCGGTATGGATCACCGCGTCGGCGCTCTCGACGCCCGCCAGCAGCGAATCCGGGGCGTCCAGCGTGCCGCGGCGCACCTCGACCCCTGCCGCTTCCAGGGCCTGCGCCGTGGCGTCGCTTCGCGCGAGGCCGATAACCTGATGGCCCGACGCCTGCAGCGCCGGAAGAATACGCGAGCCGATAAATCCGCTCGCGCCGGTAAGAAATATACGCATTATGAACCTCCTGGACGGGTTATCAGGCGTATCCTACCCGCGATGTCATACTATAAAAGTAGAGACATTATCGGGGTATAAATTCTAACAGGCAGACTTACAGGCAGATGATGAACACTTCTGACAATCATGCTTTAGGTGATTTTCTCCGCGCCAGGCGCCAGCGTCTCGACCCGGTAACGTTTGGCTTCCCGGCGGGACGCCGGCGCACGCCGGGCCTGCGCCGTGAAGAGGTCGCCCAGCTCGCCAGCATCAGCCCGACCTGGTATACCTGGCTTGAACAGGGGCGCGGCGGGGCGCCTTCCCGCGAAGTGCTGGAGCGGATCGCTCGCGGTTTGCGGCTGACCACCCCGGAGCGCGAACATCTGTTTATACTGGCCTTCGGCCATCCGCCGCAGACCCGTTTGACGATCACAGATGATATGACGCCGCGGCTGCAGCGGGTGCTCGATGCCTTCGCCATTCCGGCGATTATCCGTACCGCCAGCTGGTACGTGATCGCCTGGAACGCGGCGGCGGCCAGGGTGCTGACCGACTACGGCCAGCTGCCGCTGGCGGAGCGCAACGTGCTGCGCCGCCTGTTTACCCGGCCTGAGGCCCGCTGCACCCTGGAGGACTGGCAGACGGTGGGGCAGCTTATCGTTAATGCCTTTCGCGCCGACGTCACGCGGATGGGCGCCACGACGGAAACTGACCAGCTGATCGCGGAGCTCAGCCAGCAGAGTGTCGAGTTCGCCCGTTTCTGGCAAAGCCACGACGTCGCCGGCCACGGCGAGGGCTATAAGCGCATTCACCACCCGCAGATGGGCCCGCTCGATCTGGAGTTCACCTCTTTTGCCGTGGAGGGCCGCCCCGATCTGTCGCTGCTGGTTTTCAACCCGGCGACGACGGAGAGCCAGCGCAAAATTCACGGCCTGCTTCAGGCGTCGGGATCCTCATCGGGGGAGTACTGAGGGGTAAATTCGTACAGGGCCAGGGCGTTGCTCTCCAGCGAGTCGACCCGCAGCCAGTGGCCGTCGAGTCGGGCTTCCTCCACGCTGAGCGCCGGACGGGCCTGATGCATCAGCCACTGATAATCTTCGGCGTCGGGGCCGCTGCGGCTGCGAAAGGCGTCCACCAGCGGGAACAGCGCGCCGTGGTGCTGATCGAAGAGGTGCTGTTTGATGCGCCAGCGGCCCTTGAGCCCCTGCAGCCGCACATTGTACGGCTGGCTGAAGCGTTGAATAAAAGCCGCTTCGCTGGAGAGCCAGGGGTTATAGACCACCGTATTGCGCAGCAGCAGCTGGTAGTGCCCCTGGTGATGGAGCAGCAGCAGGTTTTTGTCGTGAAACAGGATCTCGCCGCGCAGCCGTCGCCAGAGCCACAGCACCCAGTAAACCGGGCGCGGCAGCCCGTGCAGATAGTGCAGCGCCAGGCTGGAGGTATCCAGCTTGCCGTTGGCGCGGGCTTCGCCCTGGAGGCCGGAGTTTAACCAGAAGCCCGCCAGCCAGACCTGGTCCGCGACCCCCAGCAGATTATCCATCAACAGCGCGCCGCGAAAAAAGCGCCCGTTGGTGTCCCGCGTATCGCCGGTCAGCGTATTCCACGAGAGCAGCCATAGCGGCAGGTTAAGCTGCCGTTGACGCAGGGCGCTGTGGATCTGTCGCAGCTTATGCGCCGGATAGTGCTCGCTGGAGGCCAGACTGCTGCTGTCCGCCTGAGCCAGATCCAGCCGTTCGTTGGCATCCGCCTGGCAGGCGAGAAAATCGGCTTCCGCCAGCAGCGGCGAGTGGAACAGCGGATCGTCCCCGGGCGCGCTGGCGGCAAAGCGGTGCCAGATCCCCAGCTGCGGCTGCGGCAGCAGACGGTGAAGAACCTCGCGCTGCTGCCGCCAGGCGGCCTGGCGGGCCGCTTCGCTGGCCTGCGGCGACCAGTGCCAGACAAAGCGCCAGCTGCTGAGCGTCGTCGGTGGAAAATGGTTGGCGGCGAGTTGCAGGAAGCGCTGCAGCAGATCGCTGCGGGTGGTGACCCCGGTATGCAGGATCACCTGCCAGCCCATCGCCGCCAGCCAGCTGAAGATCTGCTGCAGGTTGTACCAGCAGGCGTAGCCAGCCATCTGCGGATCGTCCCAGCCGGTGCCGAACAGGCGGCTGCTGAGAAAGGCATCGTTGATATCAATGGCATACACCGGCAGGGCGCGGTGCAACTGCTCCAGTTCGCGGCGCACGTCCTCCCGCAGCAGATCGTCCAGCTCGCGCACGGTCACCACCATCCGGGTATGGCGCAGCACCGCGGCGCGCGCCGGTCGCTGGTGCAGGTTGATCTCCCGGGTTTGCGGCGGATTGATCAACAGCGGCTGACTCTCCCGGTCGCGTTGTTCCGGCTCATTAAGGCGGGCGTAGAGCCGGTCCACGGCCACCGGCTGCCAGCGATCGCCCTGCGGCGGGCGCGGTCGGCCCGGCTCCCGGGGGGACCGCTCGCGATACTGGCGCGGCGTCACCCCATGGTGGCGCTTAAACAGGTCGCTCATCATCCGCGTGCTGGCGAACCCCTGCTCGCGGGCAATTTGCTGAACGGGTTTGCGGGTGGTTAACAGCTGATCGGCAGCGTGGCGCAGGCGCAGCGCGGTGAGGTACTGAACAAAACTGACGCCAACCTCCTTGTGAAACAGGCGTGACAGCCAGGCCTCGGAGACAAACTCGGCGGCCGCCACCTCCTGTAAAGAGAAACGGCGCTGATAGTTGGCGTCGATCCGCGCCACTACGCTGGCTATCCTCCGGCTCCATTTTTCAGCATCGCGCCGGGGCGTGAAGGCGATGGGCTGGCTGAAGCGCGTGGCCAGCAGCAGCGCTATCTCACTCAGCCAACGGTTGGCCTCCAGCCGGTAATGGCCGGGATGATTGACCAGGCCGCTCACCAGCAGCTGGCGCATCAGGCGGCGCAGGCCGTCATCGGCATCGCGGGTGCGCGGCGATATCTGGTAGTCGACGGCAAAAAAGGCGTTGTCGAGGCGGGCCAGCCAGCTGGCGGAGAGGGTCAGGACCATCACCGCGTTGCCCCCGGCGCTGCGCAGGCTCCAGCGACGGTTGCGGTTAACGATCGCCAGCCCGTCGATGGCAAGCTGCTGCGGCGCACCTTCCGCCTCCGCCAGATTTACGCTCCCCTCCAGCACCCACAGCAGCGTCAGCAGATCGCTCTCCGGCTGGCTTAGCTGACGCACATCGCGCACGGTGACGCTAAAGTCGCCTGAATGCTGCTCCACATGGGTCTCCTCTGTAGACAAAAAGCAACCGGTTGTTTTTTGTCATAACCGATATGTATGAAAAACACTCATTCATTTCTCGTCAATATAAAACAAAAAAGCGCGCCTGAAAGCTGTTTCACCCGCATAAACTCGAAAGTGTCGTGCAAACACAACACAGGAATAACAAAAATGACACATCCGTTGCTTGAAGCCTTGCAGGTCAACGAGGCGCAATTTATTGCCTTACGTCGCCGGTTCCACCAGCAGCCGGAGATCGGCTTTGAAGAGCATCAGACCAGCAGCGAGGTCGCCCGACTGCTTGGCGAATGGGGATACGAGGTTCATCGCGGCCTGGCGGGCACCGGGGTGGTGGGTACGCTGCGCGTCGGCCAAGGAAAAAAACGCCTCGGCCTGCGGGCGGATATGGATGCCCTGCCGATGCAGGAGCGGAGCGGGAAGCCGTGGGCAAGCCAGGTTGACGGGCGCTTTCACGGCTGCGGCCATGACGGGCACACCACCACGCTGCTCTACGCGGCTGAATATCTGGCGCGCACCCGCCAGTTTAACGGGACGCTGCAGCTGATTTTCCAGCCCGCGGAAGAGTTGCTGTACGGCGGGCGGGTGATGGTCGAGGACGGTCTGTTTGACCAGTTCCCCTGCGACGCCATCTTCGGCCTGCACAATATGCCGGGTCAGCCGCTGGGTAAAATCGGTCTGCGCGACGGGGCGATGATGGCCTCCTCCGATACGCTGCATATTGAAGTGAAGGGCGTTGGCGGCCACGGCGCGGTACCGGAGCATACGGTGGATGCCACGCTGGTGGCCTGCCATATTACCCTCGCGCTGCAGTCTATCGTCTCGCGCAATATCACCCCGTTTGAGCCAGCGGTCGTGACCGTCGGCAGCATCCAGGCCGGACATGCGCCCAATATCATTAACGATCATGTGTTGATGAAGCTCACGGTGCGCACCCTCAATGAGCAGGTACGCGAGACCGTGCTGCAGCGGATCCATGATATTGCTGTGGCTCAGGCGGAGAGCTTTAACGCCACGGCTACGCTGACCCACGTCAACGGCAGCCCGGTATTACGTAACGATCCGGCGGCCAACGCCATGGTGCGGGAGGTGGCCACAGCGCTGTTTGGCGCAGAGCAGGTGGGCGAGGTGAAGCCGTTTATGGGCAGTGAAGATTTCGCCTTCATGCTGGAGCAGCACCCCCATGGCAGTTATTTCACTATCGGCGCTGGCGACGAGCCGGATCGCTGCATGGTGCATAACCCGGGCTATGACTTCAACGACGCGCTGTTGCTTAGCGGCGCGGCGCTGTGGTGCGGCCTGACGGAACACTATCTGCGTTAATCACCGGAAACGGGAGGGCCATGCAATGAGCACTGTCACCGTAAGCGACACCCCCTATGTCGGCAGCGATCGTCTGCTGGTGGGGATTGTGCTGAGCGTTTTAACCTTCTGGCTGTTTGCCCAGTCGGTGATTAACGTCGTGCCGGCGATGAAAAGCAGTCTTGATATTTCCCTTGAGACCTTAACCCTGGCCGTCAGCCTCAGCGCGCTGTTCAGCGGCTGTTTCGTGGTGGCCAGCGGCGGCCTGGCGGACAAGTTTGGCCGCATGCGAATGACCACCCTCGGGCTGGGGCTGAGCATCGTCGGCAGCGCCATGCTGGTACTGGCCCAGGGGCCGGGGCTGTTCCTCGCCGGCCGGGTGCTGCAGGGGCTGTCGGCGGCGTGCATTATGCCGGCGACGCTGGCGCTGATTAAGACCTGGTACCAGGGGCGCGCGCGTCAGCGGGCGGTCAGCTTCTGGGTCATCGGCTCGTGGGGCGGCAGCGGCCTGTGCTCCTTCGTCGGCGGAGCTATCGCCACCGGCCTGGGCTGGCGCTGGATCTTTGTCTTTTCCATCGCCGTTGCCCTGGCGGCGCTGGCGTTACTGCGCGGCACGCCGGAGAGCCGCAGCGCCAGCGCCAGCCAGCAGAAGCTGGACGTTGGCGGCCTGCTGAGCCTTATCGCCGGGCTGGTGCTGGTGAATCTGTTTATCAGCAAAGGCCACGGCTGGGGCTGGAGCAGTCCGCTGTCGTTGAGCATGCTGGCGGGGGCGCTGATTGCTGGCGCGGTGTTTATTCGCAGCGGGCTGCGCAAAGGCGAGGCGGCGCTGATCGATTTTGCGCTGTTTCGCAACCGGGCGTACGGCGCGGCGGTGCTGTCGAACTTTCTGCTCAACGGGGCGATTGGCACCATGATGATCGCCAGCATCTGGCTGCAGCAGGGGCACCACCTGACGCCGCTGGAGAGTGGAATGATGACCCTCGGCTATCTGGTCACCGTCCTGGCGATGATCCGGGTCGGCGAGAAGCTGCTGCAGCGCTACGGCGCCCGGCTGCCGATGATGGCCGGCCCGGTGCTGACCGCCATCGCCATCGGCCTGATATCCTGCACCTTTCTCGATAAGGCGCTCTATATCGGCGTGGTGTTCGGCAGCAATGTGCTGTTCGGCCTCGGGCTGGGCTGCTACGCCACGCCGTCAACGGATACGGCGGTGGCCAACGCGCCGGAGAACAAAATTGGCGTCGCCTCGGGGATCTACAAGATGGGCAGCTCGCTGGGCGGGGCGATGGGGATTGCCGTGACGGCGTCACTTTTTGCGCTGTTTTTGCCGCTCGGTATGGCCCATGCCGCCCAGTATGCCCTGTGGTTCAACGCCGCCTTATGCCTGGGGGCGATGGCGGTGAGCGCGCTGCTGCTGCCGCGCGCCTCTCATAGCTGATGCTTTTTCAGCAGCGCGCGGAGCTGATGATAGGTTAACCCCAACAGCTCCGCCGCCTGCTTCTGATGATACTTCGCCTGCAGCAGACTCCGCTGCAGCAGGCGTTTTTCCTGCTGTAGCTGAAAATCGCGAAGATCCAGCGGCAGAGCGGGCAGTTCGTCCCCGGACGCGGCCTCCGGCACGGAGACGGCGGTCTGACGGAAAGGGTTGAGGATAATGGCGTCCAGCTCATGCTCGCTGTCGCCGTGGCGATAGACCGAGCGCTCGACGACGTTCTTCAGTTCACGAATATTCCCCGGCCAGCGGTAGCCGAGCAGCGTGGCGGTGGCTCGTTCGCTGAAGCCGGGAAACAGCGGCAGACCGAGCTCGCGGCACATCTGAATGGCAAACTGGTTGGCGAGCAGCATGATGTCGCTCTGCCGTTCGCGCAGCGGCGGGAGCTGCACCACGTCGAACGCCAGACGGTCGAGCAGGTCGGCGCGGAAATGGCCTTCCTCCACCATCCGCGGCAGGTCGGCGTTGGTGGCGCACACCAGCCGGACGTTGACCTGCAGCGGCTGGCTGCCGCCCACGCGCTCCAGTTCGCCATATTCAATCACTCTTAACAGCTTCTCCTGCACCAGCATCGGGGCCGTCGCCAGCTCATCGAGAAACAGCGTCCCGCCGTCGGCGCGCTCGAAGCGTCCGGGATGGCGCTTGCTGGCGCCGGTGAAGGCCCCGGCTTCGTGGCCAAACAGCTCCGAATCGAGCAGATTGTCATTCAGCGCCGCGCAGTTCAGCGAGATAAACGGCCCCTGCCAGCGGGCGGAGAGGTAGTGCAGACGGTTGGCGATAAGCTCCTTCCCGGTACCGCGCTCGCCGATGACCAGCACCGGTTTGTCCAGCGGAGCCAGCCGGGAAACCTGTTCCAGCACCTCGAGAAAGCTGTTGGCCTCGCCCAGCAAATTATCCTTGTACTGCGCCATGATGAATTTCGCCATTAAGTAGTGTGATTAACCAGGTGACTGTAGCAATGCCCTGCCTGTTTCGCAACCACTCTGTTTAAAATCAATAAGATAAAAAGTTGGCACGCCATTTGTATTAGCTAAGCCACAGGTGAATGCCTGCAACCAGAACTATGAGGACTGAAATTATGGGTATTTTTTCTCGTTTTGCCGACATCGTGAACGCCAACATCAACTCCCTGCTGGAGAAAGCCGAGGACCCGCAAAAGCTGGTGCGTCTGATGATCCAGGAGATGGAAGACACGCTGGTTGAGGTACGTTCCACGTCGGCCCGCGCGCTGGCGGAAAAGAAACAGCTGACCCGTCGTATTGAGCAGGCGGTCGCCCAGCAGGCGGAATGGCAGGAAAAGGCCGAGCTGGCCCTGCGCAAAGAGAAAGAGGATCTGGCCCGGGCGGCGCTGATCGAAAAACAGAAGCTGACCGACCTTATTGCTCAGCTGGACCACGAAGTGCAGCTGGTGGATGAAACGCTGGCGCGCATGAAGAAAGAGATTGGCGAGCTGGAGAACAAACTCAGCGAAACCCGCGCCCGTCAGCAGGCGCTGGCGCTGCGTCATCAGGCGGCGAGTTCGTCCCGCGATGTGCGTCGCCAGCTGGACAGCGGTAAACTGGATGAGGCGATGGCGCGCTTTGAATCCTTTGAACGTCGCATCGATCAGATGGAAGCGGAAGCGGAGAGCCACCGCTTCGGCAAGCAGCAGACGCTGGATCAGCAGTTTGCCGAACTGAAAGCGGACGATGAAATCAGCGAGCAGCTGGCGGCATTGAAAGCCAAAATGAATCAGTCCAACCAGTAAGTACGATTGCGCGGCGCGGCGTTGCGCCGCGGCTCACCCCCTGTAAGGAGTACACATGAGCATGCTTTTTCTCGCCATTCCGTTGACGCTGTTTGTGCTGTTTGTTCTGCCGGTCTGGCTGTGGCTGCACTACAACAATCGCGGCGCCAACGGGACGCTGACGCAAAATGAGCAGCAACGGCTGCTGCAGTTGACCGATGACGCGAAGCGGATGCGCGAGCGCATTCAGGCGCTGGAAGCGATCCTGGATGCCGAACATCCGAACTGGAGAGACAAATAATGGCTGGACTGGATCTGAATAAAAAACTGTGGCGTATCCCGCAGCGCGGGATGGTCAAGGGCGTCTGCGCGGGTATTGCTCAGCATCTTGATGTCCCGGTGAAGCTGGTGCGCCTGATTACCGTGCTGGCGATGATTTTTGGCCTCTTTTTCTTCGTCCTGGTGGCCTACATCATTCTGACCTTCGCCCTGGACCCGATGCCGGACAGTGAGCTTTACGGCCACAAAGCGCCGAGCAATGGCGATCTGCTGGCCGCCGTGGATGCCGAACTGGCCTCCGGCGAACAGCGTCTGCGTGAGATGGAACGGTACGTCACCTCCGACACCTTCACGCTGCGCAGCCGCTTTCGTCAGCTGTAAATCCTGTTGTTAACGAGTGAGGCAACGCATGAATAGCAAATGGCAACGCGCCGGGCAGCAGGTTAAGCCCGGCCTGAAAATCGTCGGTAAGCTGGCGCTGCTGACCGCGCTGCGTTACGGCCCCGCGGGCGTTGCCGGCTGGGCGGTCAAATCGGTCGCGCGACGGCCGCTGAAAATGCTGCTGGCGGTGGCGCTGGAGCCGCTGCTCAGCCGGCTGGCCAACCGCGTCACGCGCGGGATGAAATAACGCCGCCGTGGGGAAGGCGCAAAAGGATTAACGTTCTCCTGCTTATCCCCGGCAGATAGCTTATGATGACGAGACACACCTTCAGGGCATAACGGACTGGCGATGAAGCGACTGAAAACTGAATTGAATGCGCTGGTCAACCGCGGGGTTGACCGGCATTTACGGCTGGCGGTGACCGGCCTGAGCCGCAGCGGCAAAACGGCGTTTATCACCGCGCTGGTCAACCAACTGCTGAATATTCACACCGGCGCCCGCCTGCCGCTGCTGAGCGCTGCGCGCGAAGAGCGACTGCTCGGCGTCAAGCGCGTACCGCAGCGGGACTTCGGCATTCCGCGATTCACCTACGATGAAGGGCTGGCCCAGCTGTACGGCCAGCCCCCCATGTGGCCAACCCCGACGCGCGGCGTTAGCGAGATCCGTCTCGCGCTGCGCTACCGTTCCAACGACTCCCTGCTGCGCCATTTTAAAGACACCTCCACGCTGTATCTGGAGATCGTCGACTATCCGGGCGAGTGGCTGCTCGATCTGCCGATGCTGGCGCAGGATTATCTGAGCTGGTCGCGGCAGATGACCGGACTCCTGCAGGGACAGCGTGCGGAGTGGTCGACCCGCTGGCGGCAGTTGTGCGCCGGGCTGGATCCGCTGGCCCCTGCCGACGAGGCCCGGCTGGCCGAGATCGCCGCCGCCTGGACGGATTATCTGCACGCCTGTAAGCGTGAAGGGCTGCACTTTATCCAGCCCGGACGCTTTGTCCTGCCCGGCGAAATGGCCGGCGCGCCGGCGCTACAGTTTTTCCCATGGCCTGACGTCGATGCCGTCGGCGAAGCCAAGCTGGCGCAGGCCGATAAACACAGCAACGCCGGCATGCTGCGCGAACGCTACAAGTACTACTGCGAAAAGGTGGTGAAGGGGTTCTACAAAGAGCACTTCCTGCGCTTCGACCGGCAGATTGTGCTGGTGGACTGCCTGCAGCCGCTCAACAGCGGGCCGCAGGCGTTTAACGATATGCGCCTGGCGCTGACCCAGCTGATGCAAAGCTTCCATTACGGGCAGCGCACCCTGTTCCGCCGGCTGTTTTCGCCGGTCATCGACAAGCTGCTGTTCGCCGCCACCAAAGCCGACCACGTCACGGTGGATCAGCACAGCAATATGGTGTCGCTCCTGCAGCAGCTGATCCAGGACGCGTGGCAGAATGCCGCCTTCGAGGGGATCAGTATGGATTGCCTGGGGCTGGCGTCCATTCAGGCGACCCAGAGCGGGCTGATTGAGCTGAACGGCGAGAAAATCCCCGCCCTGCGCGGCAATCGGCTGAGCGACGGCCAGCCGTTGACCATCTATCCCGGCGAGGTGCCGGCGCGCCTGCCGGGGCAGGCCTTCTGGCAGCAGCAGGGATTTCAGTTTGAAAACTTTCGTCCGCAGGTCATGGATGTCGATCGGCCCTTGCCGCACATTCGCCTCGACGCGGCGCTGGAATTTTTGATTGGAGATAAACTGCGATGAGCGAACCGTTAAAACCGCGGATTGATTTTGATGGCCCGCTGCAGGCGGAAAAAACGCCGCCGCTGAAAAGCGCCCGCGCCTTCGACCGACGGGAAGCCGACAACTTCGCGCCGGCGCTTCTGGTGACCGGCGAAGAGGAAGAGGGGGCGGCAGAGGCGGTGGTGGAGTCTGTGCTGCGGCCGAAACGCAGTCTCTGGCGGCGGATGGTCAGCGCTGGCCTGGCGATCTTCGGCGTCAGCGTCGTGGCGCAAGGGGTGCAGTGGACCGCCAACGCCTGGCAGACGCAGGACTGGATTGCGCTGGGCGGCTGCGCTGCCGGGGCGCTAATCGTCGGCGCCGGCGTCGGATCGGTGGCCACCGAGTGGCGCCGCCTGTGGCGACTGCGCCAGCGCGCCCATGAACGCGATGAAGCCCGCGATATGCTGCACAGTCACGCGGTCGGCAAAGCGAAATCCTTCTGTGAGAAGCTGGCGCAGCAGGCGGGTCTGGATCAGTCGCATCCGGCGCTGCAGCGCTGGTATGCCGCCATCCACGAAACGCAAAGCGACCGGGAAGTGGTCAGCCTCTATGCCCAGCTGGTGCAGCCGGTGCTCGATGCCCAGGCGCGGCGGGAAATCAGCCGTTCGGCGGCGGAGTCGACGCTGATGATCGCCGTCAGTCCGCTGGCGCTGGTGGATATGGCGTTTATCGCCTGGCGCAATCTGCGGCTGATCAACCGAATTGCCACCCTGTACGGCATTGAGCTGGGGTATTACAGCCGCCTGCGTCTGTTTCGCCTGGTGCTGCTGAATATCGCTTTCGCCGGCGCCAGCGAACTGGTGCGTGAGGTGGGGATGGACTGGATGTCGCAGGATCTGGCGGCCCGGCTGTCGGCGCGCGCCGCGCAGGGCATCGGCGCCGGTCTGCTTACCGCCCGCCTTGGTATCAAGGCGATGGAGCTGTGCCGCCCGCTGCCGTGGATCGCCGATGATAAACCGCGGCTCGGCGATTTTCGTCGCGAGCTGATTGGGCAGCTGAAAGAGACCCTGCAGAAAAGCAAAACCAGTCCGGAGAAATAACCTTCGCTCAGAGACATCGCCGGGCGGCGGTTTCGCCTTGCCCGGCCTGCGAGGTCGAGTCCAGGCTTGCGCACCTGCCGCGCCGCGGGCAATGTCCGGTCATACGCATTCCGCCGCCAGCCACTCGCTGAAGGCGCGAAAGCGCGGGCGCGAGCGGTTCTCCTGCGGACAAATCAGATCATAGCCAAAGGGAGATTCCGCCTCGTCTTCGGACAAGGCTACCAGTCTCCCGGTGGCGAGCAGCGGCTGGATCAGCGTTTTACGCCCCATCACGACCCCGAGTCCATTCAGCGCCATCTCAATGGCCAGCGAGTGGTTGTTCACCGCGTAATACCGGCCGTCAAAGGGTAGCGCCTGTCCGCTTTGCTGGCACCACAGGCGCCATTCGGCAAACTGATCCTGCACGTCGGTGGATTCGCAGGCATGGATCCAGACGATCGCCGCCGCGTCACCGCCGCTCAGCGGGCGATACTGCCGGCGATACTCCGGAGAGCAGACCGGCAGCAAACTTTCCGCCATCAACCGTTGTTGATAAAGATCGGGATAGCGCGTGGCGCCGTAATAAATCGCGAGGTCCACCCGCTCCTCGTTAAAATCCATCACCCCGGCGCGGACGCGAAACTGTAGATTTAGTCCCGGCCACTGGGCCTGGAAGCGGGGCAGACGCGGCATCAGCCAAAGATGGGCCAGGGTCGGCGCAATACCAATCTGCAGCGTGCCGCGCAGATCCTGTTCGCGAATATCCTCAATTTCATCGTTAATCGCCCGCAGCGAATGGCTCAACGTCGTCAGCAGGCGTTTGCCTTCCTCCGTCAGCGCCAGTTTACGCGTCATGCGAATAAACAGGCGAAACCCGATATGCATCTCCAGCTTGCGGATCCGATGGCTGACCGCCCCCTGGGTCAGGTTCATTTCATGCGCGGCGAGGGTAAAACTCAAATGGCGGGCGGTCACCTCAAAGGTCTGCAGCAGCGCAAGGATGCTTTGTTGTTCAAGCACAGGTTGTCTCCCTTATGCATTAATTTGCTTCATGCATAGGCCGATTTAATTCGTTTGTTACGCCAGTTTGGCCGGTTTTAAATAGTTATATCGTAACTAAACCGAGGTATACCATGTCAGGACTCAAAATTGTGGTGATTGGCGGCGGCTCCAGCTACACCCCGGAACTGATTGAAGGTTTGCTTAACCGCTATCACGAGATGCCGGTCGCTTCGCTATGGTTGGTGGACATTGAAGAGGGCAGAGAGAAAGTCGAGATCATCGCCGGACTGGCGCGGCGAATGATCGCCAAAGCCGGGCTGACCATCGAGGTGGTGGCTACCCTGGATCGGGAGAGCGCCCTGCGCGATGCCGATTTCGTCTGCTCGCAGTTTCGCGCCGGCTGCCTTGACGCCCGCATCAGCGATGAACGTATTTCCCTCAAGTATGGCCTGATCGGCCAGGAGACCAACGGCCTTGGGGGCTTCGCCAATGCCTGCCGTACTATTCCCATCGCCCTGGCGATTGCTGCCGATATGGAACGACTCTGCCCTGACGCCTGGCTGCTGAACTTTACCAACCCGTCGGGGATGGTGACCGAAGCGATCCTGCGCCACAGTCGCATCAAAGCCGTCGGCCTGTGTAATGTGCCGGTGATTATGCAAAAAGGGGTGACCACCCTGCTGCAATGCGCTGACGAAAAGGAGGTAGTGATGCAGGTCGCCGGCCTGAACCACTTTATCTTCGTGCGCCAGATCCTGCACAAAGGAAAAGAGTGGCTGCCGGAGGTCATCGCCGAGATCAATGCCGGTCGGGATCCGCTGGTGCCGCGCAACATTCCGCCGTTCCGTTGGCCGTCGCATCTCCTGCAGGGCTTAGGCATGATCCCCTGCGCCTATCTGCGTTATTACTACATGAAGGACGATCTGCTGCGTCAGGAGCTGGCGGAGGCGGGCGGCGAAGGGACCCGTGGCGAAGTGGTTAAGCAACTGGAAAAAACCTTGTTTGAACAGTACAGCGACCCGCACCTCGCGGTTAAACCGAAGGCGCTGGAGGGCCGTGGCGGTCAGTACTATTCCGAGGCGGCCTGCGAGCTGATGAATGCCATCTACAATGACAAGCGCATTATCATGCACGTCAACACGCGCAACAACGGCGCCATCAATGGCCTGCCGGATGACTGTGCGGTGGAGGTCAGCTCGCTGATCACCGCTTCCGGTCCGCTGCCCCTCAACGTGGCGCCGTTCCCTGACGATACCCTGCGTTTGCTGCAGCTGATGAAATCTTTCGAACAGCTGACCATCGAGGCCGCCATCACCGGCAACCGCCATACGGCGTGGCGCGCGCTGGTGCTGAATCCGCTGATTGTCAGCGGCGAGAAGCTCGAACAAGCGTTGGATGACGTGATCGCCCATAACCGCCAGTGGCTGCCTGCCTTCCATGCTTAACCCCCAATTAACCGGCCGGATGGCCGGTTAATTGACCACTGACCGCCTGACTTTACGGCGCAACGCCCATTTTTCCGCCATGCTGTCAATAATTGTTGACAGTTAGCTTCCCGAAAGTCCATTCCTGGCCTATTATTCTCCGGTCATTGGCACTTTTAGGGTGAACACTCCCATGCGTCTTGAAGTCTTTTGTGAAGACCGCCTCGGTCTGACTCGTGAATTGCTCGATTTGCTGGTGCTGCGCGGCATTGATCTGCGTGGTATCGATATTGACCCTATTGGCCGTATCTACCTCAATTTTGCCGAACTGGAGTTCGCCACCTTCAGCAGCCTGATGGCGGAGATCCGCCGTATCGCCGGCGTGACAGACGTGCGCACCGTGCCGTGGATGCCATCCGAGCGTGAACATCTGGCGCTGAGCGCGCTGCTGGTGGCGATGCCGGAGCCGGTGCTGTCGCTGGATACCAAAGGCAGGGTCGAACTGGCCAACCCCGCCAGCTGCCTGCTGTTTGGCCAAAGCCAGGCGAAGCTGCGCAACCATCCGGTGGCGCAACTGATCGACGATTTTAACGTCCAGCGCTGGCTGGAAAGCAGCCCGCAGGAGACGCTGGCGGAGCATGTGGTGGTGAATGGGCAGAACTACCTGCTGGAAGTGACCCCGGTTTATCTGGAAGGGGAGCATAACGAGCGAGTGCTGACCGGCGCCGTGGCGATGCTGCGCTCAACCGTGCGCATGGGACGCCAGCTGCAGACCATGACCAGCCAGGACACCAGCGCCTTCAGCCAGATCCTCGCGGTGGGGCCGAAAATGCGCCACGTGGTGGATCAAGCGCGTAAGCTGGCGATGCTCAGCGCGCCGCTGCTGATTGTCGGCGACACCGGCACGGGTAAAGATCTGCTGGCGCACGCCTGCCATCTGGCCAGTCCGCGGGCGGGCAAACCCTATCTGGCGCTCAACTGCGGCTCCATTCCCGAGGACGCCGTTGAGAGCGAGCTGTTCGGTGACGCGCTGCAGGGCAAAAAAGGCTTCTTCGAGCAAGCTAACGGCGGCTCGGTGCTGCTGGATGAAATTGGCGAGATGTCGCCGCGAATGCAGACCAAACTGCTGCGCTTCCTCAACGACGGTACCTTCCGCCGCGTCGGCGAGGATCATGAAGTGCACGTCGATGTGCGGGTGATCTGCGCGACGCAGAAAAACCTGGTCGAGCTGGTGCAGAAAGGGCTGTTCCGGGAAGATCTTTACTATCGCCTCAATGTCCTGACGCTGTATCTGCCGCCGCTGCGCGATTGCCCGCAGGACATTATGCCGCTGACGGAGCTGTTCGTTGCGCGCTTTGCCGATGAGCAGGGGATCCCCCGACCGAAGCTCTCCGCCGATCTCAGTACGGTGCTTACCCGCTACAGCTGGCCCGGCAACGTCCGCCAGCTGAAGAATGCGGTCTATCGCGCGCTAACCCAGCTGGAAGGATTCGAGCTGCGTCCGCAGGACATTTTGCTGCCGGACCACGACGTCGCCTCGCTGCCGGTGGGCGAGGAGGCCATGGAAGGATCGCTGGACGACATTACCCGCCGCTTTGAGCGCTCGGTATTGACCCAGCTGTATCGCAGCTACCCCAGCACCCGTAAGCTGGCGAAGCGGCTGGGGGTGTCGCATACCGCCATCGCCAATAAGCTGCGCGAATATGGTTTGAGTCAGAAAAAGGGCGACGAATAATCGCTGAACGCCGGCGACGCTCGTCGCCGGTATCCCGGCCTGCAAAGCGGGCTAAACCTGTATATACTGGTTTTTTAATCCTTTTTCCGGGGTGGTGCATATTGGCGTCGCGTCGCGCGATCGGGCAATGGCTGACATTGCTGCTGCTCTCAATTCTCTTTTCATCGCTGCTGTTACGCATTCATCTGCCGGCAGCGCTGCTGCTGGGGCCGCTGATTGCCGGTCTCATTTTGAGCCTGCGCGGGGTGAAGCTGAGGATCCCCCGCGCCTGTTATCTGGCGGCGCAGGCTATCGTCGGCTGTATGATCGCCCGCGCCATTAACCCCTCCGTTTTTGGCGTGCTGTTCAACAACTGGGCGCTGGTGCTAGCGATCCTGTTAACGACCCTGGCGATCAGCGGCCTCACCGGCTGGCTCCTGGTCCGCTACAGCGCGCTGCCGGGCGCCACCGGCGCCTGGGGAAGCTCTCCCGGCGGGGCGTCGGCAATGGTGGTGATGGCTCAGGAGTACGGGGCTGATGTACGCCTGGTGGCGCTGATGCAGTATCTGCGAGTGCTGTTTGTTGTCGGCGCGGCGGCGCTGGTGGTGCGCTATGCCCTGGGCAACGAGGCGCAAACAATGAGCCAGGCTATCGTCTGGTTTCCACCGTTGACCCTTAATTTCCCTTTAACGCTGCTGCTGACAGCGGCGGGCTGCTGGCTGGGCGTGCGGCTGCGCATTCCTTCCGGCGCCATGCTGCTGCCGATGCTGCTCGGCGCGCTGGCCCAGGGGGGCGGCTGGGTGATGCTGGAGCTGCCGGAGTGGCTGCTGGCGATGGCCTACGCGGTGCTGGGCTGGACGGTGGGATTGCAGTTTAACAAGGCGGTGTTTCTGTTGGCCCTGAAGACGCTGCCGCAGATTATCGCCTCCATTCTTGGGCTGATCCTGATGTGCGCTCTGATGGCCCTCGGCCTGACCCACATTCTGCAGATGGATTTCATGACCGCCTATCTGGCCACCAGCCCTGGCGGACTCGACACGGTGGCGATTATCGCCGCCGGCACCCGGGCGGATATGTCGTTTATTATGGCGCTACAGACGCTGCGGCTGTTTACCATCCTGCTGACCGGCCCGGCGATGGCGCGGGCTATTTCCCGCTATGCGCCGCGGCAATAAAAAGCCCCCGCAGAGCGAGGGCTGAGTACATAGCATGTCCGCAGGCGCGATGCGCCCGGACAGTCTGTTATCAGGCTTTCAGGGCGGCCAGCGCGGCGTCGTAGTCCGGCTCTTCGGTGATTTCGTTCACCAGCTGGCTGTAGACAACCTGATCGTTTTCATCGATAACGACCACCGCGCGAGCGGCCAGGCCCGCCAGCGGACCGGCGGCGATGGCGACGCCGTAGTCAGCGAGGAACGAGGCGCCGCGCAGCGTGGAAAGGGTCACCACGTTGCTCAGGCCTTCCGCGCCGCAGAAGCGGGACTGGGCGAACGGCAGGTCAGCGGAAATGCACAGCACCACGGTGTTGTCCAGTTCAGCGGCCAGCTGATTGAATTTACGCACTGATGCGGCGCACACGCCGGTATCAATGCTCGGGAAAATATTCAGTACTTTACGTTTGCCGGCGTACTGGCTCAGCGCGACGTCAGAGAGATCTTTGGCGACCAGCGTAAACGGCTGCGCTTTAGCGCCTGCCTGCGGAATGGTGCCCTGAACAGAAACGGGGTTGCCCTGGAAATGCACGGTTTGTGACATGGTTATCTTCCTGTTTACATATAGTTAACGTCGCGAGTAGTGTATGACATCCGCCAGCTACACGGCAAACCCTATTTAACATTTACCAGAGAGGACAAGGGAATGCGCAACGTGCGAGTGTATGAGGAAGCCTGGCCGCTCCACACCCCCTTTGTGATCGCCCGCGGCAGCCGCAGCGAGGCAAAAGTGGTGGTGGTGGAACTGGAAGAGGACGGTGTGAAAGGGGTGGGGGAATGCACCCCGTATCCCCGCTATGGCGAGAGCATCGCTTCGGTCATGGCCCAGGTGATGGCGATCGGCGAACAGCTGGAGGCGGGACTTACCCGCGAACAGCTGCAGCGGCTGCTGCCGGCAGGCGCCGCGCGCAATGCCATTGACTGCGCCCTGTGGGATCTGCAGGCGCGGCGCGAAGGCAAAACCTTGCCCCAGCTGCTGGGGGTGACGTTGCCAAACCGGGTGATCACCGCCCAGACGGTGGTCATTGGCACGGCGGATCAGATGGCGGCCAGCGCCGCGGCGCTGTGGCAGAAGGGCGCTCAGCTGTTGAAGGTGAAGCTTGACGACCGGCTGATCAGCGAGCGGTTAATCGCTATCCGTCAGGCGGCGCCGGAGGCTACGCTGATTGTCGACGCCAATGAATCCTGGCACAGCGAGGGGCTGGCGGCGCGCTGCCAGCTGCTGGCGGACCTCGGCGTGGCGATGCTTGAGCAGCCGC
Source organism: Klebsiella sp. JB_Kp004 (assembly GCF_040065795.1). Classification (NCBI taxonomy): domain Bacteria; kingdom Pseudomonadati; phylum Pseudomonadota; class Gammaproteobacteria; order Enterobacterales; family Enterobacteriaceae; genus Klebsiella; species Klebsiella sp. JB_Kp004. The sequence goes on along the minus strand of NZ_JBEAKW010000001.1, from coordinate 117,456 downwards.
TCCCTGCCGACGCCGATGCGGCGCTGGAAAACTTCGTCCATCCGCTGCCAATTTGCGCCGACGAGAGCTGCCATACCCGGGAGAGCCTGCCCAGGCTGCGCGGACGCTATGAGATGGTCAATATCAAACTGGACAAAACGGGCGGCCTGACCGAAGCGCTGGCCCTCGCCGAGGAGGCAGAACGACAGGGCTTTGGACGGATGCTGGGCTGTATGCTCTGCACCTCGCGCGGGATCGCCGCCGCGCTACCCCTGGCGCCGCTGGCGCGCTTCGCCGACCTCGACGGCCCGACATGGCTGGCGGTGGACGTCGAGCCGGCGCTGCGGTTCAGCACCGGCGTGCTTCATCTTTAATCCTGCCAGCGCAGCAGGTCGGTCATCGCCGGCAGGTAACGCTCGGTTGCCTCGTCGGCGGAGACCGGCGGGAACTCAGCGGTGATGCAGGGGAGTCCGATATCAGCGCACCAGCTGCCAAAGGAACCTGGGGTGTCGTAGCCCACGCTGCCGACCAGCGGCAGTGAGAAGGCGTCGGCCAGCCAGTGTCCCAGCGGGCTGTGTCCCGGGTCTTCGATGCAGGCCAGCGGATCGTGAAAGGAGACCACCCACGCCGGATGGATCTGATGGATCAACTGACACAGGGCCTGGGTCTCTCGCTCCGAGCCCGGCTGTTCGCCGGTCAATAACACCACGTCTCGTTCCGTCGCCGCGCTGTTCCAGCGGTACACCGTTTCCCCTTGTCTCCAGTTAGCGGCCGGAAAGTTACGGTTGAGGTCAACGCCACGGGCGTTGGCGCGCAGCCCGAGCTGACAGCCGTCAGGATTGACCGTCAGCACCACGTGGTGGCGGCGCAGCTCCGGCTTCAGGGTGCGCAGGGCGCAAGAGAGGGTCACAATCGACGAATTCTCATCGCCGTGGGTGCCGGCAATAATCAGGCCGCTGCGGCTGTCGGCCATCGGCGCAGGAAACCACAGCAGCGGCGCGCCCAGTTCCGAGCTGCCGTACTGCCGGGTCCCCGGCGGAAAGTCGCCGCGCTGCGGGCGAGGACGTGAAATAGACATAGGGCTTCCTGTGTGTCGTTATTATGTAGTGTTGGCGAAAAGCGTGTTGGAATCAAACCCATTCCCTGAGGCGTGAAATCCGACGGCACATCAATTTTCTATCATATGTTGTTTGCAATTTCAGGTGATGAAACAAATAATTATCGCTCTGTTGGCGGTGTTTTTTCTCATTTTAAAGGGGATCTTATGAAGTATCCTGTCGCTTTGACATGCGGCGCGCTGTGGTTAGCCAGCGTATCTTCTCTGGCCTGGGCGGCGGACGTACCGCCGGGCACGGTACTGGCGAAAAACCAGCTGTTAGTGCGCCATATCAAAGATGAACCCGCCTCGTTAGATCCCGCAAAAGCGGTGGGCCTGCCGGAAATCCAGGTGATCCGCGATCTGTTTGAAGGTTTAGTCAATCAGGATGCGAAAGGCAACCTGATCCCGGGCGTGGCGACCCGCTGGCAGAGCAACGATAACCGCGTCTGGACCTTTACCCTGCGCGATAACGCCCGCTGGTCCGACGGCACGCCGGTCACCGCTGAGGACTTCGTCTATAGCTGGCGGCGTCTGGTGGACCCGAAAACCACCTCGCCGTTCGCCTGGTTTGCCGCGCTGGCGGGGATCGCCAACGCGCAGAACATCATTGACGGCAAAGCCGCGCCGGAGACCTTGGGGGTCACCGCTGTCGACGCCCACACCCTGCGGGTGCAGCTGGATAAGCCGCTGCCGTGGTTCAGCAACCTGACCGCCAGCTTTGCCTTCTACCCGGTACAAAAGGCGAACGTTGACAGCGGGGCAAACTGGACGCGGCCCGGCAGCCTGGTGGGCAATGGCGCCTATGTTCTGAAAGATCGCGTCGTGAATGAAAAGCTGGTAGTGGTGCCCAACATCCACTACTGGGATAACGCCAAAACGGTGATCCAGCAGGTCACCTTTGTGCCGATCAATCAGGAGTCCGCCGCCACCAAACGCTATCTGGCCGGCGATATCGATATCACCGAATCTTTCCCGAAAAATATGTATCAGAAGCTGCTGAAGGATATTCCGGGGCAGGTGTATACCCCGCCGCAGCTGGGCACCTACTATTACGCCTTTAATACCCAAAAAGGGCCGACGGCGGACGAGCGGGTGCGACTGGCGCTGAGTATGACCATCGATCGCCGGGTGATGGCGGAGAAGGTGCTGGGGACCGGGGAAAAACCGGCCTGGCGCTTTACCCCGGACGTAACGGCGGGCTTCACGCCGCAGCCGTCGCAGTTTGAGAGCATGAGTCAGGCCGAGCTTAACGCTCAGGCGAAAGCCCTGCTGGCTGCCGCTGGCTATGGCCCGAATCGCCCGCTGAAGCTGACGCTGCTGTATAACACCTCTGAGAACCACCAGAAGATTGCCATCGCGGTGGCGTCGATGTGGAAGAAGAACCTCGGCGTGGAAGTGAAGCTGCAGAATCAGGAGTGGAAAACCTATATCGACAGCCGCAACACCGGCAATTTCGATGTGATCCGCGCTTCGTGGGTAGGGGATTACAACGAGCCGTCCACCTTCCTGTCGCTGCTGACCTCCACCCACAGCGGAAATATCTCCCGCTTTAACGATCCGGCATACGACAAAATCCTCGCCCAGGCGGCGGTGGAAAATTCAGCCAAAGCGCGTAACGACGATTACAACGCGGCGGAGAAGATCATTATGGTCAAAGCGCCGATTGCGCCGATCTACCAGTACACCAACGGTCGGCTGATTAAGCCTTGGCTGAAAGGCTACCCGATCACCAACCCGGAAGATGTGGCCTATAGCCGTACCATGTATATCGTTAAACACTGATGCGTACTGGCCTCCTGCTCAGGGCAGGTAGCCATTGCTGAACCCGGAGCTGGCGCGGATTACGGCGCCAGTTTCTCCTGCTCACCTTCTCCCGCCACAGTAGAAAACATCACTTTTCTGACGGTATTTTGACGTATTCAACAAAAAGCGGTTACGGTAAATTGCGGATTATACCGTCACAGCTTCCCCGAAATGACGGTAGATTTGAGCAGAGGATACCGTCATGCTGACTGATATCAGGCATAAACTTCTGAAAGCCGGAGGGAAGAACGACAAAATTGCAGACCGTGATGGTCAGTCTATTTTGGTAACGCTCGCGGCTTCGGCGGCATTCCTGACGATTACCGAATCAATAGTCGGCGTGAAACGCTGGCCACCGGGCGGTATATAACAAGGCGGAATACGCAGAACAACGAGCATCGATGTTGCGTGACTGGGCGGATAGAGTTGCCAGGTGGATTAAGAAATTTAAATGAGTCAGGTACGGGAGAGCAGTCGGTAAATACTTATTTTTGCTAAAATCAGTTAGCCTGGTTCAACAGAATTTGGCGAAAATTAACCAAATTCTGGAAAGAATCATGCGAGCTGCACTCAGAACAGAAGAGTTGATAAAGCTAGTGCCTCTTTTTTTATGTAATTGATAAGCTGGAAAACACTGTGTTTTTACGATACGGTTTTAATGACATCACGGGTTGTTGCCTTTAACTGGGATTAAGTGGAAGCCTGGCTGGACGCGCGTCAGCAGACTTCCGACTTAAGATATGGAGATTGAAATTAGATTGAGAGAATGAGTCTATACTGCAACACGCCAGCCAGAAATTACTTTTTCTTAATTTCCATTACATAGGTAATTGCTGCTTTATCAATAAAATTCTTAACGTCATCATAAGCAGTTTTACCCACAGGTGAATTAAATGCACTAATTGCATCCTCTATTGAATCGAACCAAAGCTCTGAGAAGCCGTCAATAGGAGAGTCCGGATACTTTTCCCGGTCTATGGGATTGAGCACATATCCTCTTAATCCGGGTAACTGGAGTGCGATGGCAGTATGAACATTATCCCAGTAATTAACAAAATCTTCAAAACTCATGTCTTTTTTTCTAATAAGTAAACCTACGTGCTTAAATCCGGCATTGCTTTTCATTGTTACGTATCTCAAAGTTGGGTTGATTATTAATAATAGATATCGATGCTGGCGATGTAATAATTCCATCCGTTTAATTACTGCGATTTTATATGATGTGTGCTCATGTTTGTGAAAGTATATTAGTCTTTCATTTAGTGCTGTGAATTATCATCGTCACGATTAATTAAAATTGCCTTATAAGCTCTGTTGAATTGAACCTCCGGTTTCCGGGGCATATAAATTGTTGGAAAGTTCATTATTACTAATTTTCTTAATAAAATAAATGGCGGTTTAGTCTGAAGTGTGTTGACATAGATTCAACAATGATGGCGTAATAACCACTATTGAAGATTTAATGTCAGTTTTAACATTGTAGGCTGTGATGATGGGCGTTGACCAGTGTGTGCATAAGACAGGCTGGGTGGTTATAATAAATTTGAATATTATCAACTCATTAGGAGCTACAGGTGCGTAAAATTGATCACCTTGGCGGCATTACCGCATTTGTCTCAACCGCAAAGCTGGGAAGCTTTACAGCGGCGGCAGAACAACTGGGACTCACAAAATCGGCAATCGGCAAAAGCGTGAGTCGCCTGGAAGATCGTCTAGGACTAAAGCTTTTTCAACGCTCCACAAGGCGATTAAGCCTTACACCTGATGGTGAACGTTTTCTTGACAGTTGCCAGAGTGCGATAGAAATACTGGAGCAGGCAGAATCAGAACTCTCCTCGCATATCTGCGAACCCTCGGGTCGTTTAAGGGTCGACCTTCCGGCCGCATTTGGTCGTCAAAGAATATTACCGATACTGTTAAAAATTAACCAGGACTATCCAGAGCTTGTTCTATCTGTCACTTTTAGCGAACGCTTTGTTGATCTCATAGAAGAAGGTATCGATCTTGTTATTCGTATCGGTGAACTGGCGGATAGCAGTGCTTTGGTTGCGCGAAGGCTGACAACCCAAAAGTTAGTGATATGCGGCGCCCCTGATTATCTTGATAGCCATAAATCGCCGCTCACGCCCGAAGACCTGGCAGAACATAAATGTATTATGGGTTTTCGACGTAATCAGCCCATATCATGGATCTTAAAAGATAAAGACGGGTTGATAACGAGATGTATTCCTCCCGCAACCCATGAATTTGCGGATGGTGATGCGTTGCTTGCAGCGACGCTGGCCGGATGTGGCCTTTCGCAACTTCCCCTATGGTTAGTGAGGCCGTGGCTGGAAAATGGGCAATTACAAGAGGTATTGGCCGACTATGCTGGCGGAGAAATGCCCATCAGCGCATTGTGGCCCAGGAGTCGGCAGTTGCTGCCGAAGATTCGCTATGTTGTAGACACGCTCGTCTCGGCAGCGGAAGAAGGGCGACTGGATTAGGATGTGGTTTCGGTTTCAGGCCAGGAAGGGTAGTCAGTATAACCTTCCTCGCCGCCGCCATAGGTACCTGTCGGCTTGACCTCATTTAACGGCCAGTTATTAGCCATTCGCTCAACTAAATCAGGGTTCGCAATATAGGGGCGACCAAAGGCAATCAGGTCAGATTTATTAGTGGCCAGGTATTCTTCAGCTTTCGCTTTATCAAAGCCACCAGCAATAATCAACGTACCGGGGTACGCCGCTCTGAATTTTTCAATAAACCCTTCCGGGATTGCCTGTTGCCCGAGTGTCTTTTGGTCACTGAGATGCACGTAAGCGAGGGAACGTTGACCAAGTTTCTTCGCCAGAAGTAACCAAGTCTCTTCTTCGCCGTCAAAAGCGTGCATATCAAACAAACGGCCGAAAGGCGCCAGGCGGATGCCCGTTTTACTGGCCCCAATGGCGTTAGCAATGGCGTCAGTAACCATCAGGACGAACTTTAAGCGGTTCTCGGTATCCTTGCCGCCAAATTCGTCGTTGCGTGTATTCAGGCCGCCATTAATGAATTGTTCTAGCAGGTAACCGTTAGCCGCGTGGATCTCAATACCGTCAAACCCAGCGGTAATCGCATTTCTGGCTGCAACGACATAGTCTTGCACAATCCCCTCAATTTCAGCTGTAGTCAGCGCCTTAGGGGTGGAGACATCGACAGACCCAGGCTGACCATTTACATCATATGCAAAACAATGTGACCCTTCAGCTTTCACCGCGACGGAGCTGACCGGTGCTTGACCATTTGGCTGTAAACTTGTGCTTGAAATGCGACCAACATGCCATAACTGAATGAATATTTTTCCACCACGTTCATGGACCGCTTGAGTCGTCTTTTTCCAGCCTTCAATCTGGCTCTGGTTGTAAATTCCAGGCGTGAACAGGTATCCCTGTCCCTGAACTGATATCTGCGCTCCCTCAGTGATAATCAGTCCAGCAGAAGCTCGTTGAGCATAATATTTAGCCGTTAGCTCATCGGCTGTGTCACCTTTCCTGGCTCTTGAGCGTGTCATAGGGGCCATTACAATACGGTTATTAAGAGTTACATCGCCTAATTTAAAGGGGGAAAACAGTTCATTCATTATTCGTTCCTCAAGTGAATTTTGAAATGATGGGGAGTTAAAGCGAAAAAAAAAATAGGGCTTTGTTCCGAACAGTTGTTCCATAAATTCTACAATTAAGACCTATTTGCTTTTGTGTGTTAATTAAGTGTTGGCGGTATCTGGTTTTGTATGCAAACAGACACAAACAATGAGATGGTTTTATGTCAGGGTAAGATTGAAAATTTTAATATTATTAGGTGTTTATGAATGATTTGTCTGCTGTTCAGTCCGTTGTTTTCGCGTATTAAAAAATTGTTATTATGCATGGTAACTTGGTGAATCGGCTGAAGAAAAAGTACTATGAAAAATTTAAAAAATAGATAAAATCTAAGTAATTCATTGATTAATATGCGTTTTATTATGTTTTGCTTTTTTTTGAGATAGTTCACAGATTTCGACTGATTGTATCGTTATCGTGAATCACAGCATCACAGTGCTAATCAAAATCTGAATTGGGTGTTACAGTTAAAGCTGGCATGACCAAGTTCCGCATAACAGAAAGTTTATGCATGGGCTTGGTTTTTTTGTTTTTGTGGTTATTGAGGCTTATGGTCAAATGAAAGTACAAAAAATAATTAACAATAACCAAATAATTTGTACGGATCGTAACGGTGATGAGTGTATTGCGATTGGCAAAGGTTTGGGGTTTCAGTCTAAGCCTGGAGAAACAGTTGCACCGGAGAAGATTGAGAAAATATTTAAATTGGACGATACGGGTGTGAGCTCAAAATTTCAGAACCTGGTTAAAAAAATACCCTATGAGCACATACAGGTCACTGATGAAATAATCCAGTATTTTAAGTTGTCACTGGGGAAGAAATTAAGTGATAACATTTATATCTCACTGACGGATCACCTGAACTTTGCCATTGAAAGGACAAAAAAGGGAATGGTCTTTACAAATCCGCTGACATGGGAAACAAAGCGATTTTATAATCATGAATATGCATTAGGTCTGTATGCAATAAAACATATCAAGAACCGCATTGGTATTGAACTGCCTCAGGAGGAGGCCGGTTTTATCGCATTACATATAGTGAATGCATTAACAACTGGGATTTTTGATGAAACTATTGCGATGACTCGTCTCATTCAAGGGGTGTTAAATATTGTAAAATATAATTTTAACCTTGAGTTTGATGAAGAAGGTCTTGACTATTATCGCTTTCTGACGCACCTGAGATTTTTCAGCCAAAGGTTACTAAAAAAACAAAGTTATACAAATGGTGACCAGGAGTTTATAAATACTATCCGTAGCCAGTACCCAAGGGAGTATGCTTGTGCGGATAAGGTTAAAAAATATGTTTTTGTAGAATATAAGTACAACATGACAGAAGAGGAAACATTGTATCTGGTCGTACATATAAATCGGCTACTTAATTCAAACAGATAATCAGCCCATTCAATCAGTCTACAGATAGAACAGTATATTTTAGTAGTGCCTGAGGCACTACTATGCCTACCATATATATGGAGTATGAAATGAATTACAAATCAAATGCTGAAGCTCTTCTTGAAGAGCTCGGCGGGGATAGTAATGTCAAAGGGCTTGTGCATTGTATGACTCGCTTGCGTTTCAACCTGGAAGATGATTCTATTGTTGATGATAATAAAGTCAGAAATATCGCTGGCGTATCCGGTGTTGTCCGACAGGGGAATCAGTATCAGGTTATTATTGGGAAGAATGTTGTTAAGTTCTATGATGAAGTAAAAAAGCTCGTTAATGTTGATGGCCTGACAAATACGGACAATGCACAAGCGAAGAAAAAGAGTGTTCTCGAACGTATCATTGATGTTATTGCCGGAAGCATGATGCCAGTGATCCCTGCCTTGATCGGCGCTGGGATGGTAAAAATTCTGTATCTCATACTTGGTTTTTTTGTGTCGACAGACTCAACTTCAATGAAGTTGTTAGGTGCCATCGGTGATGCCGCATTCTACTTTATGCCGATCCTCATCTCATATGCAGCAGCTAAGCGATTTAATACGAATGCACCATTAGTAGCTGTCGTCACGGCAGTACTTTTACATCCTGATTTCGTAGCGTTGATGGGGGATGACTCGCAAAAATTACTTTTCCTGGGAGTGCCTGTTATCTCCGCGCACTATGGTTCGACGGTCATTCCCGCTATTTTGAATGCCTGGGTTATTTCATATATTGAGAAGTTCGTCGATCGTATTACCCCTAATATCACAAAAGGATTTCTGAACCCTGCGCTGATTATCCTTATCTCCGCGCCGATCGCATTCTTATTACTCGGACCATTAGGAGCAATTTTTGGTAAATATCTCGTTTATGTCATCTCATCAATCCCCGACAGCTTCCATATTATTGTGATGGTAGTGCTTAGTGCAATCATGCCATTTATTGTCATGACAGGCATGCACTGGGCATTTCTTACGATTACCATACCAGCCCTGGCCACTCCGGGCGGGGAGATGCTGATTATCCCGGCGATGTTAGTTATTAATATGGCGCAAGGTGCAGCTTGTATCGGTGTAGGTATCAAAACAAAAAATAATGCACTTAAGCAGAAGTCATTGGCGGCAGGGTTTACCGCTATATTTGCTGGTCTGACCGAACCCTGTATGTATGGCGTGAACTTACCACTGAAAAAACCTATGCTTGCGGCGTGTATCGCTTCGGGTATTACTGGCGGGATTGTTGGCGCATTTAAATTATCTGCTCATGGTTTTGGTATCGCTTCTCTGGTTGCTATGCCGATATTTATCGATCATACGAATAACTTAAATCTTATATTAGCTTGTGTCGCTGCTGTTATTGTTATTGTCCTGACTATTCTTTTAACCCTCTTCTTAGGGTTTGAAGACCTGGTTGATGAGAACGCAAAAGAACTGAAAAAGGATGTTCTCCAGGATAAAAAAGTTGTCGCAGTTGAGATGAAAAATATTACTTCGCCCGTTGAAGGTGAAATCATTGCGTTAGGTGATGTATCCGATGCCACTTTTGCTAATGAAATTTTAGGGAAAGGAATTGGTATCCATCCAACGGTAGGCAAGGTTATCAGTCCATTCGATGGCGACGTCCTCTCTATATTTACCACAAATCATGCCATTGGCCTAAAGTCACTTGATGGTATCGAGCTTCTTATTCATGTCGGGCTGGATACAGTGCAGCTTGATGGCAATGGTTTCAAAGCATTTATTAAAAATGGCGACAAGGTTAAAAAAGGCGATTTACTTATTGAGTTTGATATTGATTATATTAAGTCTGAAGGGTATGACCCGACGACAGTTGTTATCGTAACAAATACCGAAGAATATCAAGATGTCAGTGCATCGATGGATTCTAAGGCTGTATTTAATTCGAACATTCTGGCTATAGCTTGAAGGAGATGTTATGAGTTTTCCGAATGATTTTCTCTGGGGAGGAGCCGTTGCGGCTAATCAGTGTGAAGGTGCTTTTGACGTTGATGGAAAAGGTCTTAGTATCCAGGATGTTCTGCCCAAAGGCATTATGGCTCCAGTCACTGAGCTGCCCACCTGCGATAACCTGAAACTAAAGGGTATTGATTTCTATCATCGGTATAAAGATGACATCAAAATGTTTGCCGAGATGGGATTTAAGGTCTTTCGGACATCAATTGCCTGGAGTCGAATTTTTCCAAACGGAGATGATTCCATCCCAAATGAAAAAGGGTTGAAGTTTTATGATGACCTTTTTGACGAATGTCATAAGTACGGTATCGAACCACTGGTGACAATTTCTCACTATGAAACACCGTTAAATTTATCAAAAAAATATAATGGCTGGGCAAATCGTAGGATGGTGGAATTCTATACGAATTTTGCCACAACGATATTTGAACGTTATAAACACAAGGTTAAATACTGGGTAACATTTAATGAAATTAACTCAGTGTTACATCAGCCGCTGATGAGCGGAGGTATTTTTACGCCTAAAGAAGAGCTCAGTAAGCAAGACCTGTTTCAGGCGGTGCATCATGAATTTATTGCCAGTGCATTAGCGATTAGTAAAGGCCGTGAAATCATGCCAGATGCTAAATTTGGTTGTATGATCTTAAGCATGCCGATTTACCCATTGACACCAAATCCAGATGATGTTTTGGTTGCGATGCAAGCGGAGCATATGAATGATTTCTTTGGCGATGTTCATGTTCGCGGGTACTACCCTGGATATATGAAAAGATACTTCAAAGAAAATAATATCAGGATTCATTTTGAAGATGGCGATGAGAAAATTCTTCAAAATACCGTTGATTTTGTTTCATTCAGCTACTATGTGAGCGTGTGTGAAACGGCTGATAAATCGATCAAACCTGCTATTGGCAATCTTATTGGTGGTGTACCAAACCCATACCTCGAATCTAGTGAGTGGGGATGGCAGATCGATCCGAAAGGCCTACGGATTACATTGAACAAGTACTATGACCGCTATCAAAAGCCACTGTTTATCGTAGAAAACGGACTTGGAGCCCAGGATGTCTTAGTGACAGATATCAACGGTAACTTCACGGTCGAAGATGATTACCGGATTAAATACCTCAATGAACATCTGGTTCAGGTCGAGGAGGCCATTGCAGATGGCGTTCCTGTCATGGGATTTACTACCTGGGGCTGTATTGATCTCGTGAGCGCGTCAACTGCCGAAATGAAAAAACGCTATGGGCTGATTTATGTGGACCGCAATAACGATGGTTCAGGGACCATGGCCCGATATAAGAAAAAATCATTTTTCTGGTATAAAGACGTTATTAATTCTAATGGCAAATCATTGATGCGTTAATGCATATAGGTATAAATATGAAACTGGGTATTTTAGGCACAGGAATGATCGTCAAGGATGTGATGTCATTTATTAACGATCTTGAGCTGGAATCTGTTTCTATTCTGGGTACTGAAGCGACAAAAGACGAAACGGAAAAACTGGCTCACTTATGTCAAAATGGGAAGGCATTTTTTAGCTATGATGAGCTATTAAATAGCGACGTAGATACTATTTATGTGGCTTTACCGAATCATCTGCATTACACATTTGCAGTAAAAGCACTGGAAAGTGGTAAGCATGTGATCATAGAAAAACCCATTGTAATTGATGTTGCTGAGCTATTGCATCTGAAGGAGCTGGCCGAGTCTAAAGGCCTGGTTGTTCTTGAAGCCATGAATATTCACTATCTTGATTCATATTCGAATTTAAAACGTGATTTGCCAGCTCTTGGCGATATCAAAATCGTTAGTATGAATTATAGCCAGTTATCATCGCGTTATAGTCACTTCAAAAATAATATTATCCATCCAGCCTTTGACGCCAGAAAGGGCGGCGGTGCTTTGATGGATATTAATATCTATAATATCCACTTTGTTGTTGGCCTTTTTGGTATGCCTGAAGGTGTCATTTATCAGGCGAATATATCCCAGGGTGTCGATACCAGTGGAATGTTGCTCATGGACTATGGTTCTTTCAAGGCTGTATGCGTCGGTGCGAAAGACTGCCATGCGCCTGTGTCTTCAACGATTCAGGGGGAAATGGGGTGCATTACTCTCAATAAACCAGCAAATCAGATGGTTGGATATGAGCTAAAACCTAATGCCATACCCGCTAAACATATTGAGCATGTTGAAAAGCATCGTTTGCTTCCTGAATTTAGAAAATTCATTGAAATTATATCAATGAGAGATTTTTCACTGGCATCAAAAATGCTGGAAACCAGTATCAATGTCCTGAACGTTATTGAGAAGGCTCGTCACCAACAGAATATCGGGGTTAAAAATGTCTGACAAAATGATTATTGGTTATATCGGTAACGGTAAAAGTGCAAACCGTTATCATTTGCCATTTGTGCTAGAACGGAAAGATTCGATCACTGTTAAAACCATTTATTCTGTGAATCTTGAAAGAGATCAGTGGCCACAAATTGATGGTATTCAATATACACAGGAACTTGCTGACCTGTTGAAAGATGACGAGATCGATGCAGTGATTATTACTACTCCATCGCAGTTTCACTATGAAATGGCGAAGAAGGCCATTCTTGCGGGCAAACACTGTGTTGTGGAAAAGCCCTTTACTGAAACACTTGAGCAGGCTAAAGAGCTTCTGGAGCTTGCTTCGCAGATGGGGGTGGTCGTTCAGTCATACCAGAATAGACGTTTTGATAGCGATTTTCTGACCGTTCAGAAAGTGATTGATAGCGGTGTCCTCGGAGACCTTCTGGAAATTGAGATGCACTATGATTATTTCAGGCCTCAGGTACCTGAATCTATTAACCATTTTGATAAAGTAAATGGTTATTTATTCGGACATGGTTGTCATACGCTTGACCAGATTATTTCTGTCTTCGGTACGCCAGATTCTGTACATTATGATGTGAAACAGATCCTTGGTCATGGACGGATGAATGATTATTTTGACCTTGATTTATATTATGGGAAATTAAAAGTTTCGGTTAAATCCAGCTATTTTAGAATTAAAGAAAGACCAAGTTTTGTAGTATATGGTAAAAAAGGGATGTTTGTAAAAGAGAAAAAAGACAAACAAGAGGAGCATCTGAAGTTAGGCTATATGCCTCATAATCCTGATTTTGGCATTGATCTCCCCGCAGATTATGGCGTATTGACTTATATAGATGATGCGGGTGATTTTAATGAACAGAGAGTTATTTCCGTTAATGGAGATTATGGTCGTTATTATGACGCGCTTTTCGCCACCCTTAAAAATGGAAAGGAGCGCCTTGTCACTCCTGAACAAATATTAAATCAAATTTCCTTATTAGAAAATGGAGTGAAAGAACTCTATTAATCATGAGGCCGCTGTATAGCGGCCAATTCCCGAATGATTGGATAACTAAATGAAAAATATAACCTTTAAGCAAGGGTGTTTATCTTTGGCTGTGTGTACTGCTATTCTATCCTCTAACTCTGCTCTTGCTACCTCAACTTTAAGTATTGAGGAGCAAATAGCTCAACTCCAGAAGCAATTAAAAGAAACACAGGCGGATCTCCAGGAAACAAAAAAGAAGTTGAACGCACAGCAATTGGTGATAAATAAGAATGAAGAACTCCAGCGTTCTCACATTGCGGCGAAACAACAACCAATATTATCTGATCAATCAGGAGATAGGGTTGAAACTGTATCTGTCACTAAGCCATCAGGAACAACGCAATCCAAAAATAATACGAGTGATAAAAAATATACTCTCAAAGAAATATCTGCTTTTGTGAAGGATGATATCGGATTTAATTACTCCGGGTATTTTCGTTCTGGTTACTCGGTAGGGAATAGAGGACCTGCAAAATCGTATGCTATTGGATCTTTGGGGCGTTTTGGGCAGGAAAATAGCTCATGGTTCGATCTGGAACTTTCTCAGCGCGTTTATAACGAGAATGGCAGAAGCGCCAAGGCAGTAGTCATGTTCGATGGTAACGTTGGTTCTCAGTATAGCGCAGGCTGGTTTGATAGCAATTCAGAGAATCTGATGCAGTTCTCTGATATTTACCTTACGACAAAGGGATTTTTACCGTTTGCGAAGGATGCAGATTTCTGGGTTGGTAAACATAAATTACCTAAACTTGAAATCCAGATGTTGGACTTCAAGTATCATCAATCAGATGCCGCCGCCGGGGTTGGTATTGAAAACTGGCGTCTTGGCCCTGGCTATTTAAATATGGCCTTAACGCGTGAGTACTTAGACGCCCACAGCGTTAACCCGGATGATGACCAGACGCAACAGATTAACACGAATACCATTGACATTCGTTACAATAAAACGCCAGTCTGGTCTGATGCGACGGTTGACGTATGGGGACGGTATTCCACTCCGAATAAAACTGACCTTAATAAGAAAAATGAAGATAACGGTACTTATTATAGCGTTAAAGAGGCCTGGCATGTTGGTGGTACATTAACTCAAAACTGGAAAAGAGGTGGTTTTACTAATTTTAGTTTCCAGACTGCGAACAACTCGATTGCCAGCGGATTCTCATTAGTTACTGACTCCGGTGCTCTTTATGGCTATAACGGGCAGTATTATGGTGAGCATACTAATGGTAAAGCCTACAGATTCCTTTCAGAAGGCGAAAATTATATTTGTTCAAGATACATTGTCGCGCATGCATTTGTTTATAGTTTTGGTAATGATGTCTATGATTATTATACTGGTCCCCATACTGATTTTAACTCCACCCGAATTGTGGTAAGGCCTGCTTACATCTGGGATATCTATAATCAGAGTGGCGTAGAGCTCGGCTGGTTTACTCAAACTAATAAAACTGGTGGTGTCGATTATAAAGAGTCGGGCCTGAAAACAACACTGTTCCATACCTTTAAAGTCAATACGAGTATGTTGACTTCAAGACCAGAAATTCGTTTTTATGCGACATATCTGAAAAGTTTTGATAATGAAATTACTCAGTTTGAATTTAATGATTACAAGAAAGACCAGTTTACCATTGGTACTCAAGCTGAAGTGTGGTGGTAAATCTACTATCTTATATCTTAAGTTTAACATGATTATATGTGTATTTTACCTTGACTTATATAAATCATATTTGGTTTCGGGTATATAATCGAGCGCTATACTCCGCGTGGCGTGTTCCGTTCTGTGACGATAACTTCGACAGAAGAGTGGTCGGGTTCAAGTATACCTATTTGTCATGAATATCAAATGGAGGGTGGGGGCGAGTGTTGTAAGACACGTCCGCCTCCAGTGTTGTTTTATAGATAGTGGCCATCAAATTGATGGTGGACATAATCAGACATAGTATTACAGGGGGAATACGTAACCAGGCACTAAACGCTCCATGTTGCCTGCAGCCCGCAGGCAACCTCTGCTACATTCGCAATGTATCAATAACCGCTCTCAGCGCGGGCGACACATTGCGGTGTGGGTAATAGAGAAATGAACCTTCCAGACGCTGGCTATAACGCTGGAGCACCCGGATAAGCGTGCCCTGCGCTAGATCGTCGGTAATCAGTTCTTCCGGGACATAGGCCAGCCCCAGACCGAGCCTGGCCGCTTTGGCTTCCATATAGCTATCGGCGAAAGCCCACTGTCCCTGCGGCGGATGAGTGATTTTTTTGCCATCCACGTGAAGTTCCCAGGCGTAAAGGCTGCCGTCGCCAAACTGATAAGCGATGCAGGGGTGGACGACTAAATCGGCGGGCGTTTGTGGAAAGCCGTAGCGTCGAAAATGTTCCGGTGTACCCACCACCGCCATCTCCATATCGTGCGAAATGCGTACCGCAATCATGCCGCTTCCGACTTCCGGGCCCAGACGTACGCCCGCATCGAATCGCTCCGCAATAATATCGACAAAACGGCTTTCGCTGATCAGTTCCAGTCTGATATCGGGATAGCGTTGTTTAAATACTGCCAGCTTCGGCAGCAGGACTTTATCAATGGCATGCTGGCTGGCATTGATGCGTACCGTACCGGATGGCGTTTGACGATAGTGGGCCAGCGTGGCGAGTCCCATATCTAAGGCGTCGAAACCAGATTCGACGTTGTGATAGAGCTGCTCACCCGCCTGAGTGAGCGACAAACGGCGGGTGGTGCGCATCAGAAGCTGAACGCCCAGGCGCTCTTCAAGTTCACGAACCGCACGGCTGATCCCGGACTGCGCCAGGCCGAGTCGTTGCGCTGCGGCGGTAAAACTGCCTTCCCGCACCACCTGCATAAACAGATAAAGGTCATTATAGTTTTCTCGTTTCGCCATTCTACCGCCTCGTAATCCGCATGCCATTTAGAACAATATGGTATTAATCTTAGCATTTTTCACCCACTAATCAGCACTATTACTGCTGGCTACACTAAGCCCACGACAACAAAGCGCAGCAGCGTTGTCTACTGGAGATTTGCATTGATCACGTTTATTTAGGGGACTTTGATGACGGTTTTCACCAAAAAACTGACAGCCGCGATACCTGCCATGCTGCTTTGCGCCTCACTAAGTGGAGTCACAACGATGAGTTATGCTGATACGACTAACCCGAATACGCCTGTCTCTTTGATTGAAAAATGGGACAAAACATTTCCTGAGAGCGTGAAAGTGGATCATCGTAAGGTGACCTTCCACAACCGCTACGGGATTACCTTAGCAGGAGACCTCTACTTGCCGAAGGATCGCGGCGACCGCAAACTGGCCGCCATTGCCGTTAGCGGTCCTTTCGGCGCGGTAAAAGAGCAATCCAGCGGCCTGTATGCCCAGACGTTGGCCGAGCAGGGGTTTGTCACCCTGGCGTTTGACCCATCCTATACGGGTGAAAGCGGTGGCTACCCACGTAACGTGGCCTCGCCGGACATCAATACCGAGGATTTCAGTGCCGCGGTGGACTTTCTGGGCCTGCAAAAAGAGGTGGATCGCCACCGTATCGGTTTGCTCGGCATTTGCGGATGGGGCGGTATGGCCTTAAACGACGCGGCGATGGATACGCGCGTCAAAGCGGTGGCGACCAGCGTCATGTATGACATGAGCCGCGCGATGGGGCATGGAGTCGGCGATGGCAAAGACCGCTACACGACCGCCGACCGCCGAGCGGTACTGCAGTATCTGAACGCGCAGCGCTGGAAGGATGCGGCAAACGGCACTTTCGCCCCCGGCGGGCATGACATTTATGTTGATGATAAAGGCAACGTCAGCGCTGCCGATCGTATTTTGCCGGAAACCTTGCCCGCCAATCCCAACCCGGTCCTGAAAGAGTTCTTCGATTATTACCGTATGCCGCGTGGTTTCCATCCGCGTTCGGTTAATTCAACCGGGGCATGGAATGCGACGATGCCGCTGTCGTTTATGAATATGCCGCTGCTGAATTATGCCGGCGAAGTGACTATTCCGACGCTTATCGTGACTGGCGAAAAAGCCCATTCTCGCTATTTTGCCGAAGATGCCTATAAGGCTATTGGCAGCAACAAGAAAGAACTGGTGATTGTCCCTGGCGCAAACCATGTCGATCTTTATGACAACGCCGCAGGCAAAATTCCCTTTAGTCAGTTTGAGCAGTTCTTTAAAACCAACCTGAAATAGATCTCCGGTGCCGGAGACATCCCCAATGCCGCCACGCGCCTGCGGGCGGCTTTGTATGGTCGGAGCTAAATAATGTCTGCATTAAGTAACACCCGGGCACACTGGAGCGGCGTCCTGGCGATGACGCTCTGCGTATTTGTACTCATTGCCTCAGAATTTATGCCGGTCAGCCTGTTAACGCCCATCGCTGGCGATTTAGGCGTCACCGAAGGATTAGCCGGTCAGGGCATTGCCATTTCAGGCGCGCTGGCGGTGCTGACCAGCCTGACCATTTCTCGCCTTGCGGGAGCATGGGATCGTAAATACCTTCTGTTAGCGCTCACGGCGCTGATGGCGGTCTCGGGAATGATGATTGCCCTGGCGTCCTGCTATCCAGTTTATATGCTGGGCAGGGCGCTCATTGGGATCGTCATCGGCGGCTTCTGGTCTATGTCGGCCGCAACGGCCATTCGCCTGGTGCCGCAACGCCAGGTCCCCCGCGCATTGGCCATCTTTAACGGCGGCAACGCGCTGGCCACCGTTGTGGCAGCGCCGCTGGGCAGCTACCTGGGGGCCACCGTCGGCTGGCGCGGCGCCTTTTTATGTCTCGTCCCGCTGGCGATGGTGGCTTTCGTCTGGCAATGCGTTAGTCTGCCGTCGATGAAAAGCCAGCGCGCACCACAGCCGCAGGGAACCGTGCTGGGTCTGTTCCGGCGCTCGACAGTATTCCTTGGATTGCTGGCCTGCGGGCTGTTTTTTATGGGGCAGTTTACCTTATTTACCTATGTGCGACCGTTTCTGGAGACCGTGACCCGAGTCAGTTCCTCTGGTCTGTCCCTGATATTGCTGGCGATGGGTACCGCCGGTTTCGTCGGCACGCTGCTTATTTCGAGCGCGCTGAACGCCCGGTTTTATCCGACGCTGGTGGCTATCCCTTTGGTCATGGCCGCGATTGCCGGAACGCTTCTGCTGGCCGGACACCACACGGGATCAGTCGCCGTACTGTTAAGCCTGTGGGGCCTGCTGGCGACGGCCGCGCCCACCGGCTGGTGGACGTGGATTGCGCGGACGCTGCCCGAGGATGCGGAGGCGGGCGGTGGTCTGATGGTCGCCGTGATCCAGCTATCGATTGCCCTCGGGTCAACGGCAGGCGGCCTGGTGTTTGATAGTCTGGGATGGCGCAGCAATTTTGCACTGAGCGGTCTGTTATTGCTGGCGGCGGCAGGGGCGACTTTTCTGCTCTCTGCCAAAATCAGCTCATCTCAGCGCACGCCGATTAATGAGCTGGATGCATAAGTCAAATCACAAATGACAGGGTAATCACGGCGACGTTTATGGCCTACCATGATGGTTAAACAAGATGAGGGCTGACCATGGAATATTGCGTATTAAGTAACAACCGTAAAATGCCGATGCTGGGTTTTGGCGTTTTTAAGGTAACCGATAAAGCAGAGTGTAAGCGGTCGGTGCTGAACGCCATTCGCACCGGCTACCGCCTCATCGATACCGCCGCCGTCTACGATAATGAAGATGCGGTGGGGGAGGCCGTTCGCGAAGCCATCGCCGAAGGTCTGTGTACCCGCGAGGCGCTGTTTATTACCTCCAAACTGTGGGTTCAGGACATGGCCAACGCCGGAATGGCGAAAGCCGGGATTGCCGCGTCCTTAAAAAAATCCGGGCTGGAATACTTCGATCTATATCTGTTGCATCAGGCGATGGGCGATTATTTCAGCGCCTGGCGCGCGCTGGAGGAGGCTTATGAAGCCGGTACCCTGAAAGCGATCGGTGTGTCCAATTTCTACGCCCATGTGTTAGCTAACTTCTGCGAAACCGTCAGAATCAGGCCGATGGTGAATCAGGTCGAACTGCATCCTTATTTCGCCCAGCCCGCGGCGCTGGAAACCATGAAGCACTATCACGTTCAGCCGGAAGCCTGGGCGCCGTTAGGCGGTGGCAGACATAATCCGTATGAAGAGGCCATGCTGCAGGAGATTGCCGATGCCCACCAAAAAACCGTTGCTCAGGTGGTCCTGCGCTGGAACGTGCAGCGTGGCGTCACGGTCATTCCTAAATCCACCCGCCAGGAGCGTATTGAAGAGAACTTTGCCATCTGGGATTTCTCGCTCACCGCGCGCGAAATGGCGCAAATCAGCGATCTGGATTTAGGTTACGTTGGCGAAGCAGTGAAACACTTTAACCCTGAATTCGTTCGCGGCTGTCTGGGGGTGAAAATCCACGACTGATCGTGGCTCAGCGTGAAGTCTGCTTCATTTAGCTGCCTGCGCCGCGGCGACGGGTTCGGTATGCTGGTTAGCGCCCACGCGTGTGCCGCGACGGTTGTCGATGCGGTAGTCGACCGTCACGGGCTGCGGGCCGGCGGGGGTGACGGTCAGCTCCCTGATCATCTGGCCGGCGTCCGGCGGTAGGGTCAGCGTGGTTTCCCCCTGAGCGAGCATCTGGCCATTTTGCCTGATCCGCCAGGTCAGGCGACAATCCTCGCAGGCCGTCCAGGTATCGTTAATCGCCCACAGGCGCACCGTCGCCGGGCTGCCCTGACGCCAGCTGGTGGTCACCGGCTCGATGGAGGGTAGGATCGGCTGATAGGCGCGCTGCAGGGCATAGTAACCCGCCTTCGGCTGGCGCAGATAATCCACCACCCCCCAGTTGATGGAGGGCCATGTCTCGACAAACATAAAGTGGAACAGGGCGGTCACCGGCTGATAACGCTGGCGGCGATAGCTCTCCGCTGCCAGCGCCACCAGCCTGGCCTGATAAGCCTGGGTGTTTTCAATCATCTCCTGAATAGTGTTGCCTCGTGGAATACCGGCAAATTTAAAGGTCTGGAAAGGCTGAAAATTATGGTACTTCCATCGCACCCAGCCGGGGTCGTCGGCGGCGGTGGTTTTCGGCCACAACAGACGGGCTGGGATAATGGTCTTCAGGGTGGAGAGGCGGGGCAGCGCCTGGGCGCCAAACTCGGAAATAATCCCGGTTTTCGCCGGGGAGAGCAGGTCGCGCAGGGTGCCGAAATACCAGCCCGCCCAGTAGTGCTCTTCAACAGCGGAAAAGCGATGCACGATGCGGGAGGTATCTTCCGCCAGCGCATCGCCCACCCGCTGCGTCAGGGTCTGGTTTAAGGTTTTACGCCAGTCGGGGAAGCGTTTCTCCATCCACGGCGAGTTCCACGGCGGCTCGTTGTGACCGCCCCAGACAATAATCGCCGGCGAATTGCCGAACTGGTCCATCATCGCCCGGGTCTGGCGCACCGCGTTATCGGCAAAGGCGACGCTGTCATCATAACCCCACTGCAGCGGAACATCCTGCCAGATCATCAGCCCCATCTCATCGGCCACCTCATACAGCGCGCGGCCCGCCACGTGACCATGAACGCGGATGGCGTTGGCGTTCATGGCCGTGACTAGCCTGAAATCCCGGCGATATTTTTTCCGCGTCATGGTGCTCAGCCACGGCGAGCCAATATAGTTGCTGCCCTTGATGAACAGCCGTTTGTTATTGATGCGCCAGCCCTGATTGTCCGCCAGCGCTTCCACCTTACGTAATCCGGTGCGGGTGACGGCGGTATCCATGATCCCCCGGTTATCCGCGAGGGTGGCGCGCACCCGGTAGAGGTTAGGTTTGCCAGCACCCACGGGCCACCAGAGCTTTGCCGAGGGCATGGGCAGCGAGACGCGCAGGACGCCTGCGGTGTTCTCAAGGGTGACCGCGAAGGCCTGTTGAAAACGCGGGCCGGAAAAATTGTCCGGGGTGGCCGTCAGGCGCAGCGTGACGGGGCCGGGGGTCACGGCGCGATAGCGGATTTCGGCACGCAGAATGGGCTGCTCCAGCCCCTGTCGCCAGTCCGGGCGCAGGATCACCTCGTCGAGGGTGACGCCGCGGCTAAGATGGAGCTTCACCGGCGCCCAGATCCCCCCGGAGTTGGCATCCTGCCCCTGAACCGACCAGGCGCCGCCCGGGCGGGTATCGTGCTGGTTCAGGATCCCTTTCATCAGCGTCTTGTGCAGCGGCCAGATCGTTTGCGGGTCTTCATAGGGGCTGTCGACCCGCACGGCGAGCTGATTATGGCGGCGAACGACCCCGCTGATGTCCACCGGGAAGCGCTGAAAATACCCTTCGTGCCGGGCCAGCGTCTTGCCGTTGAGCGCCACCTCGGCAAAGTAATCGACGCCGTCAAACACCAGGGTGGCCATGGCGTCCGGCGTCAGGCCATGCACGGTAAACTGATGGCGATACCACAGGGCGCCCTGATGATCGTATCCGGCGCTGTACCAGTTTGCCGGTACCCGCAGCGTGCGCCAGTCGCCGTCCGAAGCCTGCGCGCCGTCGAAGGCGCTGTCGTTGGCGTCATGCACCCGCCATTGTCCGGCCAGTGACCAGGTCACCGGCGCTGAGCCGGCGTGCGCCAGCGGCAGGCAAACCACCAGCAGCAGAAGACGTCTAGCGATCACGGGGAGCCTCCTGCATTCTGCGGCGCAGCCACAGGTGGCAGCCCGCGATCGCCTCGGCCAGCGTATCTTGCAGGTCGCCCGGCACGCTCTGGTCGGGCGAGGCTGCCTGGCTCTCCAGTTGCTGGAGCACCCCGGATAGGCGCTGAAAGCCAAGGGTGGCCGCCTCGCCGCGCAGTTTGTGGGCGGCGCGACGCCACGTCTCCCGGTCATTAGCGTTAATGGCGTGGGTAAGGGCGGCGGCGGCAGCGTCAAGCCCTGCAGCGAAGAGCCCCAGCAGCTCCTCGACCAGCTCAGGATCGTCGGCGCACTGTTTCAGCAGGCGGGCCTCGTCCGGCAGGCCTTCCTCTTCCTCCGGACCGCTATCTTCCGCCGCGCCGACGCGGGCGATGGCCTCCCTTAGCGCCTCCTGGCTCACCGGTTTGGCGATATAGCCGTCAAAGCCCATCGCCAGACAGCGCTCTCTATCGCCCTGCATCGCGTGGGCGGTCATAGCCATCGCGGGCTGGTGCTCCCGGCCGAGCGCCTGCGTCTCTTCACGCAGCAGGCGGATGGCGGTTTCACCGTCCATCTCCGGCATTTGCAGATCGATCAGCAGGAGATCCCAGCAGTCGGCGCGCCAGCGCGCCAGCGCCTCCCGGCCGTTGTTCACCACCTCGCAGCGGTGGCCAAGCTGTTCCAGCAGCCGTCTGGCGACCTTCTGATTTACCAGATTGTCCTCGGCCAGCAGGATATGCAGCCCGGCCTGCTCCCTGACCGGTTCCGCAACGGGGGCTGGCGCTGTCGCCACCACCGGCGTGGGAACCAGAATGCCGGCGATAACCTGATGCAGTTCGCGCTGCGCCACCGGTTTATGCAGATAGTGAGCAATGCCGATGCGCTTGAGCATATTGGCGTCAAAATGGCGGCTCATGGAGCTGAGCATAATAATCTGGCTTTGCCGGGCCTCGGGCAGGGCGGAAAGCTCCAGCGCCAGGGATACGCCGTCCATATCCGGCATCTGCGCGTCCAGCAGGATCAGCGGCCAGGGCGGCCCTTCGGCGGCCCGGCGTAGCGCCTCGCCGGCGTTGTCCACGCAGCTTGGCATCAGCCCCATCTGGCGAAGCATGGCGTCGAGCAGGCGCAGGTTGGTGCTGTTGTCGTCAACCACCAGCACCCGCTGGTGGTTAAAGTGGCCCAGCGGGGCGCTGTCGGCGGCGGCGTGCAGCGCTGTCAGCGGCAGGGTGAAGGCAAATTCGCTGCCCGCCCCGGGCTGGCTCTCCACCGTCAGCTCGCCGCCCATCAGGTTGACCAGGCGGGCCGAAATGGTTAACCCCAGACCGGTGCCGCCGTAGCGGCGGGTGGTGGAGCTATCGGCCTGGCTGAAAGCCTCGAAGATCGCCTTTTGCTTCTCCGGGGCGATACCGATGCCGGTATCGCGAATGCGAAAGCGCCAGCGGTTTTCGTCGTCGGCCGGGGCTATCGCCAGCAGAACCTCCCCCTGATGCGTGAACTTCAGCGCATTACCCAACAGGTTGGTCAGGATTTGCCGCAGCCGGGGTCCATCGACGATCAGCACCTCGGGCACCGCAGGGGAGATATCCACCAGCAGCTCAATGCCCTTTTCGCTGGCGGCAGGCATATGCGGGCGGATCAGCGACTGAACAAAGGGGCGGATCTCCAGCGGCTCTTCGTCCACCTGCATCTTGCCCGACTCAATGCGTGAGAAATCAAGAATGTCGTTAATAATGTGCAGCAGCGACTGGGCTGAGCTCATCACCAGCGAAAGGTACTCCCGCTGCTCCGCGGTCAGCGGCGTGTCGAGGCAGAGTTGCGTCATGCCGAGAATGCCGTTCATCGGGGTGCGGATTTCGTGGCTCATATTGGCGAGGAAGGCGCTTTTCGCTTCATTCGCCTCGCGGGCTTCCTTCGCCGCCTCAATGGCCAGCAGCTCTGCGGCTTTGCGCCGGGTAATATCCTGCAAGGTGCCGATCACCCGCTCTGCCTGCTGCTGCATATTGAGGGTGACGATCTGCCCCGAGAGCAGCATCCAGCGCCAGCCCTGCGTGGGGTGCTGGACGCGAAGTTCACATTCAAAAACCGGCATATGCTCGTTTTGCGAGGCGATCATCGCCTGTTGCAGGGTGGCGCGATCGTCCTCGTGGACCAGATTGAGCATAAAACGCAGTGGAAAGCGCCATTGCGCCCGTGACTGGCCGACCATCGCCAGCAGGGTGTCATTGACCTGCAGGCTGTCGCTGGAGACCTGCCAGTCCCAGATGCCGATCTGGATCGACTCCGCGGTGAATAAAAAGTCGTCATGAAGCTGGTGACGCGAGCGTCGGGCCTCGTCAAGCTCGGTGATGTCGGTATGCAGGCTGACAATCCCGCCATCCGCCAGCCGCTGATGCTGAACGTAAATCCGGCGGTTGCCCGACTGACGGACCTCGCAGTGGTTCGTCTGGCGGCAGTTGCGGATTATCGCCTCGCGCAGCGTCTGTTGCCGGCCTGGGTCGATGTTATATCCGGCATCGATAAACTTCTCCGCCAGGCTCTCAAGAGAGGCGCCGACGGCGAGCCAGGGCGCGATCGTTGGATAAAACAGCGCCACCTTATCATTCCAGGCCTGCAGTCGTTCATGCTCATCGTAGATCATCACCGCCGAGGGCAGGAGGTTGAGGTCGGTACGGTTAGCGGCATGCATGATTACTGGCCAGCGGTTTGATAGTGGAGCTCCGCCTGGCGGCGCAGATACTCAAGCCCAGGGGCGATGGCCATTGCCCATGCGGTGAGGATCTCCTCATCGCACAGCGGATCGCTGGCGCGGACGGTTTTGAGCATCGCTTCCCGCCAGAGGGCAAAAAAACGCGGCGGCAGACGCAGGCCTTCCTCGCTCTGCGCCCGCGCCAGCCGTTCCAGGAAATCGGGTACAAAGAGGTCGCCGTTGACCGCCAGCATGGCGAAAAAGCTTTTAAAGATCATCTGCTGGCCTTCTTCGCCGGAGCGTTGTGAGAAGTGCTGCTCGGTTTCCGCAGACATATGGATAAAAGTAGTGTAGAAGGCTTCGAAGAAGCGCTGTTTGTCGTGCTCCGGTACGACGCGATTCAGGCTGGCTTCAAAGAGATCGCGATAAAACTTCATGGTGCGCTCCTCATGACCCGTTCGCCCGGCAGGCAGCGGCGGGGCGGGTTAAATTCGTCCGTCGCGCGGCGGGCAAAATAGCTGTTGTCATCCGCGAGGCCGTTTTTGAACAACGGCCCGGCGTTGTGTTTGTAAAACAGCGCCTCCAGCACCATGGCGTTGGTGGAGAGGGTGAGGGTGGCGTTGACGTCGCCGGTGGCCTCGACCCGACCTTCAAACCAGCCGCGCTGCGGGTCGTTAAGATGGGTAGTGACCGCCATCAGCGCATCGGTATACTCGGTTTCCCACAGCGTCCACAGGAGAAAGACCGCTTTGGTGGTCACCTGCGCCAGCCGGGGGTAGTATTTCCCGTCGTCCCCGAGCGTATTCCAGGCGTAGCCATTTCCCCAGACGGTGTCTTCCACGTGCCAGGGCGCCTGGGTAAGCGAAAAATCGGCCCGGGCGGTGAGCACCTTATCCTGCGTCCAGCGCGTTTTCTGGCTGAGCCATATCCCTTCCGCCCGGGCGCGCATGGCTTTTTGTACCTCTTCCGACACGCCGGGCGGCTGCCAGCCGAACTCCAGTCCCGGCAGCATGGCGGGCAGAGTGGAGAGCACCACGGGTTGCCAGGTGGTTCGCGGGTCGCGGTCGTCAACGGCGAGGCGGCGCTGATAAATAATCACATGGCGCGCCGGGGGAGAGAGAGCCTTGCCGGCCGGAAACCCCCACAGGCGGAACGCGCTGGCGGCGTATTCACTGTCTCCCAGCCGGAGCTCCTCGCGGATCGTCCGCTGCCCGTTCTGCAGTGAGGCGGACCACAGCTCACCGTCTTTATCGATCACCGGACAGAAGTTCCAGCGCAGGATAATTTTATCAATGTACTCGCCATACTGCGGCGCGCGTTCGGCGGTAAGCCGCAGGGCGAGCATCAGTCGCGCCATATCTTTCGCTGACCAGCCGCTGCCCGCCGGTTTGCCGCTGAAGTCGACAGGGGTCGCCGTCTGAGTGGAGTATAGCCTGCCCGGCGAACCGCCGTCGGTTAGCGTCAGTCGATTGAGGGTGCCGAGCAGGGGCGTCAGGCGGGCGTCGAATTCCGCTTCCTTTACCAGCCCCAGCTCTCTGGCGGCGAGCAGGGCGATAAGGGTGTCGCCCATCTGCCATAGCGTCGCGCGGGGCTGTTTGTCGCTGCCGTTGACCAGGCCGGTATGCGGCTGGGTATTGTTCTCGACGTACCGCCAGGCGATCTGCGCCCACGTCCGCTCCTGCGGCGTCAGGCTGCTGATACGGGCGGTGGTGTGCCAGCCGCCTTTAGTCAGCCAGCGCCACCCCGCGCCTTCGCGACCAAACAGCGCCAGGGCGATAAGCAGCAGGACGACGGCGACGGCCAGCCAGCGGGCTATGGTTTTAAGCATTGCGCGGTCACCGGCGGAAGTTTAACGGGTTCGTCAGCCTTGCAGGCGGCGCACTGGCAGGCCTGGCAGGCGGGTTGGGTGCGCTGCGTGGTCCCGGTCTGCTCGCACCATGTTTTGACGGCCGGGGTGTTGCTCAGGAACGGGCGATTGCGCGGGCCGTTATTCGGTTCAAAGAGATCCACCAGCTTCTTGTCCCACAGCGACGGGGCGAAATTGCGGTTTTTCGGATTGTCGCTGGAAAACTGCAGCAGTTTGCCCTCTTTTTTAAACAGCAGCGCTTCCAGCATGATGCCGTTATTGTTGGCGGTAAATTCATTGATTGGCCCGTCGCCGTTCTCATACAGCCCCTCGTAATAGCCTTTACCCGCTTCGTTCGCGTTTTCAATGGCGTCCAGCAGACGATCGGTATAGGGCGAGTTCCACAGCACCCACATCCCCATCGCCGCTTTGAGCGACACGGCGGCGCTGTTCGGTACGAACTGGCCTTTGTCGGTTATGGTGTTCCAGTTAAAACCATCGCTGAACACCGTGTCATAGACAAAGTACGGGGATTTATCGAGCTGATGCTCGGAGCGGGCGGTGAGGATCCCGGTGATGGCGTAGCGATTCTCCTGGGCCTGATAGACCCGGTCGGCAAAGTTTTTCATCCATGGATGGGAGTACTCGCGCGGGCTGTTGTTCCGGTCAGCAGGATTATCAAAGCCAAACTCCATGCCATACAGCACGTAAGATTCACTGACCACATAGTTATGCTGGCTGGTTTGCCGCGGGTCGCGCGAATCATAGGGGACCAGCACGCAGTAAATCTCCGCCAGCTCGTAGGGCTGCGGCCGGCTGGCCTGACAGGTGTTAAATCCCCACAGCTGAAAGCCCGCCGCGCCGTACTCCTCGTAGCCCAGGCGGCCTTCCTGAACGTATTTTGGCTGGCCGTTTTCCAGATACGCCCCGTACAGCGTGCCGCAGGGATCGACCACATGGCTGAAATCCCACCCCAGCACCACGTTATCGATGCTGTTGCTGTATTCCGGATAGCGCTCCTTGATCACCTTCAGCCAGATCAGCATTCTGCCGATATCCAGCGCCGAATAGCCGATTTCGCCCGGCTTGTTCTGGTAGTTCACCTTCTGTCCACTCACGGTGTTATAGGCTTTGTTGGGCAATTCGTTACGGAATAAATCGAGCTTATTCAGCGTGGCGAGAAACTTCAGCATCCGACGGTCGAACTCCGCCTTATCAATAATCCCCAGCTCACGGGCCGCGGTCATCGCGGCCAGATAGGAGGCGCTGTCCCACATGGTGGTGGAGGGGTATTTGTTCACCGCATTGACCAGCCCGGTGGTGGGCTGAAAGTTGGCGACGAAATATTGCCAGGCGTTTCTGGCGATAGTCATCTCCCTCGGCGTCAGCTCCCCGCTGCGCGGGGCGTATTCCGTAGCCGGCAGACCGGTCGCGGCCTGCGCGCCGGAGAGCGAGAGCCACAGCGCCATGAGTCCGGCCAGCAGGGGAAAACGGGATAAATAGATCAGCTTCATGGCGTTGCTCCTGCTGAGGACGAGGGGAGAGGGGCAGGGCTCAGGCAGGCCAGACACAGCATCTGCCCCCGGGAAATGTAGGCCAGGCTTTCCAGCACGATCGCGTTGGTATCGCCGTCAATAACGTCGTTGACGCTGCGGTTGAGATTTAACCCGCGCTGCCAGCCCCTGCCCGGGACCTGCAGCGTCTGGACCTGCTGGCGCAGCGCTTCGCTCCAGCTATTACGGAACAGGGCGTACCAGGCAAAGGCGGTGCGGGTGGAGGTGATCGCCGATTGCTCCGGGGCGGCGCTGCGCGGGGCGAAGGCGCTCTGCGGCTGCCGGTCCGCCAGCGCGCTGGCATAATCCGGCGCGGGCTCGGCGTAGTCGGTGCTGATCGGCGGCTTGCTGACCCTCAGGCTATGACGGCGCTGCTGGATTTGCATGATGCGCCAGGCGATCTCCGCGCTCTGCGCGTCAAAGCCCAGCTCAAGCCCGGTGAGCAGGTACGGCAGGCTGATCAGCGAAGGCTGTCGACCCCAGGGCGTGCGCAGCCCCTCGTCGGGCACCATGATGCCGTCGATATCGATCATCTGCTGCCCCTGCGGCGGGTTGGTCACCGCCAGCCCCGCGGCGCTGTCGATCAGCCGCAGCGTATGGCTGGCGTACAGCCGGTAGCCAAAGCTGTCCCGCGGTTCATCCGCCGCCAGCGCCCAGTGGTGCAGCGGCGCCGCGGCCTGGCTGGCGGGGCTGTTGCTGATGAGCGCGCCGACCCGCCACTGATTAAACAGATCCCGCACCGCGGCGGCGTGCTGAGGATAGCGCCAGAGCAGCGTTTGCAGGGCGGTGAGCAGGCGTCCCATACCGATGGCGGAGGAGTCCGGGCTGCCGAGGATCTGCAGCGTGTCGGCATGGTACTGAGCGGCGGGCAATTCCTGGGCGTTGAGGGGCAGTTGACCGAGCGTAAACAGGGCGGCGGCAATGCGCTCATCACCTTCGGCGGCGGTCACAATATGCAGCTGCTCTGCGGCGACCACGGCGAAAAGATAGCTGCCGACGCTCCACAGGCTAAGCCAGGGTTCGCCATCGTGCGCGTTGGCCAGACCGTTTGGCTGAGTATTATTCACATAATACTGCCAGGCCACTCGCGCCCAGATCGCCTCGTCAAAGGTCAGCTCGCGCGGGGCAGGGAGCGGCGGAAAATCCTGGCTCAACGTCATCCCACCGCTGCCCTCGACGCGCGCGGGCATCTGTTTTTCCACCCACACGACAATCGCAAAACCCAGCAGGAAGCCAATGAGGATGGTGAGGTAGCTGCGGGCGGGGAGCAGGGCGTCGCGGATCCTCATCGACTTGCCTCCTGCTCTTCGGGGGGCGTCCATATGGCGGCGAAGATCAGCGGCAGCATGGCGGCAATATTCACCGCGCCCCAGAAAATGTTGATGACGTACCCGGAGGGGTCGTCAACCTGCCCGCGCGCCACCTGAATGCCGCCCCATAGCAGCCCCGTAAGGGTGAGTACAACGATGGCAATTTGCGGCTTGACGAGATAGAGAAAACGGCCCGTCTGTCGCTCTTTCGGCGTGACGTGAAATTTGATCTGCTCCCCGCGCAAAACGGTGTTTAGCGCCCGCAGATTCATCGAGAAAAAGGAGAGGTAAGAGGCCCGGCCGTCCCAGGCCGAAATACCCCAGGTGCCGAACATAAAGGCCAGTTCGGAGACAATAAAAAAGGGTAAAAAGTGCAGATAGAAAGGGGTAGACCACGCCGACACCGGGGGAATGCCGGTGAAGAGATAAATAATGGGTGAAATCAGGAACACGGTATTCCATACGCAGGCCAGATAGGACCAGAAGGTGGTCGCGTACATCAGCGTTTGCGGCAGCGAGAGTTTAAAGCGGCGGCGGCTGAAGATGTTGTCATGGAACAGGATATCCAGCGAACCGGCGGCGTACTTAAAGCGCTGGATCATCCACGTCAGCATATCCTGCGGCGAGAGCATTTTCGACTCGATCCGCGGGTGCATTACCGAGCGCCAGCGGCGGGCAGCGTCGCCGTGCAGCAGGATGGAGGTATAAATATCTTCCGAGACGTGGAACTTATAGGGCGTCAGTTCAGTATCGAAGGCCACGTGGGGGCGCATGGCCTCCTGCAGCGCTTCCCGCGTTGCCGGGTCGCGAATATCCCGCGTATGACGCGCGATCTCGGCGTCAACGCTCCAGACGTAGCTGCGCAGCGCGGCCTGCATCACCGCTTCCCGCCGGTGAACGGAGGCGGCGCCACAGCAGAATGCGGCATTAGCCCAGTTGCGGCGCCGTAAAATCACGTCGTAAAACATGCGCGGATCGTTGAAAAACGGATCGCGACCAATGGTCACCGGACCGACGATTTTCTGCGCCAGCCAGCCCACGCCGTAGCCTGCGCCGCCCGCTTTACGCCGCAGCCAGCGCGCCAGATCCTCCCCCTCCGGAAGATCGAAAAACCATTGCGGGGTCTGCACCCAGGCGACGTCCGGATCGCGAAAATAGCCGAGCGTATTGCTCAGCAGGGTCGGGAAAACGCGGGTATCGGCATCACAGATGATCAGAAAGTCGCCATCGGTATGTTCCAGCCCATTGCGCAGGTTACCGGCCTTATAGCCGATATTGCTCTGCCGGGTGATATAGTTCGCCCCCTCCTGCTCGCAGACCTCCTTCATCTCCGGGCGACGCCCGTCGTCAAGAACATGCACCTTATAGTCGAGCGGACCGGGATAGGTCATCCGCATGGCGTCACGGATCGACAGCCTGACCAGCTCCACATCTTCGGAGTAGGTGGCGATAAACAGATCGACTTTAATCGGCCTCGACTCCACCGCTTCATCCGCTCGCAGACAGTCGTTAATCTCCGTCGGGGGGACGCCTGGCGGAGGATCTTTTTCCTGCCATAAATTTATGGTGAACAGAACTGTGCCAATCCACGCCAGAGTTTCCGCCAGCACCAGCGGAACGGCATACCATAGGGCGTCGGTATTTAAAGACGCGGTCCAGCGCCAGTAAATATAATTGGCGCCGAGAACCAGGGCGGCTACGGCTAATACCTGCCAGATCATCCTCACCCAGCGCGGGGTGCTGAGCGGCTCAGGCGGTCGACGATGTTCAAAACGGGAAAAATAAAAATCCATAGCAAGGATATCCTGATTCCGCGCTGAGTTTGAATGACTGGTCTGTTATTGATTGGCGGCGTTCTGCAGAACGCACAGGGGCTTATAAATAACAGTAAAGTGAGTGTAGATGGTGGCGTAAAAATTTCAACAGCGCGAAATGATAGTCACCGGGATGACTTAACATAGTGTGATGTACGCAGGCGGAATTTATAAAATGAGCATTGCAAGATAGCGCATTCTACACTATCTAAATAATTTGTAATAATTGTTGCAGGGTAGACGACAGGATCCCTCATGAGCCAGGTTGCTTCAGCGATTTCGCAAAAAGAAACTGATAAATCAACGGCCTGGCGTTACTCTCTGACCGGGGAACGCGACCTGCGTATCGACTTTATGCGCGGTATTGCTCTCGTGATGATGGTGGTGGCGCATACCGAAGTGATGTCGTTATTTAATATTTTCAGCTGGGAGCGATTTGGTTTGACCACCGGTGCCGAGGGCTTTGTGATCCTGTCCGGCTTCATGTTAGGGATGCTAAATCGTGTTAGATTACAAAAGGCAGTATTACTGACGGTGAGCTGGGGGCTTTATCTTCGCGCCTGGAAAATATATCAGGTTAATATTATTATTATCGTCTCTTTTCTTTTGCTGAGATATTTACCTCATATTAATGTCTATGAAGTCACTCATTTTACCGACCGCTTTTCCGGGACCAGTTGGTCGCTTTATCCGCTAACCCCACAAATAAAAGAGACGTGGTTTAACATTATCCTTTATCTGCAGATTGGCCCGCATCAGACGCAGATCCTCGGTCTCTATATTTTTTTGTTATTGCTCAGCCCGCTGTTTCTCGGCATGCTGCAAAAGGGTCACGTCTACCCATTACTGGGCGTCTCGCTGCTGATCTACGGCTGCTGGCAACGCTGGCCGGTACGGGTGACGCCCTGCGAATTTGAATTCGCCTTTCCCCTGATGGCCTGGCAATTTATCTTTGTGCTGGGAATGTGCTGCGGCTGGTACAAAGCGGAACTGATCTCTTTCGCCCGCACGCCGCCCGGCAAAGTCGCCGTCGCGGCGCTGGTGTGCATCGCGCTTATCCTTGCGTTTGTCGCCCAGAATCATACCAATCCTTTTATGCCGCCCGCGCTGCTGATGCACGTGATCCCACCGGCGGAATTTAACGCCTTTTACCATACCTGGGCGGCGAAAAACGGCCTCGGGCCGGTACGGATCCTTAATGATATCAGTCTGATGGTCACTATTTATCTGCTGTTGACTTGGTGCTGGCGCCCCCTGAACTGGCTGGCAGGCTGGTTCCTGATCCCGCTCGGGCAGCGTTCGCTCTACACCTTTATTTTGCATGTTTACATCGTGCTCGCCGTAAGCCAACTGGTCACCTTCGATCTGTGGCGCCAGGCGTGGATAGTGAACACCTTGATCCATGCCGCCGCGCTGGGCGTACTGTGGCTGATGGCCAAATACCGCGTCGCCGCACGCTGGATACCTAACTAAGGAAGGGCAAATGCGGGAGAAATATATGCTGGCCTGCGCGCTATGGTGCGCCATCGCAGGTGCGGAAGGAGCAGAAAAGAACGACGCACAACCGCTGCGTGATAAAAATGGTGAACCGGTGCAGGCCGGCGTGTTTACCAGCCGCTGGGGACGGCTTTTTTCCGGGAATGACAAGGTGTTTTCCGGAGCGCTGAGCTTTAGTTCGGGTTTAAAAGAGCAGTGGATGACCGTCCCCAACAGCTCAGACAGCGCAGAACAGAAGAAAAAATATAATCAGACGCTGAACCTCAGCCTGCAATACTCGCCTTACAGCTTCTGGTTCGCCAACGTGACATCCCGTTTACCGGTGACCGATACCAGCCGCTATACCGCCGATTTTCGCTATAGTTTTGGCTACGACGACTGGCATGCCAACACCGTCAGCCTGGTTTACAGTAACTATGGCGATAACCACTTCTGGACCTCGGGCAGCAAGCGTCACACCTATTTTGAGCAGGGGGCGATTACCCTGGCGTATAAATTTTCGCTGCCGAAACCCATGGAGCATGCGCTATTGATTAACAAAGGCGATGCCATTATCTGCCAGGTAGGCTACAGCTGGGTGCCGCGCTATTACGATCTGGAGAGCGATGACATCCGTAAAAACAAAAACGTGCTGCTCGGCGGTTGCGGATATACCTTTAAGCAGCATTTTTTTGTGCGCGCTACCGCGTTCTGGTATCCGGACAGTAGCCAGCAGCAGCCGTGGAATGGCGACTACAGTTACAGTTTCGGTTACGCGGGCTATACGCCAGGATCGTTCTCTGTGCAGTATGCCAACTATGCCGGTACCCGCTATCCGGGGCACGGCAGCGGCAGCGGCAAGTTTCGTGAAGGCACGATCAGCCTTATCTGGTTCTTGCCGATTTAGGAGGCGCGATGTCGGCACAGCACGTCCTGATTGTTGAAGATTCGCTGGTTTATCGTCGGCTGCTAAGCCGGATGTTGACGCAGTGGGGCTATATCGTCAGTGAGGCGGAAAACGGCGTCGCCGCGCTGGCGATCCTCGAAAACCAGCCCGTCAGCCTGGTGATAAGCGACTGGGAGATGCCAGAGATGAATGGCCTGACGCTGTGCCGGGAAGTTCGCCGTCGCCAGTTTGGTCACTACGTTTATCTGATATTGCTTACCGCTCGCGAAGACCCTGGCGATTTAACGCAGGGGTTTGAGGCCGGGACCGATGATTTTCTCAGCAAACCGGTAGAGCAGAGCGAACTGCGGGCGCGGCTGCACGCCGGGTCGCGGATCCTCTCCCTTGAGGCTGACCTCGCCGCGCGCAATGCGCGGCTGAGCGAAGCGCTGCGACAGATTGAACAGGATCTGGAGCTGGCGGCGCGCATTCAGCAGTCGGTTCTCCCGGCTCATCAGCTGCGTCATCAGGGATTTTTCTCCGACTGGATTTTCCTGCCCTCGGCCTGGGTGTCGGGGGATATTTTTAACGTCTTCCCGTTGGGCGATCGGCTCGGATTTTACTGCGTGGATGTCTCCGGACACGGCGTGGGGGCGGCGATGATGTCGCTCGCCGTCGCCCGCCAGTTTCTGCATGGCAGGGCCGTTGAGCGCTTTCTTTTTACGGCAGACAACCAGCCGGCGTCGCCTGCCGAGGTGGTGGCGATCCTTAATGATCGTTTTTGCAGTGACGAAACAGAGATTGTCAGCTATTTCACCCTGATCTATGGCGTCATCGACCTGAAGACCGGCGCGGGCAAACTCTGTCAGGCCGGGCATCCCACGCCTTTTATCGTGAGCCCGGACGCAGCCGTCCGTTCGGTCGGCAGCGGCGGGGCGCCGGTGGGGTTGATAGACCATCTCTCCTGGGCAGATGTCAGTTTCTCACTGGCGCCGGGAGAGCGGCTGTGCCTGTTCAGCGACGGCATCACCGAATGTGAAAACCGGAGCGGTGAACAGTTTGGCGAGGCGCGTTTACAAGCGTGGCTGCAGGACAGCGTGACGCAGCCGCTGCCCGCGCTTCTGCCGCGGTTTGCCCGGCACCTGATCCGCTGGCGCAGTGGCGACGGGCAGGAGACTCAGGCGATGGCCGATGATGTTTCACTCTTGATTATTGAACGAACAGGGGACGGTGATGAAAATTGAAACCGAACGGCAGGCCTCGGTGACGATCCTGACGCCGGCGGTGCGTCGGCTGGATGCGTCCGTCGCGGTAGCCTTTAAAGCGGCAATCGCCCAGGAGATAGGCGAAGATCGCACCGATCTGATTGTTGATTTCAGTAAAATCGATTTTATCGACAGCAGCGGTTTAGGAACGCTGGTTTCCCTGATGAAAATGATGAATGGTAAAGGAGAAATGACACTGTGCGCGCTGAACCCCGGCATCCGCAATATGTTTACCCTGACCAGGATGGATCGTATTTTTCGTATTTGCGAGGATCGCACTTCAGCCCTTGCGCAGTTCAATCCGTGATGCGCCCGTGAATAACGTCATGCTGTTTCCTGCCCAACTCAGCTCGCTTTCACCGCTGGCGGCGTGGCTGACTCAACAATTGGCGCCGCTGCCCGTCGGGGAGGAGTGGCGCTTCGCGCTCGATCTTGCCGCCTGTGAGACGGCCACCAATATCATTCGCTATGCGCTGCATGAGGATCGGCAACGCGTTTTTCGTGTCGAATTTATCGCGGCGGAGGACCGGGTGACGCTGCGCTTTATTGATGCAGGAGAGGGCTTTCCGGCCGAGCGCCTGACGCTGGCGCGTAGCGATGAGCGCTTCGATGTCGATCCGTTAGCGGAAAGCGGCCGAGGTTTGCGGCTCATTCTGCGCGCGGTGGACTATTTTAATGTGGAAAGCCGCGCCGGGGAGAATGTGACGACCCTGATAAAAGCGTTGCCGAATGCCGGCCTTCGCCATTCCACCGACGGTGCGTCAGGTGAAGGACCAGAGGTTGCCCCCAGGTGAATCACCGGGAGGATTTTCCCGCCCGCGTTCACCAGCTTCATCGTCTTATGGCTGTGCCTGAGCGGTGGACAGCGCGCCCAGGTGATAAGGGCGAATAGTATCTAAGGTCATCATGGCCGATTTGCAGAAAATGCATTTCGCACCAAAGGGATTTTTTTCCGTCACGTCAAACTGGGACGTTCTGTACTGGGAGCCATGGCAGCATGGGCATCTAAAATGGATATGTTCAATCATAATGTAAACCTTGTATGGGTAATGTTCTGTTGAAAAGACAATGGTCGTTTTCAGGGAAATTAACGCGGCTGATTTTTGTTAGTGGTAAGCCGGGTATTGGGTCAGACGGAGGGCTTTTTTAACGAGCCAACAGGGATCTGACAGGGCCTGTTTACAGAAAAAGCAAAATACTAACGGGACTGCTCAAAGGAAGGTGGTATCAGGGATAACGCCTGGAGATGAGAACACGTGCTTCGATAATAATTTTTCGTCTGGTAAATCGACTTAATGATTAACGCACGAGCCGCAAATAATAGCAAACGTTATTTTAGCCTTCCGGATGCCTGCTGCGCCAGGGGCGCCTTCATCAGCGCCGTCACCCAGTCGATAAATACCTGTACCCGGGCAGAGAGCTGCCGGCTGCTGGGATAGAGCAGGGAGAGCGGCAGCGGCGCAGGGCGAAAATCAGCCAGCACCTCCGTTAACCCACCGGATGCCAGATCGGCCTCAAGGCGGGACAAGGGTGCCTGATACAGGCCAAAGCCCAGCCTGGCCGCTTCGGCGCCGACGTCGGCATCGGAAGTCAGCAGGCGACAGGGCAAACTGACCTCGGTCTGGCGGCCATCCAGGGTAAAACTGAGCGGCAAGGTACGGTGCGTGCGCGATGAAACAAAACCGATCGTCACGTGTCCCGCCAGCTCGTCAATCGTATGCGGGGTACCGTACCGGGCGAGGTAGGCCGGGCTGGCGCAGGTGATCTCCTGCAGCATGGCGAGCGGCCGGCAAATCATCTCGCTATCGGGAAGATGGCCGCCGCGAATGACGCAATCTACCCCTTCGCGGACCAGATCGACGTCGCGCTCGCTTTCGCCAATCTGCAAGGTAATGGCCGGATAGCGGGCGAGAAACTGCGGTAGCGCGGGCAGCAGCAGGGTTCGCGCCAGATTGCCCGCCACGTCCACCCGAAGGGTGCCGGAGATGCTCCCTCCGGCGCTGCGGTTGGCCTCCTCCAGGGCCGCCAGGATGGAGACGCAGCGCTGATAATACAGCGACCCCTCCGCCGTCGGCTGCACGTGCCGGGTGGTGCGCTGCAGCAGGCGCGCCCCAAGGCTGGCCTCCAGCGCCT
This sequence comes from Klebsiella sp. JB_Kp004, assembly GCF_040065795.1. NCBI lineage: Bacteria > Pseudomonadati > Pseudomonadota > Gammaproteobacteria > Enterobacterales > Enterobacteriaceae > Klebsiella > Klebsiella sp. JB_Kp004. The sequence goes on along the minus strand of NZ_JBEAKW010000001.1, from coordinate 80,544 downwards.
TAATGGCTGCGGTCGCCACCGGCCGGGAAAAACCCAGATCCGCGGCGGCAGCGCTGAACGAACCCCGTTCGACGATACGCACGAACAGGGTCAGGGTATCCAGTTTATCCATGACATTGTTCCAGCTGGCAAAACAATCCTGTCGCACCATGCGGTCTTATCGTCGGCATTCAGAGGCCTATAATCGCTCATGTTTTCAGCAGAGATAAAAGGGGAAAACATGAACAATAGCGCAAAAATCGCCCTGGTGACAGGCGGCAGCCGTGGCCTGGGCCGCGCGACCGTTGAAGCGCTGGCTCCGCGCGGCGTGAATGTGGTATTGACCTACAACGCGCATTTCGCCGAGGCGACCGATGTGGTCGCGTGGGTTGAAGCCCAGGGCTCGCGGGCGATCGCGCTGCCCTTCAGCGCCGGCGAAACCGACACCTTTGACGGGTTTGTCAGCACCTTTCAGGCGGCCCTGGCGGAGCTGGGGGCCGATCGGTTTCATTACCTGGTCAATAATGCCGGCAATGCCAGCGGCATGGGGTTTCTGAACGCTACCGAAGCGGAGCTCGATGCGCTTTATCGCATCCATGTGAAGGGTGTTTTTTTCCTTAGCCAAAAATTATTGCCGCTGCTGGCCGATGGCGGGCGAATTGTGAATATCTCGTCCGGACTGACCCGTATCGTGATGGCGAATCGGGCGCCCTATGCAGTCATGAAGTCTGCGGTGGAAACCCTGACCCGTTATATGGCGTTTGAGCTGGGCGGCCGCGGGATCACGGTGAACTGCGTGGCGCCGGGCGCCATCGCCACGGATTTCAGCGGCGGGGTGGTGCGGGATAACCCGCAGGTCGCTCAGGCGGTGGCGAACATGACGGCGCTTGGCCGACCGGGGGTGCCAGAGGATATCGGGCCGATGATCGCCTCGCTGTTATCCGATGATCATCGCTGGGTTAATGCCCAGCGCATTGAAGTTTCCGGGGGAATGCGCATCTGAGGCGAGGAGACAATCCGGCCAGCGTTTCGCTGAGCTGAATCAGGTTTGGCGGCAGCGGAAACGGCCGTTCGAAAACCGCCGGGCCGGTAACAAAGAGAGCGCCAGCGCGGCGATAGTCCGTTCACTTAGTCAGAGAAAATGCGTTACTCCGCCAGCAGGGCGGCGAATTTCGCCAGCCACTGCGGGTGCGCCGGCCAGGCGGGGGCGGTGACCAGATTGCCGTCAACATGCGCCTGATCGATACCGATATCGGCATAATGCCCGCCGCTCAGGCGCACCTCCGGGGCGCAGGCCGGATAGGCGCTGCAGGTCCGCCCCTGCAGAATCCCGGCGGCGGCCAGCAGCTGTGGCCCGTGGCAGACGGCGGCGATAGGTTTACGTGCGGCGTCGAACGCCTGGACCAGTTTAATGACCTGTTCGTTCAGACGCAGATACTCTGGCGCGCGTCCGCCGGGGATCAGTAGCGCGTCGTAATCCTCGGCCTTCACCGCGGCAAAATCGGCGTTCAGGGTGAAGCGGTGCCCCGGCTTTTCGCTGTAGGTCTGGGCTCCGTCAAAATCATGGATCGCCGTCATCACATAGTCGCCGGCGGCTTTATCCGGGCAGACGGCATCGACCTGGTGGCCAATCATCTGCAGTGCCTGAAAAGGGACCATCGTTTCGTAATCTTCGGCGTAATCGCCGACCAGCATCAGGATCTTCTTGCTCATTATTTTTACTCGTTGTGGGAGAAAGGTGTCATAGATATAGCCTGGCGATCCGCAGAATGCGACCTCCTCAGGAGGCCGATGACGGTGGCGTGCGCATCTTGTAACCGGGTTCATATTTTTTTGGTAACGACAACTTTTTTCGCCATCGCGCTGTGGTCAGTCGCCCAGAAAAATAGGCTCTTCAGCCACTGACGACTGTCTGCGGAGGAACATATCGCTGGGTCCGCGGTCATTCCTCGTCACGTTCGCTGACCGGTTAGCGCAAACCAGTTGCTGGGAAAAAGGTTGCTCTTGAATGTTTTGCCGCGCGGGTGACGATAAATTGCGTTGCGAGGGGATGATTTAATTCCAGGTGCTGTTATCGCTATGTTTATTCTTATATTTTTCTTTGGTGCGTAATTTATTTTGATTATTGTTTTAGGTTTTGTATTTATTTATTAAATATTTATCCTGGCGCTAAGAAAAAATAAAATCATTCACCTTGTGAGTATATTCAATAAATCTTCTTGTTAAGTTGATCGATAATCTATTTCTGTTTTATTATCCTCAGGCTTTTACCGTCAACTCTTCAATAATTATTCCCTGAGGAAAGGAACTGCTATGGCTGATACGTTCCAGAATGAAGTGCCTAAGGCTCGCATTAATCTCAAATTATCTCTCCACACCGGCGGCGTGCAAAAAAAGGTTGAGCTGCCATTAAAGCTACTTACCATTGGCGATTTTAGTCACGGTAAAGAAAACCGGCCATTATCGGAAAGAGAAAAAATTAACGTCAATAAAAATAACTTTAACAGCGTACTTTCGGAATTTAGCCCGGAGGTGAATCTCTCGGTGCTGAATACGCTGGCTGGCAATGGCGAAGAGGAGAACGTCAGGCTGCGTTTTACCGATATCAACGATTTTGAACCGGAGCAGATTGCCCGGCAAATTCCGCAACTCCGCGCCATGCTGGCGATGCGTAATTTATTACGCGATCTCAAATCCAATCTGCTTGATAACGCCACTTTCAGAAAAGAGCTTGAGGCAATTCTGAAAGATTCGGCGCTGTCACAGGAATTACGCGACGAAATGAGTGCGCTTGCTCCGAAATAATGGCGGGGCAAGTCTGTTAATGGAATAACCGGGAAAATGCTAATGTCTGTTACCACAGAAAACAGCCCTGTTCAGGGGCAAACCGCGCTGCAGGAAAACACGGCGAGCGAGGGCGTTTACGCGTCGCTGTTTGAAAAAATCAATCTCGCCCCGGCCTCTCGCCTCGGGGACATCAACGACTTTCTGGACGATGCCGCGCTCTCCGAGGCGCCGGCGGCGGAGCGTCTGACCGCGGCGATGCAGGTGTTTATGGAGCGCATCCGCCAGTCCGGCCAGCGGGTGGAAAAGCTCGATAAAACGCTGATTGACCACCATATCGCTGAACTGGATTTCCAGATAAGCCGCCAGCTGGACGCAGTGATGCACCATCCGGAGTTTCAGCAGGTCGAATCCCTGTGGCGCGGCCTCAAACAGCTGGTGGACAACACCGACTACCGCCAGAACGTGAAAACGGAGATCCTCGACGTCTCGAAGGACGATCTGCGTCAGGACTTTGAGGATTCGCCGGAGCTGATTCAGAGCGGCCTTTACTGGCACACCTACACCGCGGAGTACGACACCCCCGGCGGCGAGCCGATCGGCTCGCTGATCTCGGCCTATGAGTTCGATGCCAGCGCGCAGGACGTGGCGCTGTTGCGCAATATCTCCCGGGTTTCCGCTGCCGCCCACATGCCGTTTATCGGCGCCGTCGGCCCGGCTTTCTTCCTGAAAGAGACCATGGAAGAGGTCGCCGCCATCAAAGATATCGGTAACTACTTCGAACGTGCGGAATATATTCGCTGGAAAGCGTTTCGGGAAACCGACGACGCCCGCTACATCGGCCTGGTGATGCCGCGCGTGCTGGGTCGTCTGCCGTATGGTCCGGACACCGTGCCGGTGCGCAGCTTCAACTATGTCGAGCAGGTGAAGGGGCCGGACCACGAAAAGTATCTCTGGACCAGCGCGGCGTTCTCTTTCGCTTCCAATATGGTGAAGAGCTTTGTCAATAACGGCTGGTGCGTGCAGATCCGCGGCCCGCAGGCCGGCGGCGCGGTGAAAGATCTGCCCATCCATCTGTACGATCTGGGCACCGGCAATCAGGTGAAGATCCCTTCCGAGGTGATGATCCCGGAAACACGGGAGTTTGAATTCGCCAGCCTGGGCTTCATTCCACTGTCGTACTACAAAAATCGCGATTACGCCTGCTTCTTCTCGGCCAACTCCGCGCAAAAACCGGCGCTGTACGATACCGCCGACGCTACCGCCAACAGCCGCATCAACGCGCGTCTGCCTTATATCTTCCTGCTGTCGCGCATCGCGCACTACCTGAAGATGATCCAGCGCGAGAATATCGGCACCACCAAGGACCGGCGTCTGCTGGAGCTGGAGCTGAACACCTGGGTGCGGAGCCTGGTCACTGAAATGACCGATCCGGGCGACGAGCTGCAGGCCTCCCATCCGCTGCGCGATGCCAGCGTGGTGGTGGAAGATATCGAGGACAACCCGGGCTTCTTCCGCGTGAAGCTGTACGCCGTGCCGCACTTCCAGGTCGAGGGGCTGGACGTCAATCTGTCGCTGGTCAGCCAGATGCCGAAGGCGAAGGCGTAGGGTCGGACGATGATGAAAACCGAACGTCCGTTATGGGGCCGGGGCATTATGGTGTCGCCCCAGCATTTTCAACAGCAGGCTGCGTATGCCGCCTGGGCTGCGGAAGCGATTGCCCGGATGGGCCTCAACCACCCCTGGGGAGTGGTTGAGGCGACCTTCGAACCAGAGATGCTCAAACTGGGACGCCTGCAGGCTCACAGGCTGCAGGTCCGGTTCCAGGATGGCACGATGATTGATACGGACAATGCCGATGCGCTGCCGCCGGCTTTGTCGCTGGAGGGCGAATCCCGCACGGGAGTGGTGATGCTGGCGCTGCCTCTGATGAAGGCCAATGGCGGCAACTGCCTGAAGCCTGACGATGTGGCCGACAGGCCGGTGCGCTTCCGGCAGCGCTGGCGCGATGTCCGCAACCAGTTCGGGGATGATACCCGGCAGATTGCCGTCATGCAGCCGGAGCTGTCGCTCCGTTTCGCCCATCAGGATAACAGCGATTACCTGACCTGTCCGGTGGTACGCCTGCTGCGGGATTCGCAGGGGGCCTGGCTCATCGACGAGACGTTTCTCCCGCCGCTGCTGCAGATTCAGGGCAGCCGCTGGCTGGCGACGCAGCTTGAACTGCTGCTTACTCAGCTCCGGGCTCGTCTGACGCGCCTGATGGCCATGCGTCGCGAGAGCAATGAACGGATGGCTGATTTTGCCGTGGCCGATGTCTCTCTGTTCTGGTTGCTGAACGCGCTGAACAGCGCTGAGCCGGTGCTGGGTTATTTTCTGCGTTACCGGCAAAGCCCGCCGGAACGCCTCTATCCGGAGCTGGCGCGCCTGGCTGGCAGCCTGCTGACCTTTTCGCTGACCCATCAGGCGAATGCCGTCCCGATCTATCAACATGACCAGCTGAACGCGGTTTTTCCGCCGCTGTTTGATTTACTCAGCGACCTGCTGGAGGCGAGCCTGCCGTCGCGGGTGGTAGCGATTGCCCTGGAGCATGATGCCCGGCTGCACTTCTGGCAGGCGCGTCTGCACGATGCCCGGCTGCGGGAAGGGGCGGATTACTATCTGTCGGTTCGTTCGTCGGTACCGGTCGCCCAGCTGCAGGAACAGTTTCCGCGGCAGTGCAAAGTGGGCAGTCCGGATCATGTCAAAGCCATCGTCAACTCCTCGCGGACAGGGGTGCCCCTGACGCCATTGCGTCATGTGCCGGCGGCGATCCCGCTGCGTCTGGAAAACCAGTATTTCAGCCTCGATGTGTCCCATCCTCTGGCGACGGAAATGCTGCAGAGCGGTACCTGTATGTTCTACGTCCCGGGGATGCTCGGCGAGCCTGAACTTGAACTTTTTGCGGTGCTACGAACGTGAATGAACGTCAACGCGGCAACGCCGCGTCCATTGATATTGATGCGCTGCTGCAAAACACCTGGCTGCAGGTTATCAGCCTGCGCCATGGCCCGCAGTTCCGCGATGAGGAGGGGTACACGCTTTGGCAGCGCTGTATTGCTGATGTCGAGCGCGTGCAAACTGAGCTGAAGGCGAGCGGGCTTGATGACGTCAGCTGTCAGCATATTCTCACCGCCCAGTGCGCGCTGCTCGATGAAGTCGTGAAAGGGCGCGGCGTGGAGGATGATGCCTGCCTGCAGTGGTATGACATTCCGCTGCAGGGGCATTTTCTCGGCACCATGGACGCCGGCGACACCCTGTGCGAGCGGATGCGCGAGGTTCTGCATGATCCGACGCCCGACCTGGCTGTGGTCACCTGTTTTCAGCGGGTGATGCAGCTGGGTTTTGTTGGCAGCTTTCGCTCCCTCAACGACCCGGAGCGCCTGAAGCTGGTCAACGCGCTCAGTGAACATGTCCCGCCTTTCCGTTGTCCGCAGGGCGCTCCGGTGCTGATAGAGAGCCGCGCCGGACTGGGGATAAGCGGCTGGTTGGCCTCCTGGCCGGTACGTGCAGGGCTGAGCGTGGCGGTGATCGTGGCTCTGTGGTGGGGATTGAACCACTGGCTCGATCATCTGCTGCTGACCCTGCTGCCGGGGGAGGGGAAATGAGCCCCGCCCAGCAGCGCGGGCTGGCGCTGTGGGCAGGTTTGCTGAGCGCGCTGGTGTGCCTGCTATTTTTGCCGGTTCCTCGCTGGGGGGCGTGGCTCATTCTGCTGGTCACGCTGGCCCTGATTATCGCGATCTTGCGTATTGCCCGTCGTGGTGCCGAACGTCAGGTCACGTCAACCCTGCACGAACTTCCGGCGATCGCTTATCGCCAGCCGGTAGTCCTCGTTTGCGGCGATCTGCCGTGTGTCTGGCCGCAGCCGTCCCCGGTGCGGGTCGTCAAACAGGGCTGCTGGATCCGGGTGGAAAAGACGGAGGAGCTGCCGCAGGTTGCGCGCCAGATATTAAGCCAGCGACCGGAGTGGGGGTCTCAGCTGTCGGTGCTGCTCTGCGTCTGCCCGCAGCGGCACGCGCAAAGCGACGCGCTGACCAGCGCCCTGCTGGCCCTGCGCTGGCAAATCAGCCAGCTGCGTCAGCAGACGGGGTATGCCGTACCGCTGGCGCTGCAGGGGCAGGTGGGCAGCGCGATGAGCCCTAGTCTGCTCTGGCAGGCGGCGATCCCGGGTGAGGCGGTGAAAGTCTGGCAGCCCTCCTGCTCCCCCTGTTCTGTGTCGACCTGGTTGAGCGTCGGCGGTGCGGCGGCGCTGCAGCAGCAGGTGTTAATGAACAGCCTGATGGGCTGGTTCGAACGGCACGTCCTTACCGTGTTAACGGAGGAGAATGCCGACCTGCCACCCCTGACCCCAGCGGCCGTACTTTGGGGGATCGGACCCACCCATGCCGGGAGCCTGGCGTCGTCGGCATGGACGAGGTGGTTATCCCGGCATACCGGCCTGACGCGGGTAGCTGGCTGGCAGCCAGGCGAGACCGACACCCCGGATGCGTCATCCTTGCCGGATTTCATCCTGTCGCAGTTACCGGCGGGACGGGGGCTCACGCCACGGGGCAGGGCCGGGCGCGCGGCGCTCGCTATTTTCACTCTTGCGGCTGTCGCCGCGCTGCTCAGCAGTGGCTGGAACAATCGACAACTGCTGCAGCGCGTGGGCGTCGATATTGCCCGTTATGAGCGGATCGCGATGGATGATTATGGGGCAAAAGCCAGCGCAGTCAGGGTGCTGCGTGAAGATGCCGCGCTGCTGGATAGCTGGGCGCGTAACGGCGTCCCGCTGCGCCTGAGTCTTGGCTTATATCGCGGGGAGCGGATTCGCCTGCCGTTGCTGGAGGCTATTCGCCGCTACGTGCCGCCGCCACCGCCCCCTAAGCCGGTGCAGCGCGTCGCGCCGCACGTCATCCGCCTTGACAGCATGTCGCTGTTCGATACCGGGAAATGGGTACTGAAACCCGGTTCGACAAAGCGGCTGGTCCACTCGCTGGTGGACATTAAGGCCAGGCCCGGGTGGCTGATCGTAGTGGCCGGCCACACCGACAGCGTCGGTGAGGAAAAAGCCAACCAGTTATTGTCGCTGAAACGCGCGGAATCGGTCCGCGAATGGATGCGCGATACCGGCGACGTGCCGGATAGCTGCTTTGCCGTTCAGGGCTATGGCGAAAGCCGCCCAATTGCAACAAACGACACGCCGGAAGGCCGGGCGCTGAACCGACGTGTCGAAATCAGTCTGGTGCCGCAGGTCGACGCCTGCCGGTTACCGGACAAACCCTCTGCGTCATCCCAGGATGATGGCGCTTCACTACACAATGGAGAGTAATTCCATGGCAATTCCTGTTTATCTTTGGCTGAAAGACGACGGCGGCGCGGACATTAAAGGGTCTGTCGACGTTCAGGATCGTGAAGGCAGTATCGAAGTGGTGGCCCAGGAGCATAACCTGTACATCCCGACCGATAACAACACCGGCAAACTGACCGGCACGCGGATCCATACGCCTTTCCTGTTCACCAAGGAGATCGACTCCTCCAGCCCCTACCTGTACAAGGCGGTGACCACCGGTCAGACCCTGAAATCCGCCGAGTTCAAGTGGTATCGGATCAACGATGCTGGCCAGGAAGTGGAGTATTTCAACACCACGCTTGAGAACGTCAAGGTGGTGAAAGTGAATCCCCTGATGCACGACATCAAAGACCCTGCCTACGAGAAGCACAACCATCTGGAACAGATCGAGCTGCGCTACGAGAAGATCATCTGGACCTATAAAGACGGCAACATCATTCATTCCGATAGCTGGAACGAACGCGCTACCGCGTAATTGCCCGTCATTCTTCGCGCCGGAGGTGCGTTGGCGGCGTTCGCTCACCCCGGTCGCATCGTTATCTATGCGACCGGGGAGTAAGGAGGGCCATCGCCTGATGCGGACAGCGTTTCTCTGTCCGCCGTTTTTTGCTGAATGCCTGAGATGCGGGTACTCAGCAAAGAAAAACACAATCTGCCTGCCTGACCCTGTGCGCTATGGGTTCCTGTTGGGGAACAGCGACGGGCGGTAGCGTGTCCGGAACCAATAAAGAGAGGATCTCATGGAAAATCCAGCCAGCCTGTTACGCCGTCTTAATCCCTGCTGTGCCCGCGCGATGGAGGGGGCGGCCTCGCTGTGCCAGTCCCGGGCGCACGCTGAGATCCTGCCCGAGCACTGGCTGCTCAAGCTGCTGGAACAGGGGGAAGGCGATCTGACGGTGCTGGCGCGGCGCTACGAATGGGATATGGATGCGCTATGGCAGGATCTGCTTAGCTGGCTGGATAAACAGCCGCGCTCGGTACGTCATCGTCCTCAGCTATCTGGCGCTATCCTGAAGCTGATGCAGGAGGCCTGGCTGATTGCCTCGCTCAGCGGCGAAGCGCAGATCCGCAGTGTTCACCTGTTGATGGCGCTGGTAGCAAAACAGAATCTGATCCAGTGCGATGGCCTGTGGCCGCTGTTAACCCTGGGCCAGAGCCAGCTGGAACGCCTGCGCCCCCTGCTGGATACCCAGTCCGACGAACGTCCGCAAGCGCAGCAGGAGGCGGCGCTGGCGCAGCGTCATGGCGGGGACGTGGAGTTTGTGGGGCGTCCTGCGGACGGGGTACCGAACGCGGATGGGCCCAACCCGGCGCTGCAGAACGCCCTCGACAAATTTACTCTCGACGTCACTGCCAAAGCCAGAGACGGGCAGATTGACCCGGTGTTCGGACGTGATACGGAAATCCGCCAGATGGTGGATATTCTCTCCCGGCGTCGTAAAAACAACCCGATCCTCGTCGGTGAACCGGGCGTGGGCAAGACCGCCCTGGTGGAAGGCCTGGCGCTGCGCATTGCCGAAGGCAACGTCCCCGACGCGCTGAAGCCGGTGTCGGTGCGCACCCTCGACCTCGGATTGCTGCAGGCCGGCGCCGGGGTCAAAGGCGAGTTCGAGCAGCGGCTGAAAAATATCATTGAGGCGGTGCAGCAGTCGCCTGGGCCGGTGCTGCTGTTTATCGACGAGGCGCACACGATTATCGGCGCGGGCAATCAGGCCGGCGGGGCGGATGCCGCCAACCTGTTGAAGCCGGCGCTGGCCCGGGGGGAACTACGGACCATCGCCGCCACCACCTGGCATGAATACAAGCAGTACTTCGAGCGCGATGCCGCGCTGGAGCGCCGCTTTCAGATAGTCAAGGTGGATGAGCCGGACGACGACACCGCCTGCCTGATGCTGCGCGGCCTGAAGCCCCGGTATGCCCACCACCACGGGGTGCATATCACGGATAACGCGGTGCGTGCCGCCGTGACGCTGTCACGACGCTATCTCACCGGCCGCCAGCTGCCGGACAAGGCGGTGGATTTACTCGACACCGCCTCCGCCCGCCTGCGCATGAGCCTTGATACCGTGCCAGAGCCGCTGACCCGCCTGAAGGCGCAGCTCACCGCGCTGGCGATGGAGAAGCAGGCGCTGCTGGAGGATATCGCGCTGGGCAACAGCGCCCACGGCGAACGGCAGGCGTTCATTGAGCAGGAGGAGAACCGCCTTATCCTGGCGCTGGATACCCTCGAAACCCAATATGGTCAGGAGCTGCAGCTGACGGAGGCGCTGCGGGCATGTCGTTGCGATATCTCCCGCCAGGGGGAAATCAACGACCTGCAAAACGCGCTTACTGTCGCCCAGCACGGCAATCCGCTGCTCGGGCTGGATGTCGACGTCCGCACCGTGGCGACGGTGATTGCCGACTGGACCGGCGTGCCGCTCTCCTCGCTAATGAAGAATGAGCAGACGGAGCTGCTGAGCCTGGAAGAGAGCCTCGGCAAACGGGTGGTTGGCCAGGAGGCGGCCCTGAGCGCTATTGCCCGGCGCCTGCGCGCCGCGAAAACCGGCCTGACGCCGGAGAACGGTCCACAGGGGGTGTTCCTGCTGGTCGGGCCGAGCGGCACCGGCAAAACGGAAACGGCGCTCGCCCTCGCCGATGCGCTGTTCGGCGGCGAGAAAGCGATGATCACCATCAATCTCTCCGAGTACCAGGAACCGCACACCGTCAGCCAGCTGAAGGGTTCTCCGCCGGGCTACGTCGGCTACGGCCAGGGCGGGATCCTGACCGAGGCGGTGCGCAAACGCCCCTACAGCGTGGTGCTGCTCGATGAGGTGGAGAAGGCCCATCGCGATGTGATGAACCTGTTCTACCAGGTCTTCGATCGGGGGGTAATGCGCGACGGCGAGGGGCGTGAAATCGACTTCCGCAACACCGTGATCCTGATGACCGCCAACCTTGGCAGTGACCTGCTAATGCAGCTGCTGGATGAACAGCCTGAGGCCAGCGAATCAGACCTGCACGAGCTGCTGCGCCCGGTACTGCGCGGTCACTTCCAGCCGGCGCTGCTGGCCCGCTTCCAGACGGTGATTTACCGTCCGCTGCCGGCGGCAGCGCTGCGCGCCATTGTCGGCATGAAGCTCGGGCAGGTGAGTCAGCGTCTGGCTTGCCATTACGGGATGACCACCACCCTCAGCGAGAGCCTGTTCGACGCGCTGACCGAGGCCTGCCTGCTGCCGGACACCGGCGCCCGCAACGTCGACATTCTGCTCAATCAGCAGATCCTGCCGGCGCTGAGTCAGCAGCTATTGAGCCATATGGCGGCGGGGCATAAACCGAACCATGTGACGCTGGGGTATCACGAAGAAGAAGGCATCGTGATGGCGTTTGACGAGGGGGCAATCGCCGATGAGTAGCGTGAAATCGTTGTTGTTCAGCCACAACCACCATCTGCTTTCGGTGAAGGGATGTGAAGCCGGGCTTGATGTGCTGGCGTTTGAGGGCGATGAAGCCCTGAGCCAGCCGTTCCGCTATCGTATCGAATTCACCAGCGCAGACCATGCCATCAGCAAAGAGATGATGCTGATGAAGGCAGCCTCCCTGACGCTGCAGGCGCCGGTGGCTCAGGGCTTCGGCATCAATGTTCAGCAACCCGTGCGGGTGATCCAGGGCGTGGTGACGGGGTTCGAACGGCTCGGCACCTCCAGGGATGAAACGCACTACGCGCTGACCCTCCAGCCGCGCCTGGCGCTGCTTAACCGCTCGCACCAGAACGCCATTTATCAGGACCAGTCCGTTCCGCAGATTGTGGAAAAAATCCTCCGCGAGCGCCACGGCCTGCGCGGTCAGGATTTTCTGTTCTCACTGACAAAAACGTATCCGCGCCGTGAGCAGGTGATGCAGTACGGCGAGGATGACCTGCGCTTTATCACACGTCTGCTGGGTGAGGTGGGGATCTGGTTTCGCTTTACCGCCGACACGCGGCTGCACATCGACGTCGCGGAGTTCTGCGACAGTCAGCAGGGCTATGAGAAGGGGCTGACGTTGCCTTCGGTCCCGCCGTCCGGGCAGCAGTCGGCGGGGGTGGACGCGGTGTGGGAGATGGCATGCCGCCACCTCGTCGTGGAGCAGCAGGTCAGTACCCGCGACTACAACTACCGCGAGGCGACGGCTGACATGAACGCGCAGGTGGATGTCACCCGCGGGGAGACCACTACCTTTGGTGAGGCTTACCACTGGGGAGATAACTACCTGACCGCCGGGAATGTCCATGACCGCCATCCGGCGCCGGAGACCGGGGCGTTTTACGCCCGGCTTCGCCATGAGCGTTATCTGAACGGCCAGACCCGGATGCAGGCCACCACCAGCTGCCCGACGCTCTGCCCGGGTCAGGTGCTGAAGGTGACCGGCGGAGAGGAGGTGGCTGGAGAGTTTGCTGATGGCGTGCTTATCACGGCGATGCACAGCCACGCCCGGCGCGATGCCGACTTTGCGGTGGAGTTTGCCGGCATACCGGACAGCCCGGACGTCGGCTACCGGCCCGAGCCCGGCGCGCGCCCGGTGATGGCCGGGACGCTGCCGGCCCGCGTAACCAGTACCCGGGAAAACGACACCTACGGGCATATCGACAAACACGGGCGCTACCGGGTGAATATGCTGTTTGACCGGGCGTGCTGGGAAACCGGGTTCGAGAGCCTGTGGGTCCGCCAGTCGCGGCCGTATGCCGGAGACACTTACGGCCTGCACCTGCCGCTGCTGGCGGGGACGGAGGTGGCGATTGGCTTTGAGGACGGTAACCCGGACCGGCCGTACATCGCCGGCGTGCTGCATGACTCGGCGCACGGCGACCACGTCACCATCCGCAATGACAAACGTAACGTCCTGCGCACCCCGGCCAACAACAAAATCCGCCTCGACGATGAGCGTGGGAAAGAGCATATCAAGGTGTCGACGGAGTATGGCGGCAAGAGCCAGCTGAATCTGGGGCACCTGGTGAACAGCGACAGGCAGCCGCGCGGCGAAGGCTTTGAGCTGAGAACCGACAGCTGGGGGGCCATCAGGGCGCAGAAGGGTATTTTTATCAGCGCGGACGGACAGGCGCAGGCCCAGGGGCAGGCGCTGGATATGGAGCCGGCGGTCAGTTTGTTGAAAGGCGCGCTGAATCAGATAACCGAATGGGGCAGTATTGCCCAGGTTCATCATAATTATTCACCGGACGCAGATTCACTGAGAGAGTTTGTTAACGGTGCCAGTAACCTGAAAGAAGCGGCTTTATTGATGGCTGCTCCCAGAGGGGTTGCTTCTGTTACCCCTGATATTGCGCTAATGCACAGTGGTAAAGGCCTCTACCTGCAAAGTCTGGGAGAGGTCAATATTGCAACCGCGCAGCGCCACTCAGTAAACGCCAGTAAAGCGATTTCGCTACTCTCACAACAGGAAGGGATCCGGCTGGTCTCGGCGAAAGGACCACTTGAAGTAGAATCACACGCTGACACACTCTCCCTTACGTCACTGAAAGACGTCACGGTTCAGTCAACACAAGGTCACCTGCAGCTAACGGCAAAAAACGGGATCACTATTGCATGTGGCGGCGCTTACATCCAGTTGACACCTCAGGGAGAAATTAAGGTTCATGGCCCTGGACTGTTAAGCCTTAAAGGGCAGCACAACATGGAAGGACCTGCGAGCCAGGATTTCCCGTTGCCTGAACTACCATCATCGGTCTGCAAAGATTGTCTGAAACGGGCACAGGAAATCGCTCAGGGTTTTGTTCCAAGGGAGATGTAAAAGATGGATTTCGTTTCTCCGTGGATGGACAAAATCAGAACAACCTGCCAGCGTGCCGAGATAGACCATGTTGATGTGATAATCGATCAGTGTGCTGTTAATTTCTCTGTCCTGCCCGCACTTACTACTTTCAGTAACCCTATGATGTGGCAGTCGCTATATCAAGGGTTACCTGAGGATATGTATCCTGAGGATGCGCCTGTGCTGGTTCGGGTGGATCTATCGGACGCTGAACATGTTCAGTGGCTACATAACCTTGCAGCAGAAATGATGGAATCGGCTCCCCTGCTGATATGCGGTTCTTGCTGGTCGTTTGAACAGCTTGCTGATTGGCTCAGGGATTGTGTTGATGCGCAACATGAAGGTCGGGAGGGGATTTTCCGTTTCTGGGATACCCGTATTTTTCCTTTCTTGTTCAGCCACATTCTTGATGCTGAGCAGCAAAAGCAACTGCTGATACCGGTCTTATTCTGGACATGGCTCGATTGTGACTATCAGTCTTCCATTCGGTTGGGGAGTGGTGAAATCCCGGAATCTGACAAGTCCGTGGTGCAAATCGAATTTACCGATAGCCAGTTTGAGAAACTCATGTGTGTCAGTGATACGAGCCAGTTTCTGAGATACGAGAGTGTGCCAGAAGGGATGTTTACTAACCGGCAAGCCGAATTTACAGCCTGTTATGAGGCGATGCTGACCGCAACAGAGCAGAGAATTGTTTTTGATGATAAGCGCAATGACTGGGTTATGGCGCAGGTTATTTCAAATAACTCTGTTACCTGATTAATCCCTCACAAGGAGTGTTAAATGAAATCTCCCTTTCTCTTTTTAGTTGCAGAGATATTTCTGTTAACGGGCTGTAATCAGCCTGCTGAATCAGATTCAGTCAGCGGCGGTGGTGGAACCATCGAGGCCATTAACCATACCCACTGGGCCATCAACCACTATAGTTTCAACGGGCAGTCCGGTGTCGATATTATCGGCCCGTGGCAGGGAGGAGGCGGTGCGGGTTGCTTTGGTGTGCCTCCAAAATGGGAACCGGGAATGACGGTAAAAATTGAGTGGGAAACAGGAGAAGCTTCAACAGATGGCTTTCCAGGATACGATCATTGGGATGAGTATCTTGAATGGGAAAAAAATAAAAGCAAGTTATGTAGAGCACAGTGCAATAGTGCCTGTTCCTGATTATAACGGCCAAAAAACCTGTGGCATCAAAATACACTTCCTTCCGTGCGACAAGATAAAAGTGACAACCAGTTGTTACGATTACGGTAATCCGAATTACCCGATTAAGGATCCGATTAAGATGGAGGAGCCTGAAGTATGTCCAAAATAAATTCAGGGCTGCCAGGGCATGGTTAGCTCCTTTTGACACATGGCTGGGATAGGAACCTGTAATCTCTCATTATCCCCTAAGCAAAGGAATGTTAAATGAAATCTCCCTTTCTCTTTTTAGTTGCAGAGATATTTCTGTTAACGGGCTGTAATCAGCCTGCTGAATCTGATTCAGTCAGCGGCGGTGGCGGAACCATTGAAGCTATCAACCATACCCACTGGGCCATCAACCACTTTAGTGTCAACGGGCAGTCCGGTGTCGATATTATCGGCCCGTGGCAGGGAGGAGGCGGTGCTGGTTACTTTGGTGTGCCTCCAAAATGGGAACCGGGAATGACGGTAAAAATTGAGTGGGAAACAGGAGAAGCTTCAACAGATGGCTTTCCAGGATACGATCATTGGGATGAGTATCTTGAATGGAAAAAAAAAATAAAAGCAAGTCATAAAGAACACATTGCAGTAGTACCGGTTCCTGACTATAACGGCCAAAAAACCTGTGGCATCAAAATACACTTCCTTCCGTGCGACAAGGTAAAAGTTGCAACCAGTTGTTACGATTACGGCAATCCGAACTACCCGATTAAGGATCCGATTAAGATGGAGGAGCCTGAAGTATGTCCAAAATGAACCCAGACTTAACATGGTATCCACCTCACTTTCCAATACAAGGGCGTTTACCAACAGATACAGCAGCAACGAAGCGAAACTGTAAACAGCAGGACAGCCATGAGCTGGCATACCGGAATGAGCTCTGTCACGCTGCGGGTAAAATCGTAGAGCCGCCTTGCTGTAAAACTCTGCATATCAGTTTATTTTTTGATGGTACAGGAAATAACTTAAATAACGATCTGTATATTGCCAGTCCTAAGCATACAACAAATATTGCTCGTTTGTTTCGTGCAACTATCGGTCAGGGTTATGCTGGTGGGGTTCAGGGACATACTGAAGAGTTGGTTGATTTAGCAGGAACGTCAGGCAACAAATATTATAAATATTATATCCCTGGGGTTGGCACACCTTTTCCAGAAGTTAATGACCTTGATTATAGTACGCCAGGCCTGGCTTTTGCGACCTACGGTGAAGAACGCGTCAACTGGGGGCTGCTACGGATTATTGACGCACTCAGAAGAACATCGGGTTTAACCGAGATTTCTGATGCCGAGTGTTATGCCGCCGTCAACCGAATGACATCATATCTGGGATCGGACGGGCCAGACAGGCGTTATACCGTGTTTAATGAACTTTTAAAGGCCGCGGATCTTGCACCTAAACTGAAGCAGGCAGTTATACAGCCAGAACCCGGAAAACCGAAGTTATTAGGCATTAAATTATATATCTATGGTTTCTCCCGCGGTGCAGCAAGTGCGCGAACATTTGTGAACTGGCTATCCGAGTTGCTGCCGGGGGGCAGGAGAAAGGGAAGTAAACCTGAGCTTTGTCTGAGGTCGGGTGACGTAAAAATCCCCTTAAGTATTGAATTTCTTGGCCTGCTCGACACTGTGGCATCCGTTGGCATTGCAAATATCGCGCCATTCGCAGAAGGGCATATGGGCTGGGCTGATGACACCATGGAATTACCGGATAATGGGCTGATCAAAAAATGCACTCACCTCGTTTCATCCCACGAACAAAGACTTTGTTTCCCGCTGGATTCAATCTGCCGCAGCGACGGAACTTACCCAAGTTATGCTACGGAAGTGGTTTATCCTGGAATGCACTCCGATATTGGTGGGGGGTATCCTCCGGGAGATCAGGGAAAGGCTGTTGGAGATGATGATGGTAATTTATTATCGCAAATTGTTTTGCATGATATGTATATTTCTGCATTTAATGCAGGAGCGCCTTTGAAAGTAAAAAGAGAATCATTACCGAATGATTTACGAAAAGACACATGGAGGATGTTGGGTGCAGATCAATTACTTGAATTTGAAGTTTCACCTGATTTAAGTTCACGATTCAATGCTTGGCGAGAGCTTGCTCTTAATTTATCTTCAGATAATGCTGAAGCATCTACTGATGCGTTCCAATATAACCCCATTCGTGCAAGTTCAAATGTCATTACAGCTCTAGAAAATCAACTCGGCTGGATTACGGCATGGCGTATCGGGCGATATGTAAACGGCGCTTATAAATCTCAAGGATTTTACAAATCTTCAGGTGCCGAGTGGCAAAATAAAGACTCTGACCCGGCCACTCTGGCTGCATCTAAGGCTGAGCAAGAACGGAAACAAAAAGAGGTGGATGATGCGCGCCTGAGAGCAATCGTGGATAATAGGTTCAAAAATAAAAAATTCATACCATTACCTCCAGGGCCAAAAAATTTTGACCCAGCTATCGCTCAGGTTCAGCTAAGACAGGCGGCAGAAGAATTCAATGCCGATTATCATTCTAAGCCACGCCCTGTTACGGGGAACTGGAAATATACGGTGTCTCAGCAATTATCTAATGTGATGTATGCCTTCAGTGAGAATGATTTCTCTGTTGAGTATGAACGCATCAAAAGTTCAGGTGACAGTTTATTTTACAAACTGTTTCCTAAACAATCTGCTGGAGAACCCGCTCAAACGCCAGACAGTCTGGTCAGATCATTATTTGACGATCAGGTTCATGACTCACGTGCCTGGTTTATGCACGCTACCTTTGGTGACAGAGAACCCTGGGGAAGTTACTTCCTTTATCGGATGATTTTTTTTGGTGAGTTGATGAGTAAAAATGTCTCATTGATCGCTAAATATGGCCGGTTTGTTGAAGGTCAACTTAAATCAGCGATAAAAGGAGCCAGTCTCACTTTTGACAATACGACTATCAACAGTAATATTTCGAATGAAATTACATCTGGTATTAAACAAGTGATTTCTATCACCCCTACTTCGGCAAGTGCGCCTGAAATTATTAATGCAGAATCTATTATTCAACCTGCAATGACAAATGGAATTGCGCCATTGGGTAGCCAGACACGTAAAGCCCTGGATGCTGCGAAACTCGCCGAAACCAAGGCTGATATTCTTAAAATATGGTGATGGTTCGTTATTCCTTCTGTTTAATTTAATTAAGGAAAGTTAATGAAACATATTATTAGGCAGGGTGATTCGCTAAAAGAGTATGGTGGTTCAGTTATTGGCGGTCACTATCTTTATTTTGGTAAAGGTATTGCTGTGAAAGGTGATGCGGTGAAATGTAATAAGCATGGGATGACAACGATTGTCGAAGGTAGATATCTGACAAAAGTTGACGGTCAACCAGTAGCATTACATGGTCATCGCTGCGCATGTGGTTGCACGCTGGTGAGTTCCAACCCCGATTGCAGGGTTGCGCAGTGAGAGCTATTCCTACATTTCCTCGCTATCGTCTTGCGAAACCGCCGATTGCAAAGCGCTGGTTTGGGGGAGGTGCCGCTCTGGTTTTGCTCTCTGGTATCATCGCGGCAATGGCAAGAAAATCCGGTGCCAATACCAGTATCATTCTTATCTGCATGGTTGGAATGGTATTACTCGGCGGTGTTGTCTGGTTTGTACGCACGATCTTTTTTCGCCTTTCAGTTCATCATTCACATACCTGGGAGCGCGAAACAGAAAATGAGCGCAGGCATTGGTGGGAAATCCATCGGCGTCAGTTTGCCCTGAAAGATATTGTCCTGATTGGTCCGGCAGGCGCTGAGCTTTCTGACTGGCTGCGTATGATTAAGCGAGAGCATCAGGCTCCATTAGTCAGGCAGGAATCCTTGGGGAAATCGTTACGTATTGCCAGAAGTTTCTCTTCTGCTCTTATTGAACGTGAAAAACAACTGGCTCAAATGCTTGTATTGCAATGGAAAAGGCAGCGAGGTAAGGAATTATTCGTTTCTCCGGCGAAATATTTCTGGCAGGGGAGCCCTGAAGCCTGGCAAGCCTTTGTGGCACAGCTCATTGAGAGTTTTCCGGGAATTAAACCTCCTGAATTACCGGAGTTATGGCAAGGGGAGAAAACATTATCCTTACTGGCTAATGTTCTTGCGAACAATAAACAGCAGGCTAATTTTTTGATTGCCGGGTGCCAGTCTTTATCTCCTTCTTCTGACTCTACTCGTCCTGCTGGTGAATGCGCAGTACTGTGGCTGGCTGGAAACCAGGGGGAAGTCACATTATCCCGTGGTGAATTTTTTGAGCCTTCTGATAGTGAGTCCCTGCGGCACGTCGCCTTGCGAGCCGAAAAACAGAGTGAACTTAATGAGTCGCCCGAACGGTGCATTCTCTTCTCACATCCGGAGCAACCTGAACTCGCCGATTGTGGCTGGAATGTGACCCACAATATCCAGGATGACTACTGGGGCGATCCTGGAAATCTTGATGCGCTGGTTGTGATATCGCTCGCTGCAATTACCGCTAAGAGTGAAGCAAAGCCCTGCGGCTGGATAGCGTCAGACCCCCTTCATACCTTAGCACTTGGGATCGTAAAACCACATGGAAACAGATAAGGACAAAAACCAGACTCAGGAAATTTCTGCCGGGATCACTGTACTGCTTATTGCTGTAGCAGTAACGCTGGTGATCATGCTGGGGGGATTTGCATACTGGTTGATTGCCGGAGAGCGTTCGACGGAATGGTCAGTGATTTCTCCAGTTCTGCTTGTGTGCAGCCTCCTCTGGGTCACACTTGCCTGTGTGATCGCCCTGGCTTTCCTTGCCGTTCATTTTTGGATCATCAGTCGGGTCAAACGAACGACCTCAATATCTCAGAAAAATGAAGCCAAAAAGAAGGCCAGGGAAAGGCGCCTGACGCTCGCCAGAGACATTGGCACCGTGCTGCGCAAATGCTACCACCTCTTCTGGCGCCGCAAAGTCCGCCTGCTTTTAGTCACCGGCGACGATGAGGCAATAGAACAACTGGTTCCCGGCCTACAACGGCAGCACTGGCTTGAAGGCAACCGCACCGTACTGATTTACGGCGGCAGCCTTGCATCGGAGCCTGACCGAGAAAAATACATCGCGCTGCGCAAGCTGCGCCGCGGCCGTCCTCTGGACGGGATTGTGCGGGTGATGCCATCGTCTCTCACCCTGACGCCGCAGATAAGCGAAAACGACCTGCGCGGGCTGGAAAAAATTAGCGAACTACTGGGCTATGCCGCCCCGGTTTGGCTGTGGAAACTGTGCGGCAGTGAGTGGTCGCAGGCTGACCGCGCGGTGCAGGCGGTAGGGGTTAGCTTCCCGTTACGCGCTACCGAGGACGATGTCGCCCGTCAGCTTGCGCAGATGCTGCCCACGCTGCGGGAGCAGGGGATGCGCCAGATCGCGGAGGAGACCCGCCACGACTTCCTGCTGCGTCTGGGGCAGCAGTTTCTCGACGGGGGGATCGCGCAATGGCGCTGGCAGCTGGCGCCGTGGCTGACCGCTTCGCGGCAGAGGTTTGCGCTGCGTGGCCTAATGTTTAGCCTGCCAGAGCCTCGCGCCAAGGATCCTTATCAGGAGGCTGATGCCTCGCCTGCGGGCCAGCCTCATCTCCTGACGCTGCCCGCCACCTGGCAGGGAATCGTCGATGACTGCCGCCGTTTACGCGGGCATCACGTGGGAATGGCGTGGGAGCGGGGCCTGGCGTGCGGTTTGATGGCCATCCTCGGCCTGTGGGCGGCGGGACTGCTGCTCTCCTTTACCCTTAATTACAGCCAGATTGTTTCGGTAGCGGGAAAAGCCCGTGACCTGCTGACCCACCCCTCTGTTTCTGACTATCAACTGACGGCCCTCCATGCCCTGCGCAATGAGGCCGGCCGTCTCGTGCACGATGGGCAGAAGGGAGCGCCCTGGTATCGGCGCTTTGGTCTGGACCATCATCAGCAATTATTAGACGCCGTCCTGCCCTGGTACGGCGTGGCAAACAACCGCCTGATACGTGACCCGGCCAATGTCGCGCTGCGGCAGGCGCTCAGCGCGCTGGTCAACTCCGCACCCAATAGCGAACAGCGAGCCCTGCTGGCGAAACCGGGCTATGACCAGCTGAAAGCCTGGCTGATGATGGCTCGTCCGGATAAAGCCGATGGCGCCTTTTTCGCGCAGACCATGAAAACGGTCCAGCCAACGCGAAAGGGGATCTCGACCGGACTGTGGCAAAGTCTGGCGCCAGATCTGTGGGCCTTTTATCTCTCCCTGCTGCCCGAGCGGCCAGAGTGGAAGATCATCCCGGATGCGCAACGTGTCAGTCAGAGCCGTCAGGTTCTGTTGCAGCAGATAGGTCGCCGCAATGCCGAAAGCACCTTATATGAGAACATGCTCAAATCCGTGCGTCGTAATTTTGCCGATGTATCGCTGGAAGACATGACCAGTGGCACCGATGCGCGCCGCCTGTTTACCACCGATGAAGTGGTCCCGGGGATGTTTACCCGCCAGGCATGGGAAGGCGGCATTCAGCAGGCCATTGATAAGGCAGCCAGCTCGCGCCGGGAGGAAATCGACTGGGTGCTGAGCGATTCGCGCAAAACGGTGTCGACAGACCTGTCGCCTGAGGCGCTGAAAGCGCGTCTGACCCGACGCTACTTCACCGATTTCGCCGGCAGCTGGCTGAATTTTCTCAACAGTCTACGACTTAATCCGGCGACCAATATCGCCGATGTTACCGACCAGCTCACGCTGATAAGCGATGTCCGCCAGTCGCCGCTGATTGCCCTGATGAATACCCTTGCCTGGCAGGGGCAGGCGGGGCAACAAAGGGAGGGGCTGTCGGACAGCCTTATTAAATCGGCCAAAGATCTGGTGGGCGGAAAAGACAAGCCGGTCATCGACCAGTCGGCAGCCGGGCCGCAGGGGCCTCTTGATGACACGTTCGGCCCACTCCTCCAGCTAATGGGGAAAAACACGGGCAGCAACGTCATGTCGGCCGACAGTACCCTGAGCCTGCAAACCTATCTGACCCGTATCACCCGCGTGCGGCTGCGTCTGCAGCAGGTTGCGAATGCCTCCGATCCGCAGGAGATGATGCAGACCCTGGCGCAGACCGTCTTCCAGGGGAAAAGCGTCGACCTGACCGACACGCAACAATATGGCAGTCTGATTTCGGCAAGCCTTGGCGAAGAGTGGAGTGGCTTCGGTAACACTCTGTTTGTGCAGCCGCTGACTCAGGCCTGGGAAACCGTGCTTCTGCCGTCGGCGGCCAGTCTGAATGATAAATGGCGCCGAACGGTAGTCGCCAACTGGCACACTGCCTTTGACGGCCGCTTTCCGTTTGCCGCCAGCAAAAGCGACGCCTCTCTGCCGATGCTGGCGGAGTTTGTGCGCAAAGACAGCGGGCGAATCGAACGTTTTCTTACGACGGAGCTGAACGGTGTCCTGCATAAAGAAGGCAGTCAGTGGGTGCCGGATAAGGTCAACAGCCACGGCCTGGTCTTTAATCCAGCCTTTCTGCGCGCCATCAACCAGCTAAGCCAGCTGTCCGACATTCTTTTCACCGATGGCAGCCAGGGCATCAGCTTCGAATTGCAGGCCAGGCCTGTTGCACAGGTCGTGGAGACACAGCTGACGATAGACGGCCAAAAGCTGCGCTATTTCAATCAGATGGCCGACTGGCAGACTTTCCGCTGGCCGGGGGAAACGTATAAACCCGGCGCTCTGCTGACCTGGACCACCGTCAATGCGGGCACGCGTCTGTTTGGTGACTACAGCGGAACCTGGGGTTTTATTCGCTGGCTGGAGCAGGGTAAACGCCAGCAGCTCGAACGCAGCCAGTGGATGATGAGCTTCACCGCTCCGGATGGCCGCACCCTGCAGTGGGTACTGCGCTCCCAGCTTGGGAGCGGCCCGCTGGTGCTTCTGGCGCTGCGCGGATTGACCCTGCCGGATCAGATTTTCACTGTCGATGCGGCTGAGAGCGCACAGGCCCTGACGGCGGGGGTAGGGAATAGTGACATGGATGAGATGGAAAAATGAGTATTTTACAAAATCTGCTTGCCGCCAGTCAGTTGGATGAAAGCGTACTGCGCCAGCAGGCCCGGTCACGCCAGGAAAACTGGCAGTCATGGCTTGCGCCAATCAGTGATAGCCAGCCCACCGGCAGCGATCCGGGCTATGACGATGATTTTCAGCGTATCCGCGAGGAGGTCAATAAGATCTCCGGCGTCGATACCGAACTGATTTGCCAGCTGGCAGAAAAACTGCTGACTCATACCTGCAAGGATCTGCGCGTGATCACCTTTTACGTGTGGGCGCGTCTGCAGCAGGATGGCGAAACCGGTCTGGCCGAGGGCGTTACGCTGCTTGCGGCAATGCTTGAGCGGTTTGGGGATATGCTCCATCCCCAACGTGAACGTAGCTGCAAATCGGCGCTGGAATGGCTTGGCAGTCGCCGGATGTCGGACAGTCTGTCTCTTTATCCGGAAGTCGACATGACCACTATGCAGGTCATTATCGGGGCGTTATTGCTGACGGAAACCTCTTTTGCCGTATTGGCTGAGGCCTCTCGCCCCGATCTTTCCGGGCTATATCAGCTACTGGAGAACCGACTGGTGCAAAGCGGCGGCGCCCGCAGCCTGGTGCCGCAGACCAGCCGCGAAGAACACGATCTGCTGCCCCAACATGCAGACACCGCACCGGTAATGCATACCGTCACGTCAGGACGTGATTTGCTCGACCAGGTTAAAGTGCTGGCGAAATATCTGCGTGAGTGTCCCGGCGGATGGCTGGCAGGTCATCATCTGATGAAGAGTGTGCGTTGGGATACCCTAACGGAGATACCGCCGCTGGATGCCTCCGGCCGGACCCGGCTATTGCCTCCAAAACCGGAGAGTAAAGCCCATCTTAAGCGGTTGTATTTACAGAAAAGCTGGTCAGAACTGCTGGAGCATACGGACACGCTGTTGGCGCAAGGCGTCAACCATCTGTGGCTGGACGTGCAGTGGTACGCCTGGCAGGCGCTGCTGAAACTGGATGCTGACACTGTACGGGCCGATATCCTGTGCCGGGATATGAAAGGGCTACTGGCTCGTCTACCGGGGCTGGAAACCCTGGCGTTTAACGATGGTACGCCATTCGCCGATGAAGTGACGCTCAACTGGCTTAACGAACATGTTCTGGATGAGATGGCCGGATGGCAAGGTGAGCCGGTGATGGCGGCGACCAGCACTGATGAGGTGCTGTCGCTGGAGTCAGAAGTGCTCGCCCGCGCGGACGATGAAGGTATTGAGTCGGCGCTGAACTGGTTACAGGCGCAACCGGGCTATACCACCAGCCGTAATCGGTGGCTGATGCGCTTATTGATGGCGCGGGTCAGCGAGCAGTACGGAAAAAATGAAATAGCGCTGCATCTGCTGGCGGAACTCGACAGCCGTGCCCGGGAGATGACGCTCGAACAATGGACGCCGGAGCTTATCTTTGAAATCAAAGCCCGCCGACTCCGGCTACTAAGAGGCAAGGCCGGGCGCAGTGAGGCAGAAAAAAATCGCTTGCTGCCAGAGATGGAGTCTTTGCTTGCCGGGCTTATCGCTCTGGATCCCGCTCGCGCTGCGGTGCTGTGCGCATAATTTACGCGTCAACCGCACCTCATTACTTGCATCTGCTGTCTTCTGCATATCTGAAAGCTATTACTTCTTCTGGTGACTTATGGACGATTTAACCCTGCGTTATTACGACGCTGAAATGCGCTACCTGCTGGAAGCGGGTGAAGAGTTTGCCCGCGCTCATCCTGAGCAGGCGGCAATGCTCAATCTTGACAAAGCGGGCGCCCGCGACCCCTTTGTCGAGCGTCTGTTTGAAGGTTTTGCCTTCCTGATGGGCCGCATGCGCCAGAAGCTTGATGACGACCTGCCCGAACTCACCGAAGGCGTGGTCAGTCTGCTGTGGCCACATTATTTACGTACCATTCCTTCCCTGTCGGTCGTGGAATTCACTCCCGACTGGCAGGAAATGAAAGAGCCGATGACGATGGCCAAAGGCTTTGAAGTGCTTTCCCGGCCGATCGGTGAAAAGGGCACGCGCTGTCGGTACACCACCACCAAAGCGATCGCTCTGCAGCCGTTGTCCCTGGAGCGCGCTCAGCTGACCACCGATACGGATGGCCGGTCGGTGATCACGCTGCGCTTTAACTGCAGCAGCCTGACGGACTGGCGCCGGATCGATCTCAGCCATATCCCGCTCTACTGCAACGCCGATGCGCCGCTGGCCTGCGCCATGCACGAGGCTTTTACCCTCAAGGTGGCCAGGATGTGGCTGCGCGTACCCGGTGAGGAGGACAGAAAGCCGCTGGACGGGTATTTCAGCGCGCTGGGGTTTGGCGAGGATGACGGCCTCTGGCCCGAAGATGGCCGCAGTTTTCGCGGCTACCAGCTGCTGCTGGAGTATTTTACCTTCCGCGAAAAGTTCATGTTCATCGACCTGCGCGGGCTGGAGACGGTGGCTTTCCCGGCCGGGATGGCGTGGTTTGAGATCGACGTCGTGCTGGCGGAACGCTGGGAACATGACTTCCGCTTCAGCGAAAAGCAGTTGCGCCTGCACTGCGTGCCGGCGATCAACCTGTTCCCGCTGGAGTCTGATCCGCTGACCATCAATTCCCTGCAGACAGAATACCTACTGCGCCCACTGCGCGTGCAGGACGGCCACACTGAAATTTACACCGTCGATTCCGTGATCTCCTCGAGCCAACAGGCTTACGCGCCGTTCTCAAGCTTTCGTCACAAAGGCGGCATGATGCGTCATGACGCGCCTGATTATTACTATCATACCCGGGTGCGCCGTGGCCCCTCCGGGTTGCATAACACCTGGCTTATCGTCGGCGGGGAAGCCTTTGACAAGCATACCGTACCGGAAGATGAAAGCCTGTCGCTCACCCTCACCGGAACCAACGGCCAGCTTCCGCGTCGTGCGCTGCAGAGCACCGTGCTCGATACGGTGATGAAAACCACCTCGGCCAGCGTCGCGGTTCGTAACCTCTGCGCGCCGACGCTTCCGTGCTATCCCCCTGCCCAGGATCGTTTTCACTGGCGGGTGCTGAGCCATCTGGGCAGCAGTTTTCTTTCCCTGATGGACAACGCTGAAGTCCTGCGAGGCACCCTGGCGCTGTATGAATGGACCGACAGCGAGATGAATCGTCGGCGTCTGGAAGCCATCCTCGAGGTGAAGCACCGCGCAACAGAGCGCTTTGCACAGGGCCATCTGGTGCGCGGCGTGCAAATTGAAGTCACCCTCGACAGCCACGGCTTTGCCGGACGAGGCGATATATGCCTGTTTGGCGAGATGCTCAGCCGCTTCTTTGCGCTCTACACCGATATCTACTTGTTCAACCGCCTGATTATCATTCTGCAACCAACCGGAGAACGACTGGAATGGGAAGAGAAGCACAGCCGACGCATTCCCGGCTGATGCCGCGTCTGGAGGCCGACCTGCCGCGGATCAATTTTTACCGCTTTTGTCAGCTTCTGGAGCGACAGCAACCCGATAAACCGCTGATGGGGGCGACTTGCCATCCGGCTGACGATCCGGTACGTTTTCATCCGCATCCGGGGATGGGGTTCCCCGCCAGCGAACTCAGAGCCGTGGAATACGATGAGGTCAATGACAGCGGGCCGCCGGTCATTCGCACCACCTTTATGGGCTTGTACGGTGTCGATTCGCCGCTCCCGACGGCCTGGCTCGATGATATCGCCCAGCGCAGGGAAGGGCATGAAGCGCTGCAGGGGGTGCTGGATATCTTCAGCCACCGAATTATCACGCAGTATTACCGCATCTGGCGGAAATACTGCTGGCCCGCCACCTTTGAGCCCGGCGGTACCGACCGCCTGTCACAGTCGCTGCTGGGTCTGGCGGGGCTGGGCATCCCCGGCACGACGCGGCATATCGCCTCGCCAGCGTCGCGCTTTCTGGCGCTGACTGGCGTGCTGCGTCAGCCGGGCAAAACTCAGCAGGGGATCCAGGCGCTGATCACGCTGCTGGCCCCGAAGACCACCGTCAGGGTGAGCCCTTACTGCCTGCGTCCGGTGGCGGTCAGCCAGCCGCTGGGCTTTTACGGCGATGACGACTTCTTACTGGACGGAAATACCCCGCTGGGTGACGAAGCGATGGACAGCAGTAGCCAGCTCCTCGTCGCCCTTATCACCGATAATCCCGAGGAGGCGCAGGGCTGGAAGCCTGATGGCCCGCTGTTTCGGGACTTTCTCATCCTGCTGCGGGTGTATCTGGGCTGGCGATTCCGGGCCAGAATCACCCTGACCGCGCCGACCCGACTGCTGGCTGTCCCGCCGCTGGGGGACGGACCGTTCTGGCTCGGTATGAACGGCGTGCTGGGCGCTGGAGAGGGTGAGAGTCAGGATGATATCCCGCAGACATTTACCACCGAACTGGGCACCTATACCGGCCTGCAGCCTGCCACCTCATCGCAAGGAAACCGACGTGTTACGTATAAGTTTGATTAAAACCGCCTGCCTGCTGTCCCTGCTAGCGCTTTGCCTGAGCGGATGCGGGCTCACCCAGCGCGTCACGGAGGGAACAAAATCCGCCTTCAACGCCGTTTTTTATAAGCAAATTAATACGCTGCATCTGGATTTTACGGCGCGCGAAGCGCTCAACACCGATGCCAGAGAGAATCACTCGCTCTCCGAACCGGTGGTGGTGCGCATCTATCAGCTTAAAGATCGCCGGACCTTTGACCGGCTGGTTTACCAGCAGCTGCTGGAGGAGGGGGATATTCTGCTCGCCGCCGATCTCCTCGCCAGTCGCGACGTAGTGATCAACCCCGGAGGGGACGCCAGTCTCAATATGCCGCTGGAAACGCAGGCGAAGTTCGTGGCGGTTGTCGGCCTGTTCCGCCATCCGGATACAGAAAGAAATACCTGGAAGCAGGTGCTGGCGCGTGAGGAATTGGATCCTGACAAGCCACGTATTTTTACCGCCGAAACTAACCAGCTAGGGCTCAGGCCTGAAGCGGCGAAGTAACGTCGAAAACAAATTTCTGCGGCGGGTCCATCGTGGCGATTGGCCCGTAATCTTCGTTAACCAGCGAACTGGCGGTAACCATCCTCATCCCGCCTCACCGGTTTCATCACAGCACAGGGAGATAACGTGACAGCGAGGGAGCGTTTTTTTAAGAAACTGCAGCACCAGCAAAATCCGCCGCGGACAACCACCTTCGATGGGGCGGCGGCCGCGGATATCAACATGTTTCGCCAGCAGATGGCGGCACTCGCCGGGCAGGTGAATCAGTGGTTTGACGGAACGGGCATCGAGGTGGTGGTTTCGACCCGCCACCTCCACGATCTGAGCACCCTTGGCTACAGCCTCAATAGCGGCATCTGCCGCTACGATATCCCCACTCTCCGCCTGCAAAACGGCGAGCGCAGCGTCAATATCGTGCCGCAGCAGCTGTGGGATGGCGTGGAAAAGGGGGTCGTGACCCTGAGCCTTGAGACACCTGGCGGGGCGGGCTCCCGGGAGGTGTTTTATCTGAGCCTGGCCCCGGACGGCGGCTGGTTGATCCGTCAGTCGCGCCAGTCCCCGGAGGCGCGACAGATTCTCACCGAAGACCGCTTTTTTATGGCGATCGACAGCCTGGCCTGACTGGTCAGATGGTTTGTCCGCCCGATACCTCGATCCGCTGGGCGGTCACCCAGCGGTTATCGTCGCGCAGCAGGCTGGCGATCATCGGCCCAATATCCTCGGGAACGCCCACCCGTCCCAGCGCCGTCATCGCGGCAAACTGCGCGTTAACCCCCGCGTCGTCCCGCACCAGTCCGCCGCCAAAGTCGGTGGCGATAGCGCCGGGGGCGACGGTATTGACGGTGATGCCGCGCCCGCCCAGCTCGCGGGCCATGTATACGCTCAGCATCTCCACAGCCGCTTTGGCCGCGGCGTAGGCGGAGAAGCCGGGATAAGAGACGCGGGTCAGTCCGGAGGAGAAGTTAACGATCCGTCCGCCGTCAGCCAGCAGCGGCAGCAGGGTTTGAACGAGGAAAAACACCCCCTTAACGTGGACGTTAAACAGCCCGTCGAACTGCGCCTCGCGCGTTTCGGCCAGCGGGGCAAATTCGCCGTGTCCCGCGTTATTGATCAGATGGTCGAAGGTGTCCCGTCCCCAGACGCTGCCCAGCGCAGCGCGCAGGCTGTCGGCGAAGGCCGGAAAGCTGGCGGTCTGCGCCATATCCAGCGGCAGGGCGATGGCCTTGCGGCCGAGAGCGTGAATGTCGGCCACCACCGCTTCCGCCTGTTCAATATTGCCGCGGCAGGTGACGATGACGTCCCCACCCTGGCGGGCGATATCCAGTGCGGTCTGACGGCCAAGGCCGCGGTTAGCGCCGGTGATAAGTGCAATCTTAGTCATGTTCGATCCTCTCTGGTGTGTGGAGTCCTTACAATAGGGGGTGCCTACCAGACCGGGTTGCCCAATCCTTGTTATTTTTTGCCCATTCCTCTCAATACCCTCTCTTCTGGTGGGAAATAGCGCATACTGAGGCTTTAAAACTTGCCTGAAAGGATCTTATGCGCGACGAACTCTTCGCTCTCTGCCGCCGGTATGCCGATGCTCATGTCGATAGCAGCGGGGTGGCGGTTACCCCGGTTCCCGGCATCACTCTGGTGCGGGCCCTGCACCCCGGCGATCTGCAGGCGGCCATCGCCAGGCCGCTGGTGGCCATGCTGCTGCAGGGGCGCAAAAGCGTGACCACCGGCCTGGCAAGTTTCGACTATGGTCCGGGGGAGGCGATGGTGATCGCCGCGGATGTCCCCACCACCAGCCAGATCACCGAGGCCAGTCAGCGTTTTCCCTATTACGCGCTGGTGCTGGAGCTGGATCTGGCTATCCTGCGCGAGCTGCAGGAGGTGGGGCCGTCAGGGGCGGATGAGGCGCCCCGCGTCGGTATCGAACCGATGAATGCCGACGTGACGGACGCCGCTTACCGGCTGGCAAGACTGTTTGATCAACCGGGGGCGCTGGCGGTGTTAGGCGAAGGGCTGCGGCGGGAGCTGCATTACTGGCTATTGCAGAGTGTTCACGGGGCGGCTATCCGGGCGCTGGGCGTCGCAGACAGCCATTCGGCGCGGATCCGCCGGGCGGTGGCGGTGCTGCGCCGGGATTTTATGCAGCCAGTCAGCGTCGACGCGCTGGCCGACGCCGCCGGGATGAGCGTTTCGGTCTTTCACCGTCATTTCCGCGCCATGACCACCTTGTCGCCGCTGCAGTTTCAGAAGCAGTTGCGCCTGATCCACGCCCGCCGCCTGATGCTGGCGGAAGGGATGAGCATTGCGCAGGCGGCCGGCGAAGTGGGCTATATCAGCGTGTCGCAGTTCACCCGGGAATACGCTCGCCTGTACGGCGCGCCGCCGGGCCGCGACCGTCGACGGGAAAGAATGAGCGCCTGATCTGGCGCGCGGGCTGGCGGCGGCTCCTCCCTGAGCCGGATAGCGGTGGTTCAGTTATCGAGTGTCGCCGTGATGTGCACTTTGTTACCCATTCGCGCCTCAATGATCCGATAGGCGGTTGCGCCCTCGCGGGCGGCCTGCTGGCGAATTTTGCTTTCCGCGTGGTCCAGGGTATCGCCGGTGGCGGTGAGGGTCCTGGCGTTGACCGCCAGCGGCAGCAGGCAACTCAATACGATCAGTGGAATCAGCTTGTTCATCGTCATTCTGTCCTGTGAGAGAAAATCAGCGCGCGGCCTGCAGCCAGCCGGCAATGTCCTGGGTCGGCAGATGGTGGCGGGTATTCCAGGTGTCGCCCATCGGCCACCACACGCCATCCCCCCGGGCGAAGGCGGCGCGATAGCGCAGCATGGCGTTATCCGGGTCTGTCCGCAGCTGGTCCAGCAGAGCGGGCAGGGTGTGAACGGCTTTGCTGAACGTCTGCTGCGTCACGCGCTCCACGGTGTCCGCCAGCTGCCGGTAAGAGGTCGTTTCACCGGCAACAAACGTCACCTCGTTGACGATCCGCGGCTGATGCAGATAAATCGCGGTGGTCAGGCGGCCAATATCCGCCGGCGAGGTGACGGTCACCTGGGTGTCCCAGCTGCCAAGGGCGTGAAGGGTTCGGGCGGATAAATTCACCACATCGAAGTCTGGCTCGAAGAGAAAGCTGGTAAACATGCCGGTGGAGATAATGACCCACTCCGTGGCCTGCTGCGCGCGCAGCAGGGTCCGGACATCATACTGCTCGTCCCAGACCGGCTGGCCGCTGCCTTTGCCGACCACATCGTAATTGACGCCAAACTGCCAGGGAAAATAGCGAGGCACTCCGGCGGCCAGCACCGCGCGGGTAATTTTCAGCTGCGTCCCCGGACCGGCGACAAAGCCCATGCAGTTAATCACGGTGCTGTACCCGCGAAACGCCCAGGTCAGGGTCTCCAGTGAACTACCGGCGATGTCGACGGCGAGAAAGGCGGCCCCGGCGTCGGCCAGCGCCCGGTGGCTTGCCGAACGCAGCTGGCCGGTTTCATCCCAGGCCGCCGGCGAGACGATCACCGAGACCGCGCCCTGGCGCTGGATCACCGCTGGCACCAGCGCATCCAGTACGGCGGCCCCCAGTTGTCCCGCACCCAGAACTAATACTTTTTCCTCAAGATTAATATCATCAGTTTTCATTTTAACTCCTTGCTCAGTTAAGCCTTGTATTCACTGGCTACAGGCTCAGTGTAGGGGGGAGGGTATCATTCGATAAGAACAGGGTTTCGGGTTAGACTGTTCGTCATAATGGGATAATAACCGTCGGGGGAGCACCAAATGGACAGACTGGATGCCATGCAGTTGTATGTTGCGGTTGTGGATGCCCACAGCTTCGCCCGGGCGGCGGAGGCGCTGGGGCAGCCGCGCTCAACGGTGTCGCGGGTAGTGAAGGAGCTGGAAGCCTGGCTTGGGGCGCAGCTTCTTCAGCGCACCACCCGCAAGCTCAGCGTGACGGCGGAGGGGCGTCGGTATTACGAGGAGTGTAAACGGCTGCTGGCCGAAATGACGGCGATGGAAGCCTCCTTTCCCGGCCGCTCGGCCCAGCCCGCCGGGCGGTTCAAGGTGGGGATGCCGCAATCTCTCGCCCGGCACTGCGTTTTGCCGAGGATCGGCGAGTTTCTGCAGCAGTATCCCGACCTGGAGCTGATCCTCTGCTCAAGCGACAACGTGGAAGATATCATCCAGGAGGGATTCGACTGCGTGATCCGTACCGGGCAAATCGAAGATTCCACCACCCTGGTGGCGCGCCCTCTGGCCCGCTACCGCTGGATGGTCCTCGCCTCGCCGGCCTGGATAGCGGCTCACGGCCGGCCGCAGAGCATCGACGATTTGCACCAGCACCGGGCGGTGGGATACCTGAACCACCGTACCGGGCGGACCATCGACTGGCTTTTCTCCCTCGATGACGGCGACTGCGCGATCCGCATGCAGGAGACGCTGGTGGTCGACGATACCGATGCCTATATCCAGGCCGGCGTTCAGGGGCTGGGCCTGATCCGCGTCGCCAGCTATCTGGCGCAACCCTGGCTGCAGAGCGGCGCGCTGGTCGCCTGTCTGGAGCAGGCCGCGGCTGATCTTCCCCTGTCGCTGGTCTATCCGCAAAACCGCTATCTGCCGCCGGCGGTGCGCGCGTTTTACGACTGGAGCAGGCGCGTTCTGCAACCCCCGCTCAGCGAGGCCTGATGACGGGGCATCGGCCCGGTTATTGGCCGCGCATGGCCTGTTTTATCCTCGCTATCAGCCAGTTCAGCGCCGGATCCTGCGCCCGGCGTTTGTGGCGCAGTATACACAGGGTAAATTCCGGGTAGGCCACCGGCGGGGCGTCCGCGCGCAGCGCATACTGCGCCTGCCAGCGTTGCGCCAGCCCCTGGGGGACGGTGGCGAAGAGCGGCAGGGTGGTCAGCAGGAGGGGAAAGGTGGAGAAATTCTGCGTGGCGAAGCGCACGCGCCGCGCGAGTCCCTGACTGGCGAGCTGGCGATCTATTTCCCCGTGGCCGGTTTCGCGATAGGCCACCATCACATGTTCCCAGGCGACGAAATCGCCCACCGACAACGGCCCGCGGCAGGGGATCTGCTGCGGCGACCACAGGGTGGTCACCCCCATGCTCATCACTGGTTCGCTGACGATCTCCCCGCGGCTCTGCTTGTTGAGGGACACCGCGACATCAATGCGATCCGCCTCCAGCAGCTGGCGTACCTGGAAGGGGTCGGCGGCGAGTGTCTGGAGCGACACCCCGGGCGCCTCCTGCATCAGTCCGGGCAACAGCTGGGGCATCAGCCAGTGTTCGCTCCAGTCGCTGAGGCCGACGCGGAAAAGCTGCTGCGCGCTGGCGGGGGAAAACTCCCCGGCGCCAAACATTGCCGAATGCAGGTGTTCCATCAGGGGCTGCAGCTCGCTCATCAGCGCTTGCGCCCGCGGGGTCGGCAGCATGCCTCTGGCGCTGCGCACGAACAGCGGATCGTCAAACATCTCGCGCAGCCGTTTCAGCGCCCCGCTGATGGCCGGTTGGCCAAGATGCAGCGCCTCTGCGGTGCGGGTAACGCTGGCTTCGCGGTACAGCACCATTAAGACCGTCAACAAATTCAGATCGATACGACTAAAATCATTTTCAATGATTTTCTTCATTATGATAATCAATTTGAATGTGGGTTATCCCGGCAGCATAGTGAATATCACCCCGGTAAATCAACCAGCGCAATGCGCGCGGAGGGAGTGATGCAAACTTACCAGACAGGCGACAGCCTGATATTCAAAGTGCCGGAGCGCGAGATTAGCCTGCAGTCGGCGGCGCTCTATCCCGCGGCGTTCCCTGTAACGGAGGCGGACGCCGATAATCAGCCAATCGCGCTGTCAATCCACAGCTGGGTGGTACAGACCCCCCACGATCTGATCGTTATCGATACCGCCACCGGCAATGGTCGAGAGCGCGGCGGCAATCCGCTCTATCATCAACTTAACACGCCCTATCTGGAGAATCTCCGCGCCGCGGGAGTGAACCCGGAGGAGGTGACCCTTGTGCTACTGACCCACCTGCACACCGATCATGTCGGGTGGAATACCGTCTGGCGGGACGATCGCTGGGCGCCGCTGTTTCCCAACGCGCGCTACCTGTGTTCGGCAAAAGAGCTTACGCGGGTGAAGAACAGCGAACGCTACCGGGCGCTGTGGCTCGACAGCCTGCTGCCGGTGATCGAGGCTGGCCAGCTGGAGACCGTGGATGTGGCGGCCAGGCCGCGGGTCGGCGGACGGATCGCCTTTATCCCTACCCCCGGCCACAGTCCGGACCATGCCGCGCTGATCCTCTCCTCTGGCGATGACTACGCCTGTTTCTCAGGCGATCTTCTGCATTCCCCGCGCCAGTTTACCCATCCGCACTGGAGCTCGGCGTTCTGCGGCGATCCCCGGCAGGCGGAACGCTCGCGACGCGAGATGATGGCGTGGTGCGCAAGCCATCATGCCCAATGGTTCACCGGGCATTTCGCCGGACCCTCCTGCGGTTGGCTGGAGGAGGACAGGCCAGGGGAGTATCGCTGGCGAGACGCCGGACAACGATCTGCTGACGAGGGGGAACGGTGATGAATAATGTCCAAATCGTATTGGTTTTTGGCGCCACCGGCCAGCAGGGCGGCTCGGTGGCGCGGGCGCTGCTGCACCGCGGCTGGCGAGTGCGGGCGCTGGTCAGGGATCCTTTCTCCGCCGGGGCTGTCGCGCTGGCGGCGCGGGGAGCGGAGCTGGTCGTGGGCGCCTTTGAAGACCGGGCGGCAATGCGGGCAGCGATGGCCGGGGTCGACGGCGTCTTCAGCGTGCAGCCCAGCTCGCCGGGCGGGACGGTAACCGATGAGCAGGAGGTGCGCTACGGGATAACCATCGCCGACCTTGCCGTCGAGTGCGGGGTAAAGCATCTGGTGTACAGCTCCGGCAGCGCGGCGGGGGAGACGCCGACCGGCGTAGCGCATTATGACACCAAAGCGGCGATTGAGCGGCATATCCGCCGCCTGCCGCTGGCGGCGACCATCGTGCGGCCCGCCACCTTTATGGAGCTGCTGGTGATGCCCGGTTTTGGCCTTGATGAAGGTCATTTTCACTTTTTTATGCTGCCGGAGGGGAGGATGCAGGTGCTGGCGGTGGAGGATATCGGCCAGCTTGTCGCAGCGATTTTTGCCGCGCCGGCGCGGTTTGCCGGCAAGACGTTCGATATCGCCAGCGACAGCGTGACCGGTCGTCAGCTCGAGGCGTTATTCTCCGCGGCGGCGGGACGGCCGATCCCCTATTCGCGATTTTCCGACGAGGTGCTGGCCGCCAGCCCTTTTCTGCACAAGCTGACCGGGCTGGTGGACGACGGGCGGCTGGCGGGGCACGCCGACCTCGACGCCCTGCGCCAGCTGCACCCGCAGCTGCACACCTTCGCCGGCTGGCTGGCGGGCCCCGGCCGTCCCGCCTTCGAGCGGGCGCTGACCAGCGGGATCCGCTGGGCGTTTAATCGTTAAAGACGACTATATCCTTTCCGCCGGCGTCTCGTTGTCTGGCCCGGCGGATGACCTGCGCTGAGAAGGCCTGCAGGTCGTTAAGACAACGCACGAGGAGTCTGAGTGTAAATTTTTTGGCGGTTTTTGCTGGCAACGATAGGTGAAAGTGAACGTCCAGAATTTTCAGCCGCTTAGAATGGAGGAAACTCTCTGGGATCGTCTGAATAATGACAATTTACCGATGGGCTTCGGCCTGCCTGTTAAGCATAACCT
The DNA here is from genome assembly GCF_040065795.1 of Klebsiella sp. JB_Kp004. Lineage (NCBI taxonomy): Bacteria > Pseudomonadati > Pseudomonadota > Gammaproteobacteria > Enterobacterales > Enterobacteriaceae > Klebsiella > Klebsiella sp. JB_Kp004. Next base: position 44,700 of record NZ_JBEAKW010000001.1, on the reverse strand, counting down.
GCGCCGCTACGGCGGCGGAATTTAAAACCATCGAGGCCGATCTGCTGGCCTCCAACCGGCTGTTCTGTATGACCGGTTATGACCATAAGCCGATCGGCGTGGCCTGGGAGAGCGTCAAATCCAGCCGCTATCAGCCGCAGTCGGATGGCGACCGTATTTTCAGCGACACCGTCTCCCGGCGCTTTCTGGAAGAGGAGAATAAGACCGCCTTTTACAATGGCGCCAAATATCGCGTACTGGGTAAACCCGCCAGCGCCTGCTATGACTATTCCGCCGCGCGTATTCAACGCATGGCGGGCTACCTGAAGGTGTAACGTCTCCGCGAGGCGGGCGCTAAAACAGCGCCAGCCGGGCGAGACGGTCCAGCGCCTTGCGCAGCGCGTCGTCCCCAGCCGTCAGACTGATGCGAATAAACCCTTCCCCCCCATCGCCAAAACCAGTGCCTGGCGCCACCAGAATATGCGCCTCCTGCAGCAGCAGGCGGGCAAACTCTTGTGAACGGTACCCGGGCGGCACGCTCAGCCAGAGGAAGAAAGTACCTTGTGCGGCACGAACCGGCCAGCGCAGTGCGGCCAGTCGACGCAGAACCCACTCCCGGCGCTGATGATACACCGCCGTCAGCCGCGCAATCCGTTCTGCCGGCAGGCTGAGCGCGGCGATCGCTGCATCCTGAATGGCGCCAAACACCGTGCTGTAGCTGTGGGTGTGCAGTTTTTTAAACGCCCGGATAATCGAGGCGTTGCCGACCGCGAAGCCGAAGCGCCAGCCGGCCATATTAAAGGTCTTGGAGAAGGTGTAGGTCTCCACTCCCCACGCTTTCGCGTCGGGCTGGGAGAAAAGGCTCAGCGGCGCATCGCTGGCCGCGCTGCCGATGGCCGCATAGGCAAAATCATGCAGGATCGGCACCTGGTGACGGCGGGCAAACTGCAGGGCGCTGGCGAACAGCGCCGGCGTGGCGAGGGCGCCGGTGGGGTTATGCGGATAGTTAAGCACCACCAGCCCGGCCTGGTCAGCCACCTCCCGGGGGAGGTCGTTAAAATCCGGCAGGAAGTGGTTCTCAGCCCTGAGCGGCAGGCCATAAAACGCCGCCTGGGACTGCAGCGCCGCTGAGCGGTAAATGGGATAGCAGGGATCGGTGGAGATGAGGTATTGTCCGGGACGGAGCAGCGCCCGCGGGATGCCGCCAATACCGATATGCGAGCCCTGAAATACCGCGACTTCGCTGTGCGGATCGAGTTCCATATCATACTGGCGGCGATAAAAATGGGCGATCGCTTCGCGGACCTGCGGCTTGCCCCAGAACGACGGGTAGCCATGGTTTTCACGACGATGAATGGCGCTCTGCAGCGAGTCAATCACTTCCGGCGGCGTGGGCTGATCCGGACTGCCGCTGGAGAGGTCGATCAACGGCAGCGCGTCGGTGTTGACCTCCGCGGCCAGTTTTTCCAGCAGGCTGAACAGATTCTCTTCCAGGGCGTCCACCAGCGGTGAAGCAGCGAAATCAGGCATAATTTTCCCGGTTTACGTTATCAATAATCTGCCATCTTTAAGGGATTTATTGCGCCTGGCTAAATAACAATATATGCAAAGGATTATTGTTTTTAGGATATGTCGGGATGGCAAAAGTTTATGAGGAATAAGCAAAAGGAAATCCGGCGTTCTGGCTTACAACCCGCTTTCGGCTGTGATTTAATCGCTCAATATCGCCAACCTTCCTGGAAAATACCTTATGAACAAGTCAGTTGCGCTCGGAATGACGCTCGCCCTGTTATCCGCTACCTCCTTTTACGCCACCGCCGATCAAATTATTCGTATCGGCTTTAACCCCGGGCCGTATAAAGAGCAGTTTGAAAAAGGGGTCGCCCCCTATTTATTGAGTAAAGGATATAAAATCGAATATAAAGATTTCAGCGACGGTATTCAGGTCAATGACGCGGTAGCTCGCGGCGATATCGAAGCGAATATTATGCAGCATCCGGTATACCTGAAAGCGATCAATGAGCGACTGGGGACCGATAACGTCGGCATTGTGCAGGTACCCACGCCGCCGATGGGTCTGTACGGCGGCAAGCTGACGACCCTGGGCACCCCGGCAGCCGGCACGGTGGTGTCGGTGCCAAACCAGCCGTCGAACGAATATCGCGCGGTTCTGGTGCTGGAAAGCCTCGGCTGGGTGAAGATTAAACCGGACAGCGATCCCGCCACCTTTTCGCAGCGTAATATCGTTGCCAACCCCTATAACATCGTGCTTAAGGAGATGGACAATGCCCAGCAGGTTCGCGCGCTGCCGGACGTCGACTACGGCCTGATTCAGGGCAATTTCGCCGTCTCCAGCGGCATGGCGCTTACCTCGGCATTAAAGCTGGAGGCCGCCACCAGCCATTTTATTAACGTTGTGACCGTTGCCGGTAAAAATCAGAAGGCGCAGTTTGCCAAAGATATCATCGACGGCTATCACTCTGCCGATTTCAAAAAATATATTCTCAGCCATCCGCAGTATGATGGTTACCTGCTGCCTGATTATTTAAAATGAATAACGCGATGATAGAATTTCGCCATGTCAGTAAAACCTTTAACAGAAAAGGACATCCGGTTCTGGCCCTGCAGGATATTAATCTCAGTATCGACCGGGGCGATATTTTCGGCATTATTGGCTACAGCGGCGCAGGGAAAAGCACCTTATTGCGGCTGATTAATCGTCTGGAAACGCCGGGTGAGGGCGAGGTGGTGTTGAACGGTGAGTCGCTCCAGGACTGCAGCGGCCAGCGCCTGCAGGCGATCAAAAAAGATATCGGCATGATCTTTCAGAATTTTAATCTGCTGAATTCGAAAACGGTATTTCATAACATCGCTATCCCGCTTATTTTGCAGGGACGCGACAAGGCCTTTATCCAGGCGCGGGTTGCGGAGCTGCTGGCGTTTGTCGACCTGAGCGACAAAATGCACAGCTACCCGAATGAGCTGTCGGGAGGGCAAAAGCAGCGGGTCGGTATCGCCCGGGCGCTGGCCACTAACCCGTCGGTGCTGCTGTGCGATGAAGCCACCTCGGCGCTCGACCCCCATACCACGGTACAGATCTTATTGCTGCTGCAGGAGATTAATCGCCGCTATGGCATCACCATTGTGCTGATTACGCATGAAATGTCAGTGATCCAGAAAATCTGTCACAAGGTGGCGGTGATGCAGGCCGGGCGCATTGTTGAGCAGGGGACGGTTTTCGATCTCTTTGCCCAGCCGCAGCATCCGGTCACCGCCAGTTTCGTGCAGTCGGTGGTGCACGATCGTCTGCCGCAGCGGGTGGCGTCGCTCCTGCAGCGCGACAACGGCGCCCGGGCTTTACGCCTCGAATTTATCGGCGCGACGGCCCGGCAGCCGATCATTAACCGCCTGATCCGCGAGTATGCTGTCGAGGTGAATATCCTGTTTGCCAGCATGTCCGAAGTTCAGGGCCGGATACTGGGATTTATGATTGTGCAACTCCTCGGCGAGCCTGACGAAACCGAACGCGCCATCACCCATCTGGCCGACGCAGGAGTGAAAATCATCCATGTTTGATCTTATTGATACCGCCATTACCGGCGAGCAGTTTCTGCTGGCGCTGCATGATACCCTGATTATGGTCGCCATCTCACTGGGCTTTGGCGCGTTGCTCGGCGTCCCGCTGGGAATTGTGCTGGTGGTTTGCCGTCCTGGCGGCATCGTGGCCAACCCGGTGGTGCATCAGGCGCTGAATCCGCTGATTAACGTGCTGCGCTCGCTGCCGTTTATCATTTTGCTGATTGTGATCCTGCCCTTCACCAGGCTGCTGGTGGGCACGACTATCGGCACCGCGGGCGCCATCGTGCCGCTGATCGTTTTTGTCGCCCCCTATATTGCCCGGCTGGTGGAGAGCTCGCTGCTGGAGGTGGATGAGGGGATCCTTGAGGCCGCAGACGCCATGGGCGCTACCCCTCTGCAGACCGTCTGGCATTTCATGCTGCCGGAGGCGGCGGCGTCGTTGATTCTGGCCCTTACCACCGCGACCATCGGTCTGCTTGGCGCGACCGCCATGGCGGGAACGGTGGGCGGCGGCGGGATCGGCGACCTGGCGATCACCTACGGCTATCAGCGTTTCGACGCCTTTGCCACCCTCACCACCGCCCTGGTGCTGATTGTTATTGTCCAGCTTATTCAGACGCTGGGCACCCGCCTGGCTCGCCGACTGCGTCGCGAATAACTGCTATACCGCGCCGGGGTTGCCCCGGCCAGCGGGAAAGCGGATCAGCGTGCGCAGACCCCGGCGAAGGCGCTGGCTACCCGCGCAATATTGCCGTGGTTGAGCCCGGCCACGCAGACGCGACCGCTGGCAATCAGATAGATGCCATGTTCTTCACGCAGAACGTCTACCTGATCGGCGCTAAAGCCGGTGTAACTGAACATGCCGCGCTGGGTCAGCAGATAGGAAAAATCCACCGCCGGCAGGGCTGCCTGCAGAGCCTTCACCAGCGCGACGCGCATGGCGCTGATGCGGGTGCGCATGGCCTCCACTTCCCCCTGCCACAGGGCATTCAGCTCGGGATCGTTGAGCACCTGCGACACCACCTGGGCGCCAAACCCCGGCGGGCTGGAGTAGTTGCGGCGTACGGTAGCTTTCAACTGGCCCAGCACGCGCCCGGCGGCATCGGCGTTGTCACAGACCACCGACAGGCCGCCGACACGCTCGCCGTACAGTGAAAAAATCTTCGAGAACGAGTTGCTGACCAGCGCCGTCAGTCCGGCGCTGGCGATGGCGCGTATGGCATAGGCATCTTCATCCAGCCCGCGGCCAAAACCCTGGTAGGCAATATCGAGGAACGGGATCAGCTCCCGGGCGATCAACACCTCAATCACCCGATCCCACTGCTCGGGGGCGAGATCGGCCCCCGTCGGATTATGGCAGCAAGGATGGAGCAGCACGATGCTGCGCGGCGGGAGCTGCTGGAGGGCGGCAAGCATAGCGGGGAAATTGACCCCACGGGTGGCGCTGTCGAACCAGGGATAGGTATGCACCTCGAAACCCGCCCCGGCAAAGATGGCCACATGGTTCTCCCAGGTTGGATCGCTGACCCAGACCGCGGAGTCGGGGAAGTAGCGCTTGAGGAAATCAGCACCCACCTTCAGCGCGCCGGAGCCGCCCAGCGTCTGGATGGTGGCGATGCGTCCGGCACGCAACGCCGGATGGTGTTCGCCAAACAGCAGCGTCTGGACCGCGCGGCGATAGGGAGCCAGTCCCTCCATCGGCAGATAGAGGCTGGCCTTGTGCAACTGGCTCTGCAGCCGGTCAGCGGCCTGACGGACCGCCTCCAGCTGAGGAATGATGGCCTGCTCGTTATAGTACAGCCCGATGCTAAGGTTAACTTTGTCTGCCCGGGGATCCTGTTGAAAGGCCTCCATCAGCGACAGGATAGGATCGCCCGCGTAGGCGTCAACGTTCTGGAACACAGTGGTTACTCCTGAAATGACCGTTAAAGGTGAAGCCATTACACCGCGTAGCGTCCTGGGCGGTGGTTCATGGCGATAATCGAATTCAAAATCACGGCGCCGAGGACAGAGACCAGCAGCATCGGCAGGCTAACCACCCACAGCGAGGCGGTGACGATGCAGGCGTCCACCACCATCTGGAATTTACCGGCGCGGATGCCGCTTTTATCCTGCAGATAGAGGGCCAGAATATTGACGCCGCCGAGGCTCGCTTTATGGCGGAACAGCACCACAAAGCCGATACCGACCATGATGTTGCCGAAGAGGGTGGCGTAATAGGGGTTCAGGCGATCGACATGGATAAAGTAGCCGTGCAGGTCGGAGAACAGCGACACCAGTCCGACCGCGCAGAAGGTTTTCAGCGTGAAGGCGGCGCCCATCCGCCGGACGGAGAGCCAGTAGAAGGGCAGGTTAATGGCGAAAAAAACCACGCCGAACGGCAGGTGGGTGGCGTAGTGGATCAGAAAGGCCATGCCTGCCGTCCCGCCGGTCAGGGCGCCGGCCTGGCGAAACAGGATAATGCCAAAGGAGATCATCAGCGTGCCGAACAGCAGCGCCAGGGCATCCTCCAGCCAGGTGTGGGTCAGTTTTTCAGGGGAAAGGACGTTATCCATAAATAAGCACTATCTTTTCGTTAACAAGGATAAGCTCTTGTTTGCAAAAATCGCACCAGAGGAGCGTGCCCGGACGATTGGTTGCGGAAAAAATAGCCGTGGTTTAGCCTAACCTGTTGTTCTGTCGGAAAGAGAAAATCGCACGGGTCGTGCGCATAATGGTTATGAAATGCGTAAGTTGTGCGAATTTACTGCTTATCACGCATTGACTGGCCCCGCATCTGCACCAGCGCAGGGCACTGTGCTCCGGTTCAGCGCAGCGAGGGCGTGCCCGGCATCAGCTGGCCGTTCTCCTTCAGGCGGTTGAGCACGACGGCGGTTTTCAGATGAGCCACCCCTTTGTTTTGCGCCAGAATATGGCTGATCAAATGGCTCAGTCCGGGCAGGTCCGGGACCGTTACCCGCAGCAGATAATCGGCGTCGCCGGTGGTTTTCCAGGCGTCCAGAATGGCGTCCACTTCACTGAGCATCTGATGAAAGCTCTCCACGCATTGTGGGGTGTGATTCAGCAGGCGCACCTCAATCAGGCCAAGCATCTCCTGCCCGGCGGCATCCGGCGCCAGACGCGCATGGTAGCCGAGGATAAGCTGCGCCTGTTCAAGGGCGATACGGCGGCGCGAACACTGGGAAGCGGACAGGCCGATAAGCTCGCTAAGCTCCTGATTGGTCAAACGGCCATTGGCCTGCAGCAGGGTAAGAATTTTCAGATCATAGTCGTCGATGTTGTACATAGTGGCCACTAGCGGAACGTAAAAGTGGCTACCAGCCTAACAGTTTTTTGCCTGGCGTGAAGCCTGACCCGACGGCGGCAAACCGGATGCACCAAAACGGGTCAGCATCATGCATGAAGTCACTAGTTTTCTCATGATCTGTGCGTCATCTGGCCAATTTTCGCGCGTTATGCGCCAGGTCAGCGGCGCGATGACCAGCTTTCAGAACGAACTGGAAAATAATATTTCAATATCATTCAATGGATTAGTTTTGGTCTGACGCTCCGCGACGATCCACTGGCCTGAAAGTTGCTACCGGCGAAAGTGACTTTTTACAGACAGGGGCAGGTCAGAGATGACAACGCAGCAAGAGCATCAGTTAAAGCGCGGGTTAAAAAACCGCCATATCCAGTTGATCGCCCTCGGGGGGGCGGTCGGCACCGGACTGTTTTTAGGTATCGCGCAAACGATCCGTATGGCAGGCCCCTCGGTCCTGCTGGGGTACGCCATCGCCGGGGTTATCGCCTTCTTTATCATGCGTCAGCTTGGCGAAATGGTGGTAGAGGAGCCGGTGGCGGGGTCGTTCAGCCATTTCGCCAACCGCTACTGGGGGCCCTTCGCCGGGTTTATGTCCGGCTGGAATTACTGGGTGTTGTACGTGCTGGTAAGCATGGCGGAGCTGACGGCGGTGGGGATCTATATTCAGTACTGGTGGCCGGAGGTACCCACCTGGCTGTCGGCGGCAATCTTCTTCGTGGCGATCAACGCCATCAACCTGACGCACGTCAAAGTGTATGGCGAGCTGGAGTTCTGGTTCTCGATTGTCAAAGTGGCCGCCATCATCAGCATGATCGCCTTTGGCTGCTATCTGTTATTTAGCGGTCACGGCGGGCCGGCGGCGACGGTGGCCAACCTGTGGCAGGACGGGGGATTTTTCCCTAACGGTATCACGGGCTTAGTGATGGCCATGGCGGTGATCATGTTCTCCTTCGGCGGGCTTGAGCTGGTGGGGATCACCGCGGCGGAAGCCGACGAACCGCATAAAACCATTCCCAAAGCCACCAACCAGGTGATCTACCGTATTCTGCTTTTTTATGTGGGGTCGCTGGCGGTCTTGCTGTCACTCTACCCGTGGCGGAACGTCGTGGAAGGGGGAAGCCCCTTTGTGCTGATCTTTCACGCCATTGACAGCAATATTGTGGCCAACGCCCTCAATCTGGTGGTGCTCACCGCCGCGCTGTCGGTCTACAACAGCTGCGTCTACTGCAACAGCCGGATGCTGTTCGGCCTGGCTCAGCAGGGCAACGCCCCGCGCGCGCTGCTGCGGGTGAACCACCGCGGGATCCCGTTGACCGCCCTAGCGGTGTCCGCCGTCGCCACGGCGCTTTGCGTGGTGATTAACTATGTGATGCCCGGGAAAGCCTTTGCCCTGCTGATGGCCCTGGTGGTAGCCGCCCTGGTCATCAACTGGGCGATGATCTGCATCACTCATCTTAAGTTCCGCCGCGCCATGCAGCGGGCCGGGAAGGTAACGGCTTTCCAGAGTTTCGCCTATCCCCTGACAAACTGGCTGTGTCTGCTGTTTCTCGCCGGGATCCTCGGGGTGATGTATCTGACCCCGGACATCCGCATCTCCGTCTGCCTGATCCCGGTATGGCTGCTGATCCTTGCCGCAGGCTATCTGCTGCGCAGGAAAAGCGCGCCGGAGCCGGTGGCGGCGCTGGAGGAGCGGTAGTCGCCGACGCCCTGCCTGGCGGCAGGGCGATATTGTTTCGACTAAAAATCACGGGGAAATAGATAATTACGATAAATGACATCTCACGTTATCGGTCTGGAAATTGACAAAAGCGTGGGGCAGACAGCCTGGGGTTCTGGCTGGTCGTTATCCTGTTTATCGCCGGTGGGGAAGGAGAGCCGCCAGCGGGAACGAGGGCCGTGGCGGCGGAAGGGGGGAGATCAACGGCAGGCGCGTCGGCCTGGCCTTCGGTATACCGCAACAGGCTGCCTGTTAATCCACGTTAGTAAAATAATCTCGCGCGGCGGTCTCGACGCGCTTCGCGTCCAGCCCGGTCTTCTCAGTGATCTGCTCGATAAACGGTTTAAATTTTTCGTCCATCACGTTCCCTCCTTCCCAGTGGGCGACGTAGAATTTGCACTGATAGCGATAAAAATGGAGAGTGGTATCTCCTAACGTGTAGTACATGAGCTTCTCCTGTCCGGTATTGCGGTCACCGCGTCCACAGCGTCAGCAACCTTGTTCTCATCACGATCGATCTGTTCTCTATCCTCCTCCCAATTGGCTGAAATTTCCAGCGGTGCTTTAGGCAAAAACGCAGGATAAAGAAAGGATAATTTGCTGACAGGCAGTGATTATTTCTACAGTCGGGGTGGCGATCCGGTTACCTGCGGGCCGCGCAGATAACCGGAGTAGCGACAGGCTTAGCGCAGCGCGTTGCGCTCGTCGTCGGTCAGGTCGAGGGTCTGCGCCACGCCGCTTTCTGCAGAGCGCGCCGCCGCTTCCAGGACGGCCATCACCGCCAGCGCCTGCACCGGCGGCACCGGATTGGCGATCAGGCCCTTCAGCGCGTCGCGGATCTGCATATAGTACAGGCGCTGATCGCCCGGCGGGGTAGGCTGGGTTTGGGTCTGCAGCGAGGCGTCATAGATAACCAGCCCATCCTCATCCTCGCCCCAGCCGGCGCTTCCCGGTACCACACCCGCCAGCAGCAGGCTCTCCTGCTGGTCGGCCCGCGCTTTGACAACGCTGCCTTTATCGCCATGCACCGTGAAGCGCGAGGAGCCCCCCGCGACCAGCATGCTGCAGTGGAGGATCGCTTTATGCGCCGGGTAGTTTAAGACCACATGCGCCCAGTCGTTGACCTCCGCGCCGTCGCGCAGGGTGGCGATATTGCCCTGTACCGACTGCGGCAGACCAAACAGCTGCAGCGCCTGATCGATCAGGTGCGGCCCCAGATCGAACCATAAGCCGCTGCCGGGGACGTTCTGCTCGCGCCAGCGGACGCGGACTTCCGGGCGGAACCGGTCGAAATGGGACTCAAAATGTTTCACCGTGCCGATGGCGCCTTGCTCAATAACCTGACGGATACCGAGATAGTCGCTGTCCCAACGGCGGTTATGGAAGACGGAAAGCAGCCGCTGTTTAACCTGCGCCAGGGCGATCAGCTCCCGGGCCTCCTGCATATCAAGGGTAAAGGGTTTGTCCACCACCACATGCTTGCCGGCGTTCAGCGCCAGGCGGGCCAGCGGCGCGTGCGTGGCGTTGGGGGAGGCGATAACCACCAGATCGACATCCGGGTGCTGGACCGCCGCTTCCGGGGAAGCGATCACCGTGACGTCCGGCAGGTCGCGTTTGACTTTCTCTTCATCGCGCGAGGCGACGAAGGCCAGGTTCAGGCCCGGCACCGAACGGATAAGCGGCGCGTGGAAAGTCTTACCGACGAAGCCATAGCCAATCAGGGCGATATTTATCGTGTTGTTACTCATCAGGTTCTCCACGTTGTTAAGCGTCAGCAATATGTACAGAGAGGGCAGGATCATCCCCCAGCTCAGGCCAGGGACGATCGAGGAAAAGATGGTGAATGTCTCTGAGACCGGCCACCAGCCAGGGTTCGCAATGGTTGACTTTGGTATGGTCCGCCACCAGCCAGTGTTCCGCGCTGGCGGCGAGCATGGCGCGTTTTACGTCCGCATCGGCCTCCTGGCTGGCGCTCAGGCCCAGTTCGGCATGCAACGCGCAGGCGCCGAGAATCGCGATATCGGCGCGGTAGCGCGCCACCAGCGACAGCGTGGCGCTGCCGGCGAACAGCCGCTGTTCACTGTCCCACTGGCCGCCAAGCAGGATAAGCTGGATATCGGCGCGGTCGCTGAACAGCTGGGCGATATCCAGCGAAGCGGTGATCACGGTCATGGGGCCTTTCAGCTGGGTAGCGACGGCCAGCAGTGTGCTGCCGGCGTCGAGAAACAGCGTCGAGCCGGAGGGGATGCGCGCGGCGACCTGCTGGCCCAGACGCTGTTTCGTTCCGGGGAGCAGGGCGTTTCTTCCCTGGCGCGTCATCGCCGGGACGTTAAGCGCGATGGCGCCGCCGTGGCTTTTCTGCAGTACCCCCTGGTTTTCCAGCTCACTGAGATCCCGGCGTATGGTATCGGCCGACACCTGCAGCGCATCAACCAGTTCGCTGATGCTCAGCTGACCGGTTTCACTCAGCCGGTCAAGGATGTGTTTTTGTCGCGCGAGCTTATGCATGACGAGAGACTCCGCAAATTGACGCAATAAACGGCATAATACAGCAAAAAACCGCAAAATAAACCGCAAAAGGTCGCAGTGAACCGCGCAAAACCTGAAGAACTTGATTTCACTACACTTTAACGTTAAATGAGGAAAGCGGGCGCGGCCCGGGGGAAAGCGCTTTTTAATGAAGCGATTAGCCTCTTTCACCGGGCAATAAACAGCGAAAAAGCGCGCTTTCGCGTACCTTATACAGAGCGCGCGCAATGCGACAGGCATGGATTAACGGAGGTTGAGTGGACGCGATTAAAGGCTCGGAGTTGCAGATACCGGACGCGATCTTCGCGTGGGTGCTCGACGGGCAGGGGGGCGTGAAGCCGCTCGCCGATGACGATATTATCGACAAAGAGAAACCCTGCTGGCTGCATCTCAACTATACCCATAGCGACAGCGCCGACTGGCTGGCGGCCACCCCGTTGCTGCCCAATAACGTGCGCGATGCCCTGGCGGGCGAGAGCACCCGACCGCGGGTGACGCGGATCGGCGACGGGGCGTTGATTACCCTGCGCTGCATCAACGGCAGCACCGATGAACGGCCAGACCAGCTGGTGGCGATGCGTCTGTATATGGATGAGCGGCTGATCGTCTCCACTCGTCAGCGCAAAGTGCTGGCGCTGGACGATGTGCTGGGCGACCTGAAGGAGGGCAATGGGCCGACGGATGGCGGCAGCTGGCTGGTGGAAGTCTGCGACGCGCTGACCGATCATGCCAGTGAGTTTATTGAACAACTGCACGACCGAATTATCGACCTCGAAGACGACCTGCTCGATCAGCAGGTGCCGCCGCGCGGTTTTCTCGCGCTACTGCGTAAGCAGCTGATTGTGATGCGCCGGTATATGGCGCCGCAGCGCGATGTTTACGCCCGGCTGGCCAGCGAACGCCTGCCGTGGATGAGCGACGATCAGCGGCGGCGGATGCAGGATATCGCCGAGCGGCTGGGGCGTGGGCTGGACGAGATCGACAGCTGCATTGCCCGGACGGCGATCATGAGCGATGAGATCGCCCAGATTATGCAGGAGTCGCTGGCGCGGCGGACCTATACGATGTCGTTGATGGCGATGGTGTTTCTGCCCAGCACCTTTTTAACCGGCCTGTTCGGCGTCAACCTCGGGGGGATCCCAGGTAACAGCTGGCATCTGGGCTTTAGCCTCTTCTGCCTGATGTTAGTCGTTGTCATCGGTGGTGTTGCGTGGTGGTTACATCGCAGTAAATGGTTGTAAAGAATCGCCTTTTGGCGGCGACGATGCCGGGAAAACCCGGCAATGTTTGAGCGAAATCAATAAACCCTCTACCCATTCAGGGCAATATCTCTCTCGCAGGTGAATGCAACGTCAAGCGATGGGCGTTGCGCTCCATATTGTCTTACTTCCTTTTTTGAATTACTGCATAGCACAATTGATTCGTACGACGCCGACTTTGTTGAGTCGGCTTTTTTTTTGCGCTCTCCTGACCAGCTTCTACGCTTACTAAGACACCCGACGGTCTTCAGGCCGTTTACGCCTGCGGGTACGCCCGTATCACTTTCCGGGAGGCCACTATGCATTACGCTTCAGGGCTGACAGCCCAGTCCATCCCCATCTCGCCCGAGCCGAACGATCCGGTTCCTTTACCCGATCCGCGACCGCGCCCGCAGCCGCAGCCCGATCCGCCGCCTGATGAAGAGCCGATTAAATTGTCGCATCAGGCGCGGAGATCTGCGAGGATACGCGCCTGCAGATCGTCTGTCCTTTAATACGAGAATACATTGTGACCGCTTTTTCTACCCTGACTGTTTTACCTGCCGCCCAATTAGCCAACCTTAACGAGCTGGGTTATCTGTCGATGACGCCGGTTCAGGCCGCCGCCCTGCCGGCGATCCTCGCGGGGAAAGATGTGCGCGTGCAGGCAAAAACCGGCAGCGGAAAAACGGCCGCCTTCGGGCTGGGCCTGCTGCAGCATATCGATCCGTCGCGCTTTGAGACCCAGTCGCTGGTGCTGTGTCCGACCCGCGAACTGGCCGATCAGGTTGCCGGCGAGCTGCGCCGTCTGGCGCGCTGCCTGCCGAACATCAAGATTTTGATGCTCTGCGGCGGGCAGCCGTTTGGCGCTCAGCGCGATTCACTGCAGCACGCCCCGCATATTATCGTCGCCACCCCGGGCCGTCTGCTCGATCATCTGCAGAAGGGGACGGTCTCTCTCGACGCGCTGCAGACCCTGGTGATGGATGAAGCGGACCGCATGCTCGATATGGGCTTCAGCGACGCCATCGACGAGGTGATCCGCTTCGCGCCGGCTGACCGGCAGACGCTGCTGTTTTCCGCCACCTGGCCTGCGGCGATCGCGGCGATCAGCGGTCGGGTGCAGCGTCATCCGGAAACGATTGAGATTGACAGCGTCGATGCGTTACCGGCTATCGAACAGCAGTTCTTTGAAGTTTCCCGTCACGGCAAGATTGCGCTGCTCCAGCGTCTGCTTAGCCAGCATCAGCCGGCGTCCTGCGTGGTGTTCTGCAATACCAAGCGCGATTGCCAGGCGGTCTGCGATGCGCTCAACGCCGCCGGGCAGAGCGCATTATCGCTGCACGGTGACCTCGAGCAGCGCGACCGCGATCAAACGCTGGTGCGCTTCGCGAACGGCAGCGTCCGGGTTCTGGTGGCGACCGACGTCGCCGCCCGCGGCCTGGACATCAAATCTCTCGCGCTGGTGGTGAACTTCGAGCTGGCCTGGGATCCGGAGGTGCATGTTCACCGCATCGGCCGCACCGCCCGCGCCGGCGAACAAGGTCTCGCTATCAGCTTCTGCGCGCCGGAAGAGGCGCAGCGCGCCACCATTCTGGCCGACATGCTGCAATTATCCCTTAACTGGCTGCCGGCGCCGACGGGCAACGCTATCACGCCGCTGACGGCGGAGATGGCGACGCTGTGCATCGACGGCGGAAAAAAGGCGAAAATGCGCCCGGGGGATGTGCTGGGAGCGTTGACCGGAGATATGGGGTTTGATGGCGCCGATATCGGCAAAATTACCATCCACCCGGCCCACGTCTATGTGGCGATCCGCCAGAATATGGCGCAGAAAGCGTATAAGCAGTTACAAAACGGCAAGATCAAAGGCAAAGCCTGCCGCGTACGACTGCTGAAGTAAGGGCAGAATAGCGCGTCTCAGGGGCGGCCTGAGACGCTTTCGGGTTACTTCACTTCCACTACGTTCAGACGCAGCTCATCTAACCGGGCGTCCTCTTCCTCCGGCTGCCAGCCGGCAGGCTGCAGGGGAATCTCTTCCCGATCAAACGCCAGATCGCCGCCGTCCACCACCTCAGAACCGTGGGTGATGCCTTTAAAATCAAACAGATTAACGTCGCTCAGGTGCGAAGGCACCACGTTCTGCATCGCGCTAAACATGGTTTCAATGCGTCCCGGATAACGCTTATCCCAGTCGCGAAGCATATCGGCGATCACCTGGCGCTGCAGGTTAGGCTGCGACCCGCACAGGTTGCATGGAATGATCGGGAAGCCCTTGGCCTGGGAGAAGCGCTCGATGTCCTTTTCGCGGCAGTAGGCCAGCGGGCGGATGACGATGTGTTTGCCGTCATCGCTCATCAGCTTCGGCGGCATTCCTTTCATTTTGCCGCCGTAGAACATATTCAGGAACAGCGTCTGCAGGATGTCGTCGCGATGATGGCCGAGGGCAATCTTGGTGGCGCCGAGTTCGCTGGCGGTACGGTAGAGAATGCCGCGGCGCAGGCGAGAGCAGAGCGAGCAGGTGGTTTTCCCTTCCGGGATCTTCTCTTTGACGATGCCGTAGGTATTCTCTTCGACAATCTTGTATTCAACTCCCAGCTGCTCAAGATAAGCCGGCAGAATATGCTCCGGGAACCCGGGCTGTTTCTGGTCGAGGTTCACCGCCACCAGCGAGAAGGAGATGGGCGCGCTTTTCTGCAGGTTACGCAGGATCTCCAGCATGGTATAGCTGTCCTTGCCGCCTGACAGACAAACCATAATGCGGTCGCCTTCTTCAATCATATTGAAGTCGGCGATCGCCTCACCGACGTTGCGGCGCAGACGTTTCTGCAGCTTATCGATGTTGTATTTTTCTTTTTTACTGATTTCTTGATTTTGCAGCATGTAATAGTGGCTCAATTCATAGTGTGGCATCAGAAGAGCACGCGTTCTGCCAGCCGCTGGACAACGTGGCGCTGGCGCGTAGCAATTAATGAGGTCTGACAGACAACCGTGGCGTGTATGGTACGGATTCAGGGGCGGAATGTCAGCATCTTTCCGGCACTTTCCGCTGCGGGCAGGGGCAGAAGTAAAAATAAAAAGCCCGCCGGGCGGCGGGCTGAGGCGTTAGCGAACGACCAGCACCGAGCACTCGGCGTGGCGGACCACCGCGGCGGCGTTGGAGCCCAGCAGATAGGTGGTAATATCCGGCCGGTGCGAAGCGATGATCACCAGGTCGGCGGGTAGCGACCTGGCGAGGGCCAGGATCTTATCCTTCGGCGATCCTTCGGCAACGTGAAAATGTTTCCGATCTTCCGGGATAGAGAACTGCTTCGCGAGCTCTTTAAGCTGCGTTTCCGTCCCTTCGCGCAGCTCATCCATACCAGGCAGTTCGGCGGTATAGGCCATTCCCAGTGAGGCATAATAAGGCAGGGAAGGGATAACGGAGAGGAAATGGACCTCAGCGTCGTCAATCCGCGCTTCCGATTCAACGTGACTGATAATGCGTTCAGTAAATTCTTTATCAGAGATATCGATGGGGACAAGAATCATTCTGCTCATAAAACCTCCTGTTTAAGTATCCCCTCATATTGTACGGCATTATGGCACGTTTTGTATCATGACCGCAGTCACACTTTGACATTAACGTGGCTTGCGTTCGGGGAATTTTCCCTTTATCACGCCGTCATAAAATCGGCCTTTTGACACCACCTGTAAAAAGTCACGAAAAATACGCGGTGGAACCCCGGTATATTGCAACGGCGGCTGGTGATAAAAACAGATTTCCAGCGTGGCGGAGGCGTCATCATAGGCGACAGAGATAATTCGGGAAGATTTTACCGGGTGATGATGCATGATGGACGTCCTCGGGCAGGCACTGACTGAGCACGACTATATCACTAAAAGGACGGCTATTTTAAGCTGTGGGATATATTGTTTTGTTTTAGCTGCTGCGATGCAAAGAGAGATAAAGCCCGCCGGAACCGGCGGGCTGGCGCATCAGAACTGGTAAACCAGGCCCAGCGCGACGATGTTGTCGGTAGAAATACCGTTGTCTTTGTAGAAGCTGTCGTTGTCATCCAGCAGGTTGATTTTGTAATCAACGTAGGTGGACATATTACGGTTGAAGTAATAGGTGGCGCCGACGTCCATATATTTGACCAGATCTTTATCGGCGTAGCTGCCGGTATTATAGAGATCTTTGCCTTTGGACTGCAGGTAGGAGATAGCCGGACGCAGACCGAAGTCGAACTGATACTGAGCAGTGACTTCGAAGTTTTGCGTCTTGTTGGCCACGCCGTCATTGCCGTACGGGGTCATATTGCGGGTTTCAGAGTACATGGTCGCCAGGTAGATATCGTTGGCGTCGTACTTCAGGCCGGCAGTCCAGGCTTCGGCTTTATCGCCGCGGGCGTTGGTCTGGGTCATCTGATCGTTGGTACGGTCAGAAGAGGTATAGGCCGCAGCCGCGCTGATGCCCATGCCGAAGTTATAGGAGGTGGAGAGACCGAAACCGTCGCCGTTGTCAAAGCGAACATCGCTGTCGCTGCTGCGGTTATTGGTGCCGACGTTGATATCCTGGGCGTTCTGGCCTTCGTTTTTACCCTGATACTGCAGGGCGAAGTTCAGACCATCTACCAGACCGAAGAAATCGCTGTTGCGGTAGGTCGCGACGCCGTTGGCGCGGCCTGCCATAAAGTTATCCGCATAGGTGTAAGAGTCGCCGCCGAACTCCGGCAGCATATCGGTCCAGCCTTCGACGTCGTACAGCACGCCGTAGTTACGACCGTAGTCGAAAGAACCGTAATCGCCCACTTTGATACCGGCGAAGGCCAGACGGGTCCACGCCTGATCGCCGGCGCTTTCGGTATTGTTGGCCTGAACGTTGTATTCCCACTGGCCGTAACCGGTGAGCATATCGTTGATCTGGGTTTCGCCTTTAAAGCCAAAGCGAACGTAAGTTTGGTCGCCGTCTTTTTTCGAGTCGCTGGAGAAATAGTGCAGACCGTCTACCTTGCCATAGACATCTAATTTATTTCCGTCTTTATTATAAATTTCCGCCGCGTGCGCAGCGCCAGCGGCTAATAAAGCCGGAATAACGAGGGCCAGTACTTTTCTTTTCATGAAGAAATTCCTTTAACTGTTTTTATGTTCTAGCTTCCGGGAAGGAAGTGAACTCATGCTAAAGGAGCGGTCTGAGATATGGTAAGACTCAATTGTTACGATATAAGTAAAATCTAAATAAAATACGTCTGAAGTAATGGTGATAATTATGGTGAATATATCTGCGAATAATATACAAAATAAAAATTATACATATTCAGTTTGATCGCGTATTATTCGCGCGTTATATGCCTTTATTGTCATGCCAAGCATTTTTATTTGCCGTCTCATTCTGCGGAATGATTTTGTTTATCGGTAAAACGACAAGCCCGAACTTTATGTTCGGGCTTTTTTTATGACTGCGGGAGGAAAAATAACCTTAGCTCTCGCTCGGTGATTTCTCCGCTTTGCCCGCCAGCTGGGCGAGGAAGTCGTAGCGCTTCTGCAGGTCGGCGGCAGCGTCTTTCCACAGTTGCTCCGCCACTTCCGGCTGCTGCGCATTCAGGCGACGGAAGCGTTGCTCATTGAGCAGCGTCTCAGCCAGGGCGTCTGACGGTGGGCGGGAGTCCAGCGCCAGTGGGATCTTGCCTTCTTCCGCCCGACGCGGGTCGAAGCGGTAGAGCGGCCAGAAGCCGGTAGCGGTCAGCTGACGCATCTGATCGTGGCTGAGCGCCAGATCGTAGCCATGCTCTTCGCAAGGACTGTAGGCGATGATCAGCGACGGCCCCGGATAGGCTTCCGCTTCCTGAATCGCTTTCACCGTCTGGTTCAGCTGCGCGCCCAGCGAAATCTGCGCCACATAGACATGACCGTACATCATCATGCTGACGCCAAGATCTTTGCGCGCCTTGCGTTTACCGTGCTCGCCAAACTTAGTGACCGCCCCCAGCGGGGTGGCTTTTGACGCCTGGCCGCCGGTGTTGGAGTAACACTGGGTATCCAGCACCAGAATGTTGACATTTTCCGTCAGGCTCAGCACATGGTCCAGACCGCCGAAGCCGATATCGTAGGCCCAGCCGTCGCCGCCGATCAGCCAGACGGATTTCTCCACCAGCGCGTCGGCATCGGTCAGCAGCTCTTCAGCGCCTTGCACGCCGGCCAGCGCCTGACGCAGGGCTGCCACCTGTTCGCGGCGCGCTTCCGGCGTCGCCTCGGCATGCAGCGCCGCGTTCAGCTCTGCCGGCAGCTGGTCGGCGAATTCGCTCAGCAGGCGCATCACGCGCTGGCGATGCTGGTCGACGGTTAAGCGGAAGCCGAGCCCGAATTCAGCGTTATCCTCAAACAGCGAGTTGGCCCACGCCGGGCCGCGGCCGTTGGCGTCGGTCGTGTACGGGGTCGAGGGCAGGTTGCCGCCGTAAATGGATGAGCAGCCGGTGGCATTGGCAATCAGCATCCGGTCGCCATACAGCTGGGTCAGCAGTTTGATATACGGCGTTTCGCCACAGCCGGAGCAGGCGCCGGAGTATTCAAACAGCGGGCTGATCAGCTGCGAAGTGCGGATATCAATACGCTCCAGTTTGCTGCGGTCGATTTCCGGCAGGTTGAGGAAGTAATCGTAATTCACTTTCTCCTCTTCCACATGCTCCAGGCGCGACATCATATTGATGGCCTTGATCTCCGGGTTCTGGCGATCTTTTGCCGGGCACACTTCCACGCACAGGTTGCAGCCGGTGCAGTCTTCCGGGGCGACCTGCAGAACGTATTTCTGCCCGCGCATATCGCGGGATTTAACGTCCAGCGAGTGCAGACTGGCAGGGGCGTTCTCCATGTCCTCCGGCGCGACCACTTTGGCGCGAATTGCCGAGTGCGGGCAGGCGGCAACGCAGTGGTTACACTGGGTGCAGAGCGCTTCCTTCCAGATCGGGATCTCTTCGGCGATGTTGCGTTTCTCCCAGCGGGTGGTGCCCATGGGCCAGGTGCCGTCCGGCGGCAGGGCGGAGACAGGCAGCGCATCGCCGAGGCCGGCCAGCATGGCGGCAGTAACCGTTTTGACGAAATCCGGCGCGGCGTCGGAGACCACCGGCGGGCGGTTCGGACTGCTGGCATTCACCGGCTGCAGCGGCACTTCCGCCAGGGACTCGCGGGCCAGGGCCAGCGCCTGCCAGTTACGTTCCACCAGCTCCTGACCTTTGCTGCTGTAGCTTTTGGCGATGGCCGCCTGCAGTTCCGCCAGCGCGCTGTCGCCTGGCAGGATGTGAGTCAGATGGAAGAAGGCCATCTGCATCACGGTATTAATGCGCGCCCCGAGGCTACATTCGCGGGCGATCTTCGCCGCGTTGACCACGTAAAAACGCGCTTTTTTCTGATTCAGGGTGGCCTGCACTTCCTGCGGCAGGCGGGACCAGACTTCATCGGCGCTGTACGGCGTGTTGAGCAGGAAAATGCCGCCGGGCTTCAGCCGCTCGGTCATCTGGTACTTATCGATAAACTGCAGCTGGTGGCAGCCAACGAAATCGGCCTGCGAAATCAGATACGAAGAACGAATCGGCTTTTCGCTGACCCGCAGATGGGAGACGGTCAGGCCGCCCGCCTTCTTCGAGTCATAGACAAAGTACCCCTGGGAGAACCACGGGGTGGAGTTGCCGATGATTTTGATATTGTTTTTGGTGGCCGACACGCTGCCGTCGCTGCCGAGGCCGTAGAACAGCGCTTCGAGCTTGGCCTCTGCTGGCAGAGTATTTTCGCCCAGCGGTAGCGACAGGTTGGTCACGTCGTCATAGATGCCGACGGTAAAGCGCGGCTTCGGCTGGGCGGCCTGCAGCTCATGGAATATCGCCAGCACGCATTCCGGACCGAACTCCTTGGAAGAGAGACCGTAGCGGCCGCCGATGGTCCGCGGCAGCGTCTCGCGCTCGCCGCGGTTAAAGGCTTCCGCCAGGGCGGTCATCACGTCGAGATACAGCGGCTCCGCGTGCGCGCCAGGTTCTTTGGTGCGATCCAGCACCGCCACCGCCCGGACGCTCTCCGGCAGCGCTGCCAGCAGGTGGGCGGCGGAGAACGGACGATAGAGGCGGACCTTCAGTACGCCGACTTTCTCGCCGCGGCTCAGCAGCTCATCGACCACCTCTTCGCAGGTGCCGATGGCCGAGCCCATAATGACGATGACGCGTTCCGCCTGAGGATGGCCGTAAAACTCAAACGGTTTGTACTGGCGGCCGGTGGCGGCGGCGAAGTCATCCATCGCTTTCTCGACATGATCATAAACCGCGTCGTACCACGGGTTGGTGGCCTCCCGCGACTGAAAGTAGGTGTCAGGGTTGGCCGAGGTCCCGCGGATCACCGGGTGTTCCGGATTGAGCGCGCGCTGGCGATGCTCAGCGATTTTTTCCTGCGGCAGCAGGGCGCGAATCGTGTCATCCGCCAGCGGGGCGATTTTGTTGATTTCGTGCGAGGTGCGGAAACCATCAAAGAAATGAATAAACGGCACCCGGCTTTGCAGAGTGGCGATATGCGAGATCAGCGCGAAATCCTGCGCTTCCTGAACGCTGCTGGCGCACAGCATGGCGCACCCGGTCTGGCGGACCGCCATCACATCGGAATGGTCGCCGAAGATCGACAGCGCGTGGGTGGCGACGGTGCGGGCGGCGACGTGCAGGACAAACGGCATCAGCTGGCCGGCCAGTTTGTACAGCGTGGGGATCATCAGCAGCAGGCCCTGCGATGAGGTAAAGGAGGTGGAGAGGGCGCCGGTCTGCAGCGCGCCATGTACGGCGCCAATGGCGCCTGCCTCCGACTGCATTTCGACCACGCGGGGCACATCGCCCCAGACGTTTTTCAGCCCATTGCCGGCCCAGGCGTCGGCCTGTTCCGCCATCGTTGAACTGGGCGTGATCGGGTAGATGGCGATAACTTCACTGGTGCGAAACGCGACGGAAGCGACCGCGCCATTACCATCAATAGTAATCATAGGAAGACACCCTTACATTGCGCAAAAGAATGGACGCGTAAAACCGCGACGCGCCCTGTAATTATATAAGAGGTAGTTTAGCAAACCGTTGATGCCGCCATTTTTGCATTTGTGTCCTCAATGCGGCGGCCACCCGTGACCAGATCAATATTTTGCGCGGTTCGCGGAGAAAGTAGCTTTCCAGAGCATGAAGGCCAGCGATTGTCCGGTGGCGAACCCGGGGGAGATCAACCTTTAGGCAGAAATTTGCTAGAAAATGTTAATGAGACGCATAAATACGTACTTCCCCTCTCGACGCCGCGCGCCACGCTGCCTATTATTCTTGGGTTTGCTTTTTAAGACGTTTCCGAGGGGAGAGAAAATGCGAGCTGCGATATTAGTGGGATGTGCGGCGCTGTTGCTGTCGGCGTGCAGTAGTGAACCCGTTCAGCAGGCCACGGCGGCGCACGTCACGCCAGGAATGCGGGCGGCGATGAGCGACGCCGGTCAGGCCAACTGCGCCATGATAGGCGGCTCGTTATCGGTGGCTCGTCAGCTCGATGGTTCGGCGATCGGCATGTGCGCGTTGCCGAACGGTAAACGCTGCAGCGAGCAGGCGCTGGCGGGCGGAAGCTGCGGCTATTAATGGCAGCCCCGCAGCGGGTTCACCACGCCGGCTAGTGCATCAGGTCGGCGAGCTTATAGACCAGCGTCTGGTCGGCGGTCGCCAGCGTCAACTGGTTTTCCGTCAGATCGACCTGCGCGCCCTCGCGCAGCATCTTACCAATGGTCGCGTCAAGGGTATTGAGCTGGGCATCCTGGCACAGCATCCGGGTCATCGCCAGCGATTTAACCTTCAGCTCGCCGTCCGACACCTTACCTTCCCCGCTGAAGCCGTTGCACATATTGCCCGAAACATACATATTGCCCGTAATAGCCATCTTCTCGCCGAAGCTCAGCTCCAGCGGCCGGTCGCCCGCGTTCACCGCCTGGCCGTTGACGCTGGTCAACACGAAACGATGATGCTGTAGCTGTTCCGCGCCGGTGGACACCTTACTGTTATAGACACAGCCGGACAGCAGCAACCCTGCCGCCAGTAATGCCGCAAATTTGTTCATTTTTACTCCAAAACATTCACATTACTAATAAAATAAAGCCAGTGTAACGGTATCGCAGCGGGGATCTGTGGGGATTATCTGAATGTGCTCCCCCCGGGGAGAGGAGCACAAAAGGGAAAGGAATCAGACGATAGCGTTCGGGCAGGTTTCACCGTTGGCGACCTGCTGCAGATTGCCCAGGGTGGTCTCCGAAATGCTGATCAGCGCCTCGGCGGTGAGGAACGCCTGATGGCCGGTGAACAGCACGTTGTGGCAGGCGGAGAGGCGACGGAAGACGTCGTCCTGGATCACGTCGTTGGATTTGTCTTCGAAGAACAGATCGCGTTCGTTCTCATAAACGTCCAGCCCCAGCGCGCCGATTTTCTGGTGCTTCAGGGCATCGATGGCCGCCTGGGAATCGATCAGCGCGCCGCGGCTGGTGTTAATCACCATCACCCCGTCCTTCATCTGATCGAAGGCCTCGCGATTGAGCAGATGGTAGTTTTCGTCGGTGAGCGGGCAGTGCAGGGAGATCACGTCCGACTCCTTGTACAGCGTGGCCAGGTCAACATATTCCACCCCCAGCTCCAGCGAGGCGGCGCTTGGGTACGGATCAAAAGCCAGCAGACGCATGCCGAAGCCTTTAAGGATCCGTAGCATCGCCACGCCAATTTTCCCGGTGCCGATCACCCCGGCGGTTTTGCCGTACATGGTGAAACCGGTGAGGCCTTCGAGGGAGAAATTGGCATCACGGGTACGCTGGTAGGCGCGGTGGATGCGGCGGTTAAGCGACATCATCATGCCGATCGCATGTTCAGCGACCGCTTCCGGCGAGTAGGCCGGGACGCGCACGACGCGCAGGCCAAGCGCTTTCGCCGCCTCGAGGTCGACGTTGTTAAACCCGGCGCAGCGCAGGGCGATATACTTCACGCCGTGGGCCTTCAGTTCCTCCAGCACCGGACGGCTGCCGTCGTCATTGACGAAGATGCATACCGCTTCGCAACCGTGGGCGGTTTTGGCGGTTTTCTCTGTCAGCAGGAAGTCGAAGAATTCCAGTTCAAAGCCGTAGGTATCATTAACGTGCTGCAGGTACTTTTTATCGTACTGCTTCGTACTGTAAACCGCGATTTTCATAAGACTTTTCTCCAGTGATTATAACGTCACGGTAGCATATTTAAAATAATCGTACAATTATTAAAAAATAGTTTAAATAGCAGGTGCTTATCCTAATTCTAGAGCATATCGCGGATTTGCGGAATCTCTTTGAAAGACAAAGTTTTTTCACCACAAACTCAGGCTTAAAGCGCCGGGGGAGAGCAGCAGAAACGGCCACAGCAGACCGGAGGTGACGTTAGCCAGCTGAAACGACCACAGCGGCAGGCCGCTGGCGCCGCTAACCAGGGGCAGGGTGGCGCGCAGGGGAGAGAGGAAGCGACTGAAAAAGACCGCCCACAGCCCGCGGCGCTGAAAAAAGAGTCGGCTGCGGGCCAGCCGCTCGGCGGTCAGCCAGCGCAACTGGGTGAGGCGGTGACGATAGCGAACGCCTAACCACCACGAGAGCCAGAATCCGCCGATGGCGCCGAGGCTGGCGCTGGACCACATTAACAGGAAATGACCGAGGCTGGCGGACGCGAATGTCCCCAGCAGCAGCAGGCCGGAGGTGCCCGGGATCGCCAGCGACACCAGCGCGCAGGATTTAGTGAAGGTGAGCAGGAAAACCATCAGTAATACCAATGGATAGTGGCCCTGTGCGCTCTCAATGAGCGAGATAATTAACGACACTGTCTCTCCCGCAAGCAAAACCGAACTGGCTGGAGTGTGGCAGGTAGCGCTTAAACAAAAGCTAAATAGTGACGAGCGATCGCCGCGCCGCGATACCGGCTGGCAACTATGCTTTAACAGGTCGCAAACTTTCACTCACTGGTCGAACGTGTCACAATGGGCGCCTTTCGGCTTTTACTTATGTTGAATCAGGATATTAACTGCCCATGAAGGGTAAATATAAAGCCGCCATCGCGCTGGTGCTAGCGCTGGTGTTACTGCCGCTAACCCTGCTGTTGACGCTGACCCACTGGGTGCCGACGCTGGCGGGCATCTGGCTGCCCGTGGGCACTCATATCGCTTTGCAGGAGAGCCCGCGTCTTACGCGCTCCGCCCTGCTGATCCCCGATCTGCGCTATCTGGTGGGCGACTGTGAACTCGCCCGGGTGACCGATGCCCGTCTCTCGCGCCCCAGCCGCTGGCGGTTGCATATTGACCAGCTGGAGATCAACAGCGCCTGCCTGAGCAAACTGCCGGCCAGCGATCCCGCGCCGGGGTCGCCTCGCACCCTCGCCGAATGGCAATCAATGCTGCCCTACAGCTGGTTAACCATTGAGAACCTGCGGCTGTCGCCGTGGGAAAAATGGCAGGGGCGGCTGGTGATGTCCTTGACGCCTGCGCAGCAGGATATCGGCTTCGCCGGGAATGATTTGAGCCTGCAGGCGCGCCTGCGCGGCCAGGCGCTCACTGTCAGCCAGTTCAGCGCCCGGCTGACTGACAATCAGCCGCCGGTGAAGCTGGTGGGGACCTTCCATCTGCCGCTGGTGCCGGATGGCCTGCCGGTCGATGGCCAGATGCAGGGTACCTTCGAATTTCCGCAGACTGCAGAATGGATCGATGCCGAGCTGGCGTGGCAGCATAATCGCGGCCAGCTGCTGGTCACCCCGCGCGGCGAGGTGGAGCCCATTCTCGACCTGCCGTGGGAGATCACCCCGGAACGGATCACCATCAGCGACGGCCGCTGGCGCACCCGCTACGAGGCGTATCCGCTGAGCGGCCGCGTGGCGCTGTCGGTCGGTAACTGGCAGCAGGGCACGGAACAGATGATCGTCAGCGGCCGCTTAAATGTGCTCACCGAGGGGCATGCCGGCAAAGGCAACGCGGTGCTGAATATCGGTCCGGGCAAGTTAAGCATGGATAACAGCGACCTGCCGCTGCGGCTCACCGGCGAGGCCAAGCTGGGGGAGATGATCTTTTACGCCGCGCTGCCGGCTCAGCTCAGCGGGCCGCTGGTCAGCCCGCAGCTGGCGTTTCACCCCGGGGCGCTACTGCGTTCGCGCGGGCGGGTGATCGACGCGCTGAACATTGACGAAATCCGCTGGCCGCTGGCCGGGGTGAAGGTTACCCAGCAGGGCGTCGATGGCCGCCTGCAGGCGATCCTCCGCGCCCATGAGCAGCAGATGGGCGACTTTACGTTGCACCTGGACGGCCTGGCGAACGATTTTCTGCCCGACAGCGGCCGCTGGCAGTGGCGCTACTGGGGCGAGGGGCATTTCACGCCAATGCAGGCGCGCTGGGATGTGAAGGGCAGCGGTGAGTGGCGGGACAATGCCATTACGCTGAGCAGCCTCTCCACTGGCTTCGATAAGCTCGAGTACGGCACGATGCGGGTCAGCACGCCGCGTCTGACCCTCGAGCAGCCGATTCGCTGGCTGCGCGACGCTGAGCATCCGCGGCTGACCGGCGCGCTGTCGCTGGATGCGGCAAAAACCACCTTCTCCGGCGGCAGCTATCTCCCGGCGTCGACGCTGAAATTCGCTCTCGACGGCCGGGACCCGACGTGGTTCCAGTTCACCGGCGCGCTGCACGCCGATACCATTGGCCCGGTGCGGTTGACCGGGCGCTGGGATGGCGAACGGCTGCGCGGCCAGGCCTGGTGGCCTAAACAGTCGCTGACGGTATTCCAGCCGCTGGTGCCGCCGGACTGGAAGATGAACCTGCGCGAAGGCAGTCTCTATGCGCAGGTGGCCTTCTCGGCGGCAGCCGGGCAGGGATTTGAGGCGGGCGGTCATGGCGTCCTGAAGGGCGGCAGCGCCTGGATGCCGGATAACCAGATCAATGGCGTCGACTTCGTTCTGCCGTTCCGCTTCAGCGATGGCCACTGGCAGCTGGGCACCCGCCGTCCGGTCTCCCTGCGCATTGGCGAAATCGTCAACCAGGTCACCGCGCGCAACCTGACGGCGGACCTGCAGGGCACCTGGCCATGGAGCGAGGCCAATCCGCTGCAGCTTAGCGACGTCAGCGTCGATCTGTTAGGCGGCAAGCTGACCCTGCTGCAGCTGCGCATGCCGCAGCGCGACCCGGCGCTGATCCGTCTGCAGCACATCTCCAGCAGCGAACTGACCAGCGCGGTCAAGGTGAAGCAGTTCGCCATGTCCGGGGCGGTGAGCGGCGCGCTGCCGCTGTGGCTGGAGAACAATCAATGGATTATCCACGACGGCTGGTTGCGCAATGACGGACCGATGACGCTGCGGCTCGACAAAGACACCGCCGATGCGCTGGTGGCGGACAACGTCTCCGCCGGGGCGGCGATCAACTGGCTGCGCTATATGGAGATCTCCCGTTCATCGACGCAGATTAACCTCACCAATCTGGGCGTGCTGACGCTTAAGGCCGCCATCAACGGCACCAGCCGGGTGGACGGGAAAAGCAGTACCGTGCATTTAAACTACGCTCATGAGGAGAATATTTTCGATCTGTGGCGCAGTTTACGCTTCGGCGACAATTTACAGGCGTGGCTTGAGCAAAATGCCACGCTGCCCGTGCGGCGCTGTACGGACGGTAAGACATGTAAGGAACCTAAATGAAGAAGCTGTTACTGGCCATAGTGGCGTCGATGCTGCTTGCCGGCTGTACGCCGCGTATCGAAATTGCGGCGTCGAAAGAGCCCATCACCATCAATATGAATGTCAAAATTGAGCATGAGATCCATATCAAGGTCGATAAGGATGTGGAAAACCTGCTGAAATCCCGCAGCGATTTGTTCTGAGGCGACGATGAGAAAACGACTGTTAACCGCGGCGCTGGCGCTGACTCTGCTCAGCGCGCCCGCGCTGGCGTTGACCCTGAACGAAGCGCGCCAGCAGGGGCGGGTGGGGGAGACGCTGAACGGCTATCTGGCGCCGCTGCGTCAGGATAAAGAGACGCTGGCGCTGGTGAAGCAGATTAACGCCGCGCGCAGTGAAAGCTACCAGCAGCTGGCGGATGACAACAATCTGCCGGTGGATGAGGTAGCGAAAATGGCCGGACAGAAGCTGGTGGCCCGCGCTCAGCCCGGCGAGTACGTCCAGGGGCTGAACGGCCAGTGGCTGCGCAAATAGTTAGCGGCAGCGCTTGCGGTATTCGCCCGGCGAGACGCCGAAGCGCTGCTTAAAGGCGGTGGAGAAATGGCTGTGGTCGCTGAAGCCCCAGCGGTAGCCGATCCCCGCCAGCTTTTCGTCGTCATGGACGTTCTGTAACGCCCGGGCGCACAGATCCAGCCGCCGGTTCTTAATATACTGCGCCACTACCAGCCCTTTGTCGGCAAACAGCCGGTAGAGGCTGCGCACCGACATTCCCGTCTCGCTGGCCAGCCACTCCGGCCTCAGGTGTTCCGACTGAATGGACGCATCGATTAACGCAATGATCTTCTGAAACTGCTGGTCCCGCCGGGACGGGGTCGGCTCGCGCTGGCGCAGCACCGGGCGCAACAGGCAGGCGATCGCGTCCAGCGCCGCCTCACTCTCGCTGGCGGAGAGCGTCGTGCCGCCCATACTCTCCAGCAGCAGGCGCTGACTGAGCTGCACCATCGGCAGAGACTTGTCCAGCCGGCAGGCGGTGGCGATCTCGCCCGTCGGCGCCACCCGCTGGCGCGGCAGCAGCAGCGAAGCCTGACGCGAGGTCTGCTGCCAGACGATAGAGCACGGGCGGGCGGCGTCGATCAGCGTGATATCACCCGCCGCCAGGGTCACCTGGCGATCGTCCTGTTCGATCACCGCTTCGCCGGCGAGCTGAAACACGGTATAGAACCAGGCGTCGTTATCGCGTTTGATCTCATTGCGCGTGCGGTAGAGATTGACGCCGGCGGCGGTGACCGTGCTGACCTTGAGACTGCCGGCGTAGCGGGCGTCAATGTCGCCGTGAAAGCGTCCCTCCAGCGGCCGGGCGGCGAAATGGCCGCAGACCTGATTGATCGTCGCCAGCCAGCGCTGGTAGGCCAGCCCCCCCTCAGCCGTGGTCATCATTCGCCGTTCTCCTGTAATAATAATGTTTCTGCATTGTTGCATTTATGCCGCCTCAGGCAAGGGCGCGATGGCGGGTATATGAAAGAACTATTACCTGCGGCACATTTCTGTCAGGGCAGGCGACGGAATTGCGGCGACTGTCACAGCGGCGCAAACGATTGTCACAGAGAAAAAAGCGCCAGCCGCCAACCGGACATAGACTGAAAGCACTATCCGCGAAGAATAAGGAAAGGGTATGTCCACCTCTCAGATAGCGCTGCTTGCCAGCGTCCAGCAGTTTTTAGACCGTCAGCATGGCCTGTATATCGACGGCGCTCCCTGCGCCGCGCAGAGCGAAAACCGGTTAACCGTCTGGGATCCGGCCACCGGGCAGGCGATCGCCACCACCGCCGACGCCAGCCCGGCGGATGTCGACCGGGCGGTGATGTCCGCCTGGCGCGCCTTCGTCGATCGCCGCTGGGCCGGTCGCACCCCGGCCGACCGTGAGCGCATCCTGCTGCGCTTTGCCGATCTGGTGGAGGCGCACGGTGAGGAGCTGGCGCAGCTGGAGACCCTTGAGCAGGGTAAATCCATCGCCATCTCCCGCGCCTTCGAGGTCGGCTGCACCCTGAACTGGATGCGCTACACCGCGGGGCTGACCACCAAAATCAGCGGCCGGACGCTGGACGTCTCGATCCCGTTCCCGCAAGGGGCCCGTTACCAGGCGTGGACCAAAAAAGAGCCGGTGGGGGTCGTGGCGGGCATCGTTCCGTGGAATTTCCCGCTGATGATCGGTATGTGGAAGGTGATGCCGGCGCTGGCGGCGGGCTGTTCGATCGTCATCAAACCCTCGGAAACCACCCCGCTGACCCTGCTGCGGGTGGCGGAGCTGGCGACCCAGGCGGGCATTCCTGACGGGGTGTTCAACGTGGTCACCGGCAGCGGCGCCGGCTGCGGCGCGGCGCTGACCTCACATCCGCAGGTGGCGAAGGTGAGCTTTACCGGCTCGACGGCCACCGGGAAACAGATTGCGCGGGTGGCCGCCGACCGACTGACCCGCGTGACGCTGGAGCTGGGGGGCAAGAACCCGGCGATTGTGCTCAAAGACGCCGATCCCCAGTGGGTCATTGAGGGGCTGATGACCGGCAGCTTCCTCAACCAGGGACAGGTCTGCGCCGCCAGTTCGCGGATCTACATTGAAGCGCCGCTGTTTGACACCCTGGTCAGCGGTTTCGAGCAGGCGGTGAAATCGCTGCAGGTGGGACCGGGGATGCAGGAGACGGCGCAGATCAACCCGGTGGTCTCCCGGGCCCACTGCGACAAGGTGGCGGCCTACCTCGAAGAGGCCCGCCAGCAGAAGGCGGAGCTTATCAGCGGCAGCGCCGGGCCGGATGCCGGGGGGTACTATATTCCGCCGACGCTGGTGGTCAACCCGGACGCCGGGCTGCGCCTTACCCGCGAGGAGGTGTTTGGCCCGGTGGTGAACCTGGTGCGGGTGGCTGACGGCGAGGAGGCGCTGCGCCTGGCCAACGACAGCGATTTCGGCCTGACCGCCAGCGTCTGGACCCGCGACCTGACCCAGGCTCTCAACTATACCGACCGCCTGCAGGCCGGGACGGTATGGGTCAACAGCCATACCCTGATTGACGCCAACCTGCCGTTCGGCGGCATGAAGCAGTCCGGTACCGGTCGCGATTTCGGCCCGGACTGGCTCGACGGCTGGTGCGAAACCAAATCGGTCTGCGTGCGTTACTAGCCCTCCGTCGGGGAAGGCGCATCGCTTTTCCCGACATCCCGCTTGCCGACCTCCGCGCTTTCTCGCTACTGTGGAGGGCAATCTTTGCCCGCGCAGGGCGGTGAATGATGAGGAGGTCTTCGGCATGACAGCATTTCCTGAAGTTGCACTAATTGGTCCCGGCGCCATCGGCACGACTATCGCCGCCGCTCTGTTTGCGGTGGGGAGGGCGCCGGTGGTTTGCGGGCGCACTGCCCATTCGTCGCTGGTGCTGCGCACTGATGAGGGTGAGATCGTGGTGCCCGGCCCGGTGCTCACCGACCCGACGGCGATAGCCGCCCCCTTCGACCTGGTGTTTGTCGCGGTGAAGGCCACCCAGACGGAGGCCATCGCCCCCTGGCTGACGGCTCTGTGTTCGCCGGACACCGTGGTATGCGTGCTGCAAAACGGCGTCGAGCAGCGCCAGCAGTTTGCCCCTTTGACCGGCGGCGCGACGGTGCTGCCGTCGGTGGTCTGGTTTCCGGCGCAGCGCGACGCCGATGCTTCCGTCTGGCTGCGCGCCGCGCCGCGACTGACGCTGCCGGACCTGCCGGGGGCGGAGCGGGTGCAGCAGGCACTGGCGGGAACCCGCTGCGCGGTGGAGCTGGCGGCCGATTTTACCACCGTGGCCTGGCGTAAACTGCTGCAGAACGCCGTCGCCGGACTGATGGTGCTGACCGGACGACGCGCCGGGATGTTCGCCCGGGAGGAGATCACCGCTCTCGGACTGGCCTATTTGCGCGAATGCCTGCAGGTGGCGCGGGCGGAAGGGGCCGTCCTGAGCGACAGCGTGCCGGAGGAGATCATCGCCGGTTTTCATCGGGCGCCTGCCGACCTGAGCACCTCTATTCTGATCGATCGCCTGCATGGCCGACCGCTGGAGTGGGATATTCGTAACGGGGTGGTGCAGCGTCGCGGGCGTCAGCACGGCATACCGACGCCGCTCAGCGATATCATCGTGCCGCTGCTGGCGGCGGCCAGCGACGGCCCGGGCTGACCCGGGCTGGCGCGGGGTTAGTCCACCAGGGAGGGATCGAGGTCGATCATCAACTGCTTCATCTCGGCAAAGTGCTGCCGGGAGAAATCGGCAATCTTCTCCCAGTCCTGGGCGGTTTTTTCCGCCACCGCGTCTGACAGCACCTTCAGCGGCTGGCCGGTTGACCAGGCGGTGATCAGGATCTGACAGGCGCGCTCCAGGGTCCAGATATCGTCGAACGCTTCGCCGATGGTCGGGGCGGTCACCAGCACCCCGTGGTTGCCCATCAGCAGACGGCGTTTATCCGCCAGCAGCCCCGCCAGCCGGGCCCCTTCTGCCGCGGTGTCCGCCATCCCGCCGTACAGCGTATCGACGGCGACCCGGTTAAAATAGCGGGCCGTGTTCTGGTCGATGGGCAGGATCTGCGGCGTCGCCAGACAGGCGAGGCTGGTGGTGTACACCGGGTGCAGATGCAGCACCACCCGCACGTCCGGCAGCCGCTGATGGATTTGCCCGTGAATAGCCCACGCGGTGGCATCGACGTCAGGGCGCGCGGCGCAGCTTTCATCATCGGCGTTCAGCACCAGCAGATCGCTGGCGCGGATGCGCGAAAAGTGTTTCCACTTCGGGTTCAGTAAAAACGTCTTCCCGTCGGCGGAGAGCGCGGCGCTGAAATGGTTGGCCACCGCCTCATGCATGCCAAGATGGGCAATGATGCGAAAGGTGGCCGCCAGGTCGATGCGGATCTGCTCTTCATCGGTATCGCGCATGGGCATTACTCCGCTTTTGGCATCAGGGTCTGCAGATCCTCTGCCGTCGGCGCCTGGAAGTGATATTTCTTCAGCAGGGCGGCGTATTCCGGCGTCGTGCTGTATTTTTTCAGCGCCTCTTCAAGGGCGGTTTTCACCTCAGTGTTGCCTTTTTTAACGCCAAAGCCGTTCAGCACCGGATAGATCAGGGTGTCAGAGGCGATCACCACCCGGTCGCCCAGCTTTTCCACCACTCCGCGCGCCACGGCGGCGTCGGTGATCTGCGCATCCACTGCGCGCGACAGCAGCGCCTGGGTGGTCTGCGGGTCGGTGGTATAGACGCTCAGCGCAATCGGCTTCAGCCCCTTCTTCACGCAGTAGTCGGCGGAAAGCTTCTGCAACTGCGCCAGCCACGAGGTGGCGCCCATCGAGCCGATTTTATGCCCGCAGAAGTCTTCCGGGGTCTTTGGCTGATAGTCGCTCCCTTTACGGGCGAGGATCGCTTCCCCGCTTTTCAGGTACGGCACCATGTCGATCACCTTCAGGCGCTCGGCGGTAATGTACATCGACGAGTTGGTGATATCGAAGCGCCCGCCCTGCAGCCCGGGGATCAGGTTGGGGAAGCGGGTATCGATATTCACCGCCTCGCGGCCCATGCTCTTCGCCAGGCCGTCGAGCAGTTCAATATCAAACCCCGCCGGCTTATTGTTCTCCATATACTCGTAAGGGAAAAAGGTCATGTCCGAACCGGCGGTGATCTTGCCGCTTTGCTGGAAGGCCAGCGCGTTCAGGGATGTCAGAGCCCCCGCTGCGCAGAGCAGCAGAGCCAGCGGGCGTGGTGCGAAAAAGCGTGTCATAAAACCTCCGGAGTGTGGGCGAATTACATGCTGGCGCGATCGGCACCGGCCTGCTGAACAAAAAACGAAGCGCCGCGCGGCTTCTGCGGCAGACGAAGCTGGTTATCGGTGCTGCGCACCAGACCGCTCTCTTCCCCGGCCACCAGCTGGCCGGCATGGCGGCTCGGCAGCGGGTTTTCGCCGAAGGGCAGCGCATCCTCGGCGGCGTAGACGCTGATGAACAGGGTGCGCGGCAGGGCGGTTTCGTTGGGGCTGGAGGCGTGCAGCAGGCGGGTATGCATAAAGCAGACTGAGCCCGCCGGGCCAAAACAGGCCTGCGGCTGCTGGCAGTGAGTCGTCACCACCTCGTCATCCACCGCTCCGGTGAAGCGCCCCTCCTGCCAGTGGGACCACAGCGGCCCCTGATGGCTGCCCGGCACCACGTTGAGCGGGCCATTCTCCGGCGTCACCTCGCTGACCATCAGCAGGGCGGTGATGATGTCGTCATTACTGTGCGGGGTGAAGAGGAAATCCTGATGCCATTTCACCTCGGTGGCGGTGTGCGGCAGCTTGGAGTTAATTTTGCTGTGGTGAAAGCGGGTGCCGCTGCCGCCGATCAGCTGCGCGGCGATGGTCGCCATCCGCGAGTTGAGCGCAGTATGGCGATAGGCCTCGGAGATCTCCGTCGGGGAGGCGACCCGGCGCAGCGACGGATGGTCGGGAGCATGGTCGCGCTCAATATCGAAGCGCGGCCGCCCGTCGAGGGTTTCCCCCCACGCCGACGCGTGGCGGCGGCTCTCCTCGACCCAGCCGTCAAAATCGCTCTGCAGAGTGGCGATGTCGGCGGCGGAAAGCACCCCTTCGACCACCAGATAACCCTGCTGATGAAACTGCTCAATTTGCCACTGCGCAATCATAGTTTTTCCTCTTCACGTCCCGATAGTTAAGCCAGAGAAACATCTTTCAGAAAGGCCTCGACCCGCGGGTGTTGCCCGCTGCGCATCGCCTGCGGCGTGTCATCGCACACCACCCGGCCTTTCTCCATAAACACGATCCGGTCAGACACTTTGAAGGCGAAGTTCATCTCGTGGGTGACGATGACCATGGTGATGCCTTCATGGGCCAGGGATTCGATAACCTGCAGCACCTCATTCACTTTTTCCGGATCCAGCGCCGAGGTGGGCTCATCGAACAGCATGATCTGCGGACGCATCATCAGGGCGCGGGCGATTGCCACTCGCTGCTGCTGACCGCCGGAGAGCTGGTGCGGATACTTCCAGGCGTGTTCAAGCATGCCCACCTTGTGCAGCAGCTCGCAGGCGTGCTGGCGCAGCTCCGCGTCGCTTGCCAGATGGTGATAGCGCGGGGCCAGCAGCAGATTGCCGAACACGGTCAGATGCGGGAACAGGTTGAAGCTCTGGAACACCATGCCGATATTCAGACGGTGTTCGGCATTCTCCATAAAGCGCGGCTTCTGCTGCCCCTGACGGTCGAGATGAATAAAGGGCTGGCCGTTAATCTGAATTTCGCCGTTGTCGATCTGCTCAAGACCGTTCAGCAGGCGAATGAGGGTGGTTTTTCCCGAGCCCGACGGGCCGATGACCGACACCACTTCGCCGGGCTGGATCTGCAGGCTCACCGCTCCCAGCACTTCGACGTTGTTGTAGGCCTTATGCAGCTTAGAGGCCTGCAGCGCCGGCTCCTGGCCCTGGGAGACGCTGCGCGCCATCGCCGGGCGGCGGGCGGTCGCCAACTGCTGCATCTCGGCATCCACCGGCCGGGCGGTGTCGCGTCGGGTGACATCGAGGTAGTTCTCCAGCCGTTTCAGCAGAAAATCGAACACCGTGACGATAAAGATGTAATAAAACGCCACGGCGGTCATGGTCTCCATGACCAGAAAGTTCTGCGAGTAGAGCTGCTGGCCAACCATCAATATTTCGGTCAGGGAGATCACCGACACCAGCGAACTGAGCTTCACGATGGCGATATACTCATTGGCCAGCGCCGGCAGGGCGACGCGCAGCGCCTGGGGAATGATCACCCGCCACTGGATCCCGGCGTAGCGTAAACCCAGGGCTCGCGCGGCTTCACTCTGCCCGCGGGGGATGGAGAGCAGCCCGCCGCGATGGATCTCGGCGATATAGGCCGCTTCGCTGAGAACCATCGCCAGCAGGCCGGCCCAGAAGGGGTCGTTCAGCACCGGCGCGAAGGAGGGCAGCGCCTGCGGCATGTTGTAGACAAAAATCAGCAGGACCAGCAGCGGCATACTGCGAAATAACCAGATATACAGCCGGGCAGGGGTGGATAACCAGCCGCGCGGCGACTGTTTAGCCAGCGCCAGAATAAATCCGAGCACAATACTGCAGCCCCAGGTCAGCAGACTTAATTTAATGACGGTCCAGGTGGCCCACCAAAAATCGGCATCGCTGAGCAGACTTAACATGTAGTTCCAGTTAAACGTCATGGGCTATTTCACTCGTCATAATTAACCTAAATGAAAGCGGCTCGGCTGTGCATTAATGGGGAGCCGCCGGTGTTCATCGTGCGAATACACTATGCTGGCAGGATGCTTTCAGAGGCAATTAGTAAATTTTTGGTCTTTAAGTTTAAAAAAACTATACAGCGTTATTAACGATATGGAATTTAAAGTGATTATCAGGATACTTTGCGTAAACAATTTAAAAACAATAGCTGTAATTTAATAACGCCATTTTATGCAGACAGGTTATTTTGCGCGAAACTGGGGCGACCGCTGCCTGCTCAATGTGCAGCGTGATGCATGATGGTGCAAACGGGGAAATAAACCGCGCCGGCGCGGGAGGAGAAAAAATAATATCGCCCCCTGGCGGGCAATGCGCCGCCATTCTTCGCGGGTGGCACGCGGATTGCTTGGGACTTAGAGGAAAACTATTCCCCGCGTGCGCCGGACCATATTTTATCAATGGTGATGCTATGAACCGATTTACCCTGAAGCAGCTCAAATATTTCGTCACCGTGGTGGAGACGGAGAGTATCGCCGAGGCCTCCCGCCAGCTGCACATTGCGCAGCCGTCAATTTCCATTGCCATTAAGAATCTGGAGAGCACCTTCGACCAGCAGCTGTTTATTCGCCACCACGCGCAGGGCGTCTCGCTCACCTCCAGCGGTCGGCGGATCTACGATAAAGCGAAGGAGCTGCTGCGCCTGTCGTGGGAATTTGAGCAGAATTCGCGAGCGGATAAAGAGCTGGTTTCTGGCATGATCTCCATCGGTTGCTTTGAGTCGGTGGCCCCGCTGTATATGCCGAAGCTGGTGGCCGGGTTTAAGAAATGCTATCCGGAAATTACGCTGCATCTGTATGACGGCGAACAGCATGAGCTGATGCATGGCCTGCACCGCGGCCGCTTCGACCTGGCGCTGGTCTACGATCTGGAGCTCGGCCACTCGATCAATAAAGAGCGGCTTAATGCTCCGCATAAACCCTACGCGCTGCTGCCCGCCGCGCATCCGCTGGCGCAAAAGGCGCAGGTGACGCTGCAGGAGCTGAGTCGCGAGCCGATGATCCTCCTCGACGCGGTCCCGAGTAAAAATTATTTCATCTCCATCTTTAAGGAAAAGGGCTATCACCCGGAAGTGGCTTACAGCTCCCCCTCTATCGAAATGGTGCGCTGTATGGTCGGCCAGGGGCTCGGTTTTTCGGTGCTGGTCACCCGGCCCTGCTGCGATATGACCTACGATGGCGAAAGGGTGGTGCAGCGGGATATTGCCGACGACATGCCCGCCTCAACCTTAATTATGGCGCACCTCGCTAATAATGAGCCGACGCGGCCGACGCAACTGTTTATGGATTATTGTCGCAGTATCGAATTAACCCCCTCTCACGGCTGAAATAATGCCTGTCGATCCGGCAGGCGTTATTTTTCTGTCGTCACTCAGCCTCGTAAAATTCTATTCAGTCGATCGTTTTATAATATTTTACCAATTCGTCACAGTTAAATAACCTGAAAGCCGTCAATTCCGGCGACCTCGTCGGCAACTGTGCTTGAAGGATAGAGAAATGACTGAACAGATAACCGAGATCGATACCCTGGTGGTCGGCGCGGGGCAGGCGGGCGTCGCCATGAGCGAGCATCTGACCCGGCTGGATATCCCCCATCTGGTGCTGGAGAAACAGGGTATTGCCCAGGCCTGGCGCAGCGGGCGCTGGGATTCGCTGGTGGCCAACGGCCCGGCCTGGCACGATCGGTTTCCGGGGATGGTGTTCCCTGACTGCCCGCCGGACAGCTTTGTCGGCAAAGAGCAGGTTGCGGACTATTTTGCCGCCTATGCCCGCAGCTTCAATGCGCCGATCCGCACCGGGGTGGAAGTGTACAGCGCCGAACGCCTCGCCGGGCGGCCGGGCTTTCGTGTCGACACCTCCGAGGGGGTAATTGAGGCGCAGCGGATCGTGGCGG
The DNA here is from genome assembly GCF_040065795.1 of Klebsiella sp. JB_Kp004. Lineage (NCBI taxonomy): Bacteria > Pseudomonadati > Pseudomonadota > Gammaproteobacteria > Enterobacterales > Enterobacteriaceae > Klebsiella > Klebsiella sp. JB_Kp004. Next base: position 7,498 of record NZ_JBEAKW010000001.1, on the reverse strand, counting down.
CTACCGGACCCTTTCAGCGCCCGACGATCCCGGCCATCGCCCCGCAGAGTGAGGCTATTCAGCAGCTCCATTCGGCGCACTATTTTAATCCGCAGCAGCTGCCGGAGGGCGGCGTGCTGGTGGTGGGGGCCGGATCCTCCGGCGTGCAGATTGCTGATGAGCTACAGCGTGCCGGACGCGCGGTGTGGCTGTCGGTGGGGGCGCACGACCGGCCGCCGCGTCGCTATCGCCAGCGCGATTTTTGCTGGTGGCTCGGCGTGCTGGGGATGTGGGACGCTGCGGCCAATGCGCCGGGGAAAGAGCATGTCACTATCGCGGTGAGCGGCGCGCGCGGCGGCCATACCGTCGATTTTCGCCAGCTGGCGCATCAGGGGGTCACCCTGGTGGGGCAGACTCGCGGCTTTGACGGCGCCAGGGCACTGTTCCACCCCGACCTGGCCGAGAATATCCGCCGCGGCGATGCCTCCTATCTTGCGCTGCTCGACGCCGCCGACGACTGGGTCGCGCGCAACGGTTTGGAGCTGCCCGAAGAGCCCTCCGCCCGTGATTTTCTGCCCGACCCGGCCTGCGTCAGCGACCCGCTGCTTAGCCTCGACCTGGCCGAGGCCGGGATCGGCGCCATCATCTGGGCGACCGGGTATACCACCGATTATCGCTGGCTGAAGGTCAACGCCTTCGATGACGCGCAGCGGCCGCAGCATCACCGCGGCGTGTCGACGGAGCCGGGGGTCTATTTCCTCGGCCTGCCGTGGCTGTCGCGGCGCGGGTCCACCTTTATCTGGGGCGTCTGGCACGATGCCAAATATATTGCCGACCAGATCGCCATTCAGCGCCAGTATCAGCGCTACCAGCCGTCCTGATAACCGATTCCTGAAGGAGTGCTTTGATGCCAACCCATACCCGTATTCGCATGTTTAACACCAAAGAGACCTACCCAAACCAGGCGCTGAATAACGATCTGTGCCAGGCGGTGCGGGCGGGGAATACCGTCTACGTTCGCGGCCAGGTCGGCACCGATTTCGCCGGCAACCTGATCGGCCTCGGCGACCCGCGGGCCCAGGCGGAGCAGGCGATGAAGAATGTCGAACAGCTGCTGAAAGAGGCCGGCAGCGACCTCTCGCATATCGTCAAGACCACCACTTATCTGATCGACCCCCGCTATCGCGAGCCGGTCTATCAGGAGGTGGGCAAATGGTTGCAAGGGGTCTTCCCCATCTCCACCGGGGTGGTGGTGTCGGCCCTGGCGCAGCCGCAGTGGCTGATGGAGATTGACGTCACGGCGGTGATCCCCGACGACTGGCAGGGGGAGGCGGCAGAATGACCCTCTCCCTTACCGCCCGCTGCCCGGAAACGGGTCAGTTGGGCATCGCCATTAGTTCATCGAGCATGGCCGTCGGGTCGCGCTGTCCGTGGCTGCTGCCCGGCGTGGGGGCGGTTTCCAGTCAGAATATTACCCTGCCGTCGCTGGGGCCGCAGATCCTCAGCGCGATCGAGGCGGGGGCCAGCGTTGAGCAGGCCATGAAGCAGGCTCTGGCGGAGGATCGCTTCCGCGAATATCGCCAGGTCGCGGCGATTGACGCCAACGGCGACACAGCGGTGTTCAGTGGGGAGTTCACCCTCGGGATCGGCGGCGCCCTGGCGGGGGATAACTGCGTGGCGGCGGGCAATATGCTGGCCAGTCAGGGCGTGATCGCCGCGATGGTGGGCGCCTTTGAGGCCGCCACCGGTGAGCTGGCCAGTCGGCTGCTGGCCGGGCTGCGCGCCGGGATCGTCGCCGGGGGCGAGGCCGGCCCGGTCCACTCGGCGGCGGTGAAGGTGGTGGATGATTACCCATGGCCGGTGGTCGACCTGCGCATTGACTGGGCGGAGGCGGATCCGCTGGCGGCCCTTGAGCAGCTGTGGCTGGCGTGGGAGCCGCAAATGGAGGCCTATATTACCCGGGCGCTCGACCCGCGCGAGGCGCCGGCCTATGGCGTGCCTGGCGATGAATAACACGCCGGGAGCGATCCTTGCCGCGCTGCTGGCCTTTGATACCACCAGCCGCCATTCGAACCTGGCGATGATCGACTGGATCGCCGATTTTCTCGCCGCCCGCGGCGTGGCGTCCCGCCGCTTTTATGACCCGTCGGGCGGTAAGGCCAATCTCTACGCCCGCCTGGGGCCGTCCGGCGGCGGCGGGGTGATGCTCTCGGGCCACACCGACGTGGTCCCGGTGGACGGGCAGGACTGGAGCGTGCCGCCGTTTAGCCTGACCGAGCGCGAGGGCCGCTACTACGGCCGCGGCAGCGCCGATATGAAGGGCTTTCTCGCCTGCGTGCTGGCGGCAGTGGATGACTTTCTGGCGGCGCCGCTGCGCATGCCATTGCATCTGGCCTTCTCCTATGATGAAGAGGTCGGCTGTCTCGGCGTGCGCAGCCTGGTGGCGTTTCTGCAGGCCTCGCCGGAGAAACCGGCGCTGTGCCTCATCGGCGAGCCGACGGAGATGCAGCCGGTGTTCGGTCATAAAGGCAAACTGGCCATGCGCTGCTGCATCGAGGGCCAGGCCTGCCATTCGGCCTATGCCCCACAGGGCGTGAACGCCATCCGCTACGCGGCCAGGCTGATTAACCGCCTGGATCGGCTGGGCGCGCGTCTGGCCCGGCAGCAGGACAGCCGCTTCTCGCCGCCCTTCAGCACTCTGCAGGTGGGCACCATTCAGGGCGGCGCCGCGCTGAACATCGTCCCGCAGTCCTGCCGCTTTGATTTTGAGATCCGCTACCTGCCGGGGATGCGCCCCGAAGCGGTCACCGAGGCGCTGGCGGCCTACGCCCGCCGCCGGCTGCTGCCGGAGATGCGCCGGGTCGGCGGTGAGAGCGACATCCAGTTTCAGCTATTGAGCCACTACCCGCCGCTGCTCAGCGATCCGCAGTCCGACTTCGCCCGCTGGCTGGCGCAGTGGTGCGGCAGCGATCGGTTTTCTACCGTGGCGTTCGGCACCGAAGGGGGGCTGTTCGATGAGATGGGCGTCGCGACCCTGGTCTGCGGGCCGGGCAGCATGGCCCAGGGCCATAAGGCCGATGAGTACGTCAGCATCGACCAGACCGAACGCTGTATGACGATGCTGGGCCAGCTGCGCGCCTGGATGCGCGCCGAGCCCGCAGAACCGCTTACCTGATCCACCCACACAGGAACCCAAGCGATGCACAACCAACACTCTCCCCATATCGATCAAGCGACTGTCGACCGCTGGCAGGCGGATGGCGTGGTATTACTGAAGGGCGTTTTTACCCCCTGGGTTGAGCGCCTCGCCGAGGGGGTCACGGCGCTGATGGCCAGCCCCAGCGAATATGGTCATGCGCGCACGGTGATCCCCAAAGATGGTTCGCCGCCTTTTTTTCAGGATTACTGTAACTGGTCGCGGATCCCGGCGTTTAGCGAGTTTGTTTTCCAGTCGGCCGCCGCCGAAATCGCCGCGGCGCTGATGCAGTCGCAGACGGCGAAATTTTTCCATGAGCATACGCTGGTCAAACCCGCCGGGGGCAGCACGGTCACCCCCTGGCATCATGACCAGCCTTACTATTGCGTCTCCGGCCGGCAGAATGTCAGCTTCTGGATCCCGCTGGACCCGGTAGCGGAGGCCACCTCGCTGCGCTGCATTCGCGGGTCGCATCGCTGGGAGGCGGAGTACAGTCCCACCCGCTTCAATGGCACAAAGCTCTACGAACACACCCGGTTCAGCGCGCTGCCGGATATCGACGCCCATGAGGATGAGTACGATATCGTCAGCTGGGCGCTGGAGCCGGGGGACGCGGTGGCCTTCCATTTTCGCACCGTCCATGGCGCCCGCGGCAACCCCGGGGCGCGGGCGCGACGGGTCTTCTCCGCCCGCTGGGTGGGGGATGACGCCGCGTTTGCCGACCGCGGCGGCGTGACCTCGCCGCCGTTCCCCGAACTGACTCTGCGGGACGGCGACCCGCTGGATTCGCCACTGTTCCCCCAGGTCTGGCCACCGGCGTAAGCGGCTGCGGACGGGATCTGCTATGATCCCGCCTTTCGTTGTCTGGAGCCTGTCGATGTTCAATGACGCCATTGTTTATGACCGCTACGGGCCGCCGGCCGCGGTGCTATCGCTGAAACGCACCCCGCTGGCGCCGCTGGCCGGCGGACGGGTGCGGGTCAGGATGCGCTATGCCCCGGTGAATCCCTCAGATCTGATCCCCATTACCGGCGCCTATCGCCACCGTACCCGACTGCCGGCCGTGCCCGGCTACGAAGGCCTTGGCGAGGTGGTCGCCGCGCCGTTCGGCAGCCGACTGACCGCGGGCCAGCGGGTGCTGCCCCTGCGCGGGGGCGGCACCTGGCAGCGGTTTATCGATCTGGATGAGACCTGGCTGGTGCCGGTTCCCGCGGTGGTGGACGATCTGCTGGCCGCCCGCGGGTATATCAATCCGCTGACCGCGATGCTGATGCTCAGACGCTGGCCGGTTGCCGGGAAACAGATCGTGCTGACCGCCGCCGCCTCCTCTTGCGCCAGCCTGCTGGGGCAGTGGGCGCTGGCCATGGGCGCCCGTTCGGTAAGCGGGATTATTCGCTCGCCGCAGCATCGGGCGCGTCTGGAGCAGGCCGGGATCTATCCGATCCTTGAGGCCGACCGGGCGCTGGTGGAGAAGGTCAGTCAGCACAGCGATCTGGTGTTTGACGCGGTGGGCGGGGAGCTGGGGAACACGCTGTTGTCGGTGCTGCCCGCGTCGTCAACCCTGATCTCCTATGGCTTATTATCCGGACGGCCGCTGATCCAGACGCGCGCCAGCGCGGCGGTGCGCAAGTTTCATCTGCGGGAGGCGCTGCCTGGCCTCAGCGTGGCGGCATGGCGGGCGGCCTTCGACGAGATCTGGCAGCGGCTGCCGACGACCACGCAACCGCCGGCCCGGCGGGTGGCGTTGAACGACTGGCGGGAGGCGATTGCCGCCGCCGGCCAGCCGGGAAGAGGCGGTAAAATCCTGCTCGATTTCACCGTGGGTTAAGATTACTGTTTCTTCTCGCCGAGGGTCGGCGTTTCGTCAAAGAAGTTCCATGGCTTCAGCAGGGCGTGCGCCCATTCGGTTGGCATGATCGGCCACTCTTCAGCGCGCGCCACGTGGGTGGTGCCGGTGGTGATCCACACCACGTCATCCTGGTGCGCCAGCGACTCATCGTCCTTCGCATACTGGCCTAACCCGGTATCGTGAGCGGAGCGGTTGGGGTATTTGCCTTCCGGATAGCGTTCGCTCGGGTGGTAGCGCGTCACCCACAGCTGTTTATCCATAAAGCTCAGACGATGGTAGATCCACTCGTCCGGGGCGAATTTTGCGCCGGTCGCCGCCGGATGGGTGCCGCCGGCGTAAGGGATGATCTGGTAAGAGACCGGGTTGCCCATGCGGTTCTCTTTGCTGGTGTTGCTCAGCAGGCGAATCGTGCCCGGGTCGAATTTCTGCGCCGCTTTCTGTTCGCTGTCGATCGTGTACTGATTCACCTGCATGGTGCTGGTGCGCGGGCCGCCGGCGGTGTTGGGCTTCACCTCCGGGTCCATCGCCACCAGGGTGTTGTTTTCGCCGTCCACGTCGAGGTCGAGGCGGAAGTTATAGATATGCTGGTGGGTGGTGCCGACAATATTATGGTCGATCAGCGTTCCGTAGCGGGTATCCTCTTTGGCGCTAGGGTCGTGCATGGTCTTCGCCAGCACGCCTTTCACCGCCTCAATCCCGGTGGCGCCGGCGTCGATACCGATGGTGCCGTTGTCGTGGAATACCCAGTCAAAGATATAGTCGTAGTTGCCGACGGTGCTGATCCAGCGCACCACCAGCTCCCGGCGCTCGGTACTGACGTTGGGCTTGCCCATCTCCAGGTGCTTATATTCCGGCCCGGCGTAGCGCTCGAAGATGGCGACAGCGTGCGGGATGGTGGTCGGCGCGCCGGTGTAGTCGGCTATGGTTTCATCCAGCAGCACCGCATTCGACGGCGCGTCTTTGCCGCGTACAATCGGCGAGGTCAGGGTGCCCATGCCGTAATCGCCGGAGTCCAGATAGGCTTTGAAATACCAGCCGACGTCCGGGTCGCCGTAGGGGACAATCATCCCGCCAAGGGAACCTTCATACATCACCTGGCGTTTTTTGCCGTTATCGTTGTAGGTCACCGTCGAGAGGATGGGCCCGACGCGCGAGTTAAGACGCAGGTGGAAATCCCAGTTCCGCCAGTGAATGGTATCCCCGGTAATGGTGTAGTTTTTGCCTTCCGGTTCAGTAATATCCAGCGGTTTCACTGCCGGGGCGTTGCGGTCCCGGCCATCATACGGCCGCGGTTCCATCGGCACCGGGATCACCGGGCCTTCCTCGATTTTGATGATTTTCTTCGCTTCCAGGTCGACCACCGCCACCAGGTTTTCAATCGGGTGCGCCCAGTAGTTGCCGTCGCCGGTATCGAGATAGCTGACCACCTTCAGCAGGCGCGCATCCTGCTGCAGGCCATCTTTGCCATCGAAGTAGCCAACGGTGAGCGGGGTGGTGACCACTTTACCAGGATCGGTAATCCCGTGCTTTTTCAGCACCGCCGCGAATTCACTGCTGGCGTTGATGATGTTCTGCACGCTGGCGAAATCATCGAGCAGCACCATGCCGTGGGCACCTTTGATCGGCGTCCATGAGAGGATTTTTTTGTGTTGCAGATCGACCACGGCCTCCATCACCTGTTTGCCATCCAGCATCACCACATCGGCAGTGCGCGGCGCATCCACCGGCGTGCCCTGCAGGGCGAAGGCCCATACCGCCGCTTTATCCGGCTCATGCAGGGAAATTTCGCTAAACCGGGTATTAGGCTGGAATTCCGGCGCGGCTTTGACAATGGTCACCGCGTCGCTGATTTCCGCTGCCGAGAGCGAGTTTAATGGGTGAGGGCGCTTTTCCACCTGGAAGGTCTGGTCGAGACCGGACTGGAACACGTCGTTGATAAAGGTATCGGAGACCCAGGCTTTACCGTCCTTCATCACCACCGGCACCGGCAGATCAAGGGTTTTGCCGTTGACGATCGCGGTTTTAGCGCCGGGCTTCACTTTGACGTAAGCGCCGTCTTTTATCAGGGTAAACATTTGCGCATAGTCGTCCCACTGCACGTCAGCGCCAAACGCCTCCAGCGTTTTATCCAGTGGCACCATGTGCGCTTCGCTGCCGTGAGCGAAGACCGGGGATTGCCAGGCGCAAACCACCGCCACGGCCAGCGCCAGCGCGGTTTTACGAGGGGAAAATTTCAAGCCGTTTGCCATGATGACCTCATCTTATAGTTGTGTTGTCTTTTGCCGCTGCGAATGTCGGCTTTGTCACCCTTAAGCTACCAGCCCGCGGCGCCGGGGCGTTTGTTTGCTCTTGCCAGGTTATTTGTCAGGTTTGCCAGACGGACGTAAAAAATGCCTCCGCAGAGGCATGGAGCACGTGCGCCGATTTTGTGCCGGGTGGCGGCTGCGCCTTACCCGGCCTACCTGTCCGGGTCT